>RPRB01000046.1 GCA_003818285.1 Myxococcaceae bacterium
ATGTGCTTGAGAACGACCTCCATCGCCTCGATGGGCGTGAAGGTGTGCAACTCCTGGCGGAGCTCGGTGACCCGGATGAGGTCCTCGGGCCGCAGCAGGAGCTCCTCCTTGCGCGTTCCGGACTTGTTGATGTCCAGACAGGGGAAGATCCGCTTCTCCATCAGCTTCCGGTCGAGGACGATCTCCGAGTTTCCGGTGCCCTTGAACTCCTCGAAGATGACCTCGTCCATACGGCTGCCGGTGTCGATGAGCGCGGTGCCGATGATGGTCAGGCTCCCGCCCTCCTCGATGTTCCGCGCGGCGCCGAAGAACCGCTTCGGCTTGTGGAGCGCGTTGGAGTCCACGCCGCCGGAGAGGATCTTCCCCGAGGGGGGGACCACGGTGTTGTAGGCCCGGGCGAGGCGGGTGATCGAGTCGAGCAGGATGCACACGTCGTGCTTCTGCTCGACCAGGCGCTTCGCCTTGTCGATGACCATCTCCGCCACCTGCACGTGACGGGTGGCCGGCTCGTCGAAGGTGCTGCTCACCACCTCGCCCCGGACGTTGCGCTCCATGTCCGTCACCTCCTCCGGGCGCTCGTCGACGAGCAGCACGATGAGGAAGATGTCGGGGTGGTTCTGGGCGATGGCGTGGGCGATGTTCTGGAGGAGCACCGTCTTGCCCGCCTTCGGCGGGGCGACGATGAGGCAGCGCTGCCCCAGGCCGATCGGGGTGAAGAGGTCGATGATGCGGGTCGTCATCTCCGACCCGTCGAACTCGAGGTTCAGCTTCCGCGTCGGGTAGAGCGGAGTGAGGTTGTCGAAGAGGATCCGGTCCTTCGCCTCGTTGCTGGTCGGGTCGACGAAGTTGACCTTGTCGACCTTCTGCAGGGCGAAGAAGCGCTCCCCCTCGCGCGGCTGGCGGATGGGGCCGTAGACCGTATCTCCGGGCCGGAGGTTGAACCGGCGCACCTGGCTCGGGCTCACGTAGATGTCATCGGGGCTCGGCTGGTAGTCGCTGTCGGCGCTCCGGAGGAACCCGAAGCCGTCGGACTGCAGCTCCAGGACGCCCTCGGCATGCACCTCGAACTTCTTGTCCGCGATGCCGGAGAGGAGGGCGAAGATGAGGTCCTGCTTCTTCAGCCCCTGCGTCCCCTCGACCCCGAAGTCCTGGGCCATGTGTGACAGCTCGGTGATCTTCATCCGCTTCAGGTCGTTGAGGCGGAGCACCTGCATCGGTGTGCCATCTGGACCGGTGACCACCGACGGCCCGGGCTCGGACGCCGGCTCGGGCCGTTCGGCGATCACCGGCGGCGCGGACGGGTCCTCGGGGACGGCGTTCAGGTCGTCGTCCCGGACCGGCCGGGAGATGGCGGTGAGCACCGGTCGGAGGGGGGTCTGTCCTTCCTCGGCGACCCCGTTGGTCTCCCCGTCGGTCGCCTCGGGTTCACGCCGGCGGCGTCCCCCCTTGCGGCGGGGAGCGGACTCGGTGGACTCCTCGGGGGCGACCTCGAGGTCCGCGGGCTTCTCTTTACTGGATCGAGCTTTGCGCATGGGAAACGTGCACCCCCGGCCACGGAGAGAGGGAGCGGGGGAACTTCTTCCGACCCGGCAGCCGCTCGGCGCCCCGACAGTAGCGAGAGGCGCTCACTTCAAAACGCGGTGGCCGGTGCGGAGTTGAGGGCCCGCGGACGGTGGACTTCCACGTCACCCACGGGTGAGAAGGACGTTATTGACCGACCTCCCCAGTGTCAAGAAGACCTGGAGCGGGGTGCGCACCCCTCGACCCTCACCCGTGGACGCCGACACCGCCCGAGTCCGAGCCGAGCAGCTGAAGGCGCAGATCGCCCGGGCCGACCATCGTTACTACGTCCTGGACGACCCGGAGCTGACCGACGCCGAATACGACGCGCTGGTCCGTCAGCTCCAGGCGGTGGAGGCGGAATTCCCCGCCCTGAGGACCCCGGACTCCCCCACCGCGCGGGTGGCCGGCGCCCCCTCCGAGAGGTTCCGGCCGGTCACCCACCGCGTCCCGATGCTGAGCCTCTCCAACGCCTTCTCCGACGAGGAGCTGGCGGAGTTCGATAGCCGGGTGCACCGGGTGCTCGGACCGGAGGACGTTCCCTACGTGTGCGAGCCCAAGCTGGATGGGCTGGCGGTGGAGCTGGTCTACGTGCACGGGCAGCTGGTGGAGGGCGCCACCCGCGGAGATGGCTCGGTGGGCGAGGACGTCACCGCGAACCTCCGCACCATCCGCGTGGTGCCGCTCGCGCTCCGGAGGCCGGAGAAGGGTCCGGCCATTCCTTCCCGGGTGGAAGTGCGGGGCGAGGTCTTCCTCCGCCGGGCCGACTTCGCCCGCCTCAACGCCCGACGCGAGCAGGAGGGCGAGCCGCTGTACGTGAACCCGCGCAACACGGCCGCCGGCTCGCTCCGGCAGCTGGACCCGGCCATCACCGCCTCCCGCCCACTGTCCTTCTTCGCCTACGAGATGGGCGGCTGGGGCGAGGAGGCCGGCACGGCCCCGTTCCCCCGCCACGCGGAGAAGCTGGCCTGGCTCGAGGCGGTCGGCTTCCCGGTCAACCCCGAGAACCGCACGGTGATCGGGCTCGAGGGGGTGCGGAAGAGCTACGACGCGTTCCTCGCCCGCCGGCACGCGCTCGCCTACGAGGTGGACGGGATGGTGGTCAAGGTCGACGGCGAGGACGCTCGCCGCCGGCTGGGGCAGGTCAGCAAGAGCCCGCGCTGGGCCATCGCCTACAAGTTCCCCCCCGAGGAGGCACGGACGAAGGTGGAGGCCATCGAGGTGAACGTGGGCCGGACCGGCGCCCTCACCCCGGTGGCGTTTCTCACCCCGGTGCAGGTGGGAGGGGTGACCGTCTCCCGGGCCACCCTCCACAACCCGCTGGAGCTGAAGCGCAAGGACGTGCGGGTGGGAGACCAGGTGTTCGTCCGCCGCGCGGGGGACGTGATTCCGGAGATCGTGAAGGTCATCGACTCGGTCCGCACCGGCACGGAGAAGGAGTACGCCTTCCCCGACCACTGCCCGGTGTGCGGCGCCGCGGCGGTGATGGACGAGGACGGGGCCATCCTTCGCTGCACCGGCCTCGACTGCCCGGCGCAGCTCCAGGCCCGGCTCCAGCACTTCGCCAGCCGCGGGGGGATGGACATCGAGGGCCTGGGGGACAAGCTCGCCGCGCAGCTCGTCGACTCGGGGCTGGTGAAGCGCGCCGCCGACCTCTACCGGCTCGACCTCCCCACCCTCACCGGCCTCGAGCGGATGGGAGAGAAGAGCGCGCAGAACTTCCTCGACGCGCTGGAGCGGAGCAAGCGCCCCCCGCTGCGGCGGTTCCTCTACGCGCTCGGCATCCGCCACGTGGGGGACGCCACGGCCCGTGCGCTCGCCGACCATTTCCGGGACGTGCGCGCGCTCTACGATGCGGACGCGGAGGCCCTGACCCGGGTCAAGGACGTCGGTCCGGAGATGGCGAAGGTCATGGCCGGCTTCTTCTCCGAGCCGCAGAACCGGGAGGGCATCGAGGCGCTGCTCGCGGCCGGGGTGGGGCCGCAGCCTCCCGAGGACACCTGGCGGGGGCCCTTCGCCGGCAAGACGGTGGTGCTCACCGGGACCCTGGCTGCCCTCACTCGCGACCAGGCGAAGGAGGAGGTGGAGCGGCGCGGGGGGAAGGTCTCGGGCAGCGTCTCCAGGAAGACCGACTTCGTGGTCGCGGGCGAGGACTCCGGGAGCAAGCTGAAGAAGGCAGCCGAGCTCGGGGTCAAGGTGCTCGACGAGCGGGCCTTCCTGGACCTCCTCGCCGCGGCGTCGTAGAGGAGCGACTTCCATGGAGCACTCGGCCGTTCACCTGGTCGTCGTCGGACGCGTGCAGGGCGTCGCCTTCCGGGCTCGCGCCGTGGCCGAGGCCAGCCGGCTCGGGCTCTCCGGCTGGGTGCGGAACCGCATGGACGGCACCGTGGAAGCTCGGGCCGAGGGCCCGCCGGAGGCTGTGGACGCCTTCGTGGCCTGGTGCCAGCGCGGACCGCCCGCCGCGACGGTCGAGGAGGTCCACGTCACCCGCGTCTCCGCCACCGGGCTGGATCGCGGCTTCCAGGTGGGGACCTCGAGGTGAGCCATCTCTGCGGAGTGCTCGGCATCCGGGCCGGCTCGAAGGTCTCGGTGGTGAACCCGCCGCCCGGGTTCGTGGTGCGTCTGAATCCGCTCCCGGACGGCGTGGAGTTCCTGGTCACCGCCCAGACCGGGCTCGACGTGGTGCTCTACTTCGCCCGGAGCGCGGGGGAGCTGCTCTCCCGCTTGCCGGCACTGGCCCGCTCCATCACCCTCCCCGGACGCATCTGGGTCGCGTGGGAGGAGGGGTCGAGCGCCCTCGATGAGAACATCGTGCGCCAGGCAGGGCTCGACCTGGGTCTGGTGGACGACAGGCGGGCGCTCCTCGGCGAGAGCTGGGTGGCGCTCCGGCTGAAGCGTGAGACGCGCGCCCGTCCCGCCCGCCCGGGAAGCAGGCAACCCTCCATCGCCGATTGCTGAGGCGTCGGCCGGGCGGGCCTCCTCGAGGATCCGCAGGGTTTGCGAGATCTCTTGCGCGGGGCGGCCGTCTCTGCAAGTATAAGGACTGAAAGGGATTTTTTGACGGGACCTGCGTCCGCGGGACGCCGCAACGGGCGGCGCACCACCCCGGGCCGCCGAGGGCGAGACCCCGGCGAACCCCGACCCGGGGCCACTGGCCGCAGGTAGCAACATCAGAGCACTTCGAGGGCGTCCTGACTCTCGTGAACCCCCTGCGTCCGACGACCGAGCACCGCCCAGGTGGCCCTTGGTGTGCGCGGGTGGGTCCACGAGGGGACGCTCCCTTCCCGCGCCTTCCTGGACCGCTCGATTCCGCCGCCACCCGTCCGGCGGACGGCGAGTCCGGATGTGCGCGCACGGGGTCCCCCCATGGGCAGCATCCTCTTGATCAACGCGGCCGGCCGCGAGACGCGCGTGGCGCTCGTCGAGAACGGCCACATCGCGGAGTTCTATCTCGAGCGTAAGAAGGACAAGGGCGTCGTCGGCAACATCTACAAGGGCCGCGTGGTCCGGGTGCTCCCGGGCATGCAGGCGGCCTTCGTGGACATCGGGCTCGACAAGGCCGCCTTCCTTTACGTCTCCGACGTCGTCTACGACCCGGACTTCGCCCGCGCGCAGTTCGAGCTGACCGAGGGCGAGCACGAGGACGCCCCCGAGGTCCCGGACGATCTCGAGGAGGCGAGCCCGGCGGCGGTCGCGGTGGAGCCGCCGTCCCTCCATGCCGAGGTCGAGCACGTGGATGCCCACGCCGACGCCCTGCACGAGGCGGCGCACGCGGCCGCCTTCAGCGAAGGCGGCGCCCCGGGGCTCGACGAGGCCGAGGAGATCGGCGACGACGAAGCCTCCGACGCGGACGACGCGGACGAGGCCGGCGCCGAGGAGCCGGGCGACTCCACGGACGCGGCCGCGCTCGACCGTCCCGCCTCGCCGCCGGAGACGGCGCCCGGTGGGGAGCCTGCACTGGCCACCGCCGGCGAGGCCATCGCCGCTCCGGTCTCCACGGCCGGAGGGGGCATGGCAGACGCTCCGATTCCACTCCCCGCGCCCGATCCCGCCGTGGTTCCGCTCCCCGCGCCCACGGACGCCTCCTCCGCGGGCGGCGAGAACGACATGGCCGGAGCGACCTCTTCTGCGACGTCCGCCTCCCCACCGGCGCGCGGGCAGCCCCGCGATCGCCGGACGGAGCAGGGCGAGCGCCGGGCACCGCGCGAGCTCCGCGAGCGTCAGCAGCAGGAGCGTGGCCGGGACCGGGACCGAGGCCGGAACGGTCACGGAAAGGGAGACCGACGCGACGACCGCCCGAAGCCGAGGAAGGAGGTCCGCATCGAGGACCTCCTCAAGGTGGGTCAGGAGGTGGTGGTCCAGATCTCCAAGGACCCCATCGGCAGCAAGGGCGCCCGCCTCACCTCGCACATCAGCATCCCCGGCCGGCACCTGGTCTTCATGCCCACCGTGGACCACGTGGGCATCAGCCGCCGCATCTCCAACGAGAAGGAGCGGCGCCGTCTTCGGGAGATCGTCGACCGGCTCCGGCCACCCGGAACCGGCTTCATCGTCCGTACCGTCGCGGAGAACGTCCCCCAGGCCAAGCTGGAGAGCGACATCCGGTTCCTGATCGAGATCTGGAACCAGGTGGTCCGCAAGAACGAGAAGCGCGGGGGGCCGGGGCTGATGCACCCGGACCTGGACCTCATCCTCCGCGCCACCCGTGACCTGTTCGCCGCCGACGTGGAGAAGCTGGTGGTGGACGAGCGCGAGGAGTACGAGCGCATCCTCGGCTTCGTCACCGCCCAGGATCCGGCGCTCGCCCAGCGCGTGGTGCTCCACGACTCCGACGAGCCCATCTTCGACAGCTACGGCATCGAGCAGGAGATCCGCCGCGCCACCCAGCGCAAGGTGTGGCTGAAGAGCGGCGGGTACCTAATCATCGACCAGGCCGAGGCGCTCACCGCGATCGACGTCAACTCCGGGCGCTACGTGGGGAAGAAGAGCCTCGAGGAGACGATCACCAAGATCAACATGGAGGCGGCCAAGGAGATCGTCTACCAGCTCCGGCTGCGCAACATCGGCGGGATCATCATCTGCGACTTCATCGACATGGAGAAGCCGCAGAACCGCGACAAGGTCTTCAAGTCACTCCAGGAGGCCCTGGGCCGTGACAAGGCGAAGACCAACGTGCTCCGCATCAGCGAGCTCGGCCTGGTGGAGATGACCCGCAAGCGGGTGCGCGAATCGATCGGCCGGATGCTGCACGAGGACTGCGGCTACTGCGGCGGACAGGGGTTCGTGAAGGCCGCGACCACGGTGGCCTACGAGATCTTCCGCGAGGTGCGGCGGGAGGCACCCAACTTCAAGGACCCGACGCTGGTGGTGAACTGCAACGTCGAGGTCGCCCGTCTGCTCCAGAGCGAGGAGCGGGAGGAGCTGCGGCACCTGATGGACCGGTACAACAAGACCATCCAGGTGCGCCAACAGACCAACTACCACCGCGAGCAGTACGACCTCTACGGGCGGAGCGCCCACGGCGAGGACCACAAGGTCGCGTCCTCCTCGTCCACGCTCCGCGCACCCGAGGGCGTGGGCCTTCCGATGGAGCGCACCGAGCCGGTGGCCCGCGACCGCGACCGGGACCGCGGGCAGAGGGGCGGGCGCAACCGCCGCGGCGGCCGTGATCGCGACCGAGGAGAGCGCAGCGAACGCGGCGGCGACCGCGGAGGCCGAGGTGATCGGACCGAACGCGGCGAAAAGGGTGACCGAGGCGATCGGGGCGAACGCGAGCGGCGTGAGGGCACTCCCACCCCTCCAACCGTGGGCGCGGACAAGGCGCCCGGAGTCTGAGGGCGGAACGGTGACGGCGGCGGCCCTCACCCCCCGCAGGTCCGCCGAGGCTGCGCGCCGCATCCGCGCCGTCTTCTCCGGGTATCGCGGGGAGAACCTCGGGCTGCGCGCCGCCGCGCTGACCTACATCAGCATCTTCTCCCTCGTGCCGCTGGCGGTGGTGGGTCTGGTCCTGCTCCGCGAGCTCGCCGAGGAGAGCTTCGAGCGCCGCATGGAGGGGCTGGTGCTGCGGCTGCTCTCGCCCGGGCTCGCGGAGAGCACGCTGGCGACCCTTCGCGGCATCCTCACCGACGCCTCGGCCAGGATGGCCGGCGGGGTGGGCTTCATCGCCCTGGTGGTCGCGGCCGTCCCCCTCATCCGGATGCTGGACCACGCGCTCAACGAAGTCTGGAACGTCCGCGAGAACCGCCCGTGGGCGGTGCGGGTCCTCGTCTGGCTGGCGGCGCTCATCTCGGTCCCGCTCCTGCTCGGGACCGCCGTCTCGGCCAACTCGCTGCTCCGGCGTCTCCTCCAGGAGTCGGGCATCCCCTTCCGGGGAGAGATCCTCTCCGTCGTGGCGATGCTCACCGCCACCGGTGCCCTCACCCTCCTCTACGTGGTCACTCCCAATTGCCGGGTTCGCTGGATCCCGGCGTTCATCGGTGCGTCGGTCGCCGGCCTGCTCTGGACCGCGCTCCGCGCCGGTTACGGGAGCTTCGCCGCCGAGACCTTCCGCTACGGCGTGCTCTACGGCTCGCTGGGGGCGATCCCCCTCTTCCTCCTCTGGCTCTACCTCAGCTGGCTCATCGTCCTCGCCGGGGCCCGGCTCGCGTATGCGATCCAGCACGCGCGCTTCCAGTCGGTCTGGCCGGCGCTGGTCAACCATCCGCGGGGCCGGGAGCTGGCGGCGGTGCGCGTGGTCCAGCATCTGACCCGCGCCTGGCTCGACCAGCAGCGCGCCCCGGACCAGGCCTCGCTCGCCCGGGAGATCGAGCTTCCCGAGGACGTTGTGCAGCCCATCCTCGAGGCGCTCCGGGATGCCGACCTGGTCCACGAGGGCCGGCACTCCGGATGGAGCCCGGCGAGCGACCCGGCCCAGCTCACCCTCGGCCAGGTGACGGCGGCGCTGTGGGGAACCGGGCTCGGCACTCCCGAGGGACCGGACCCCACGATCCCTGCGCGTGACCTGGCGCAGATTGACGCCGTCCTGCTCTCCGCCGACGTCGAGGCCGCCCGCCGCCTCGAGTCCTGGTCGTGGGTGGACCTCGCCGACCTCGAGCGTCGGCCGCCTACACCAAAATCCTGAGGCATTGCCGCAGCTTGTCGCAGCCGCCAGCTTGCATGTGGCGCTGGATTCTGCAAGTGTCCAGGATTACTGGCGGGTTAGCGACCTGCCGAGGGAGCGTCCGGGGCGATGCTGAAGAGCGACCTCATCAACATCCTCGTGTCCAAGCGCGGGATCACCCAGAAGCAGGCCGAGGCAACCGTCGAGACGATCTTCGAATCGATGAAGGACGCCCTCTGCCGGGGAGAAAACATCGAGATCCGCGGGCTTGGGGCCTTCCACGTGAAGCACTACGACGGCTACCAGGGGCGGAACCCCAAGACCGGCCAGGTCATCCCGGTGAAGCCGAAGCGTGGGCTGCTGTTCCGGACCGGCAAGGAGCTGCGCGACCGGGTCAACCGGGCGAACCCCACCACCGCGCGGGCGGACGGGTCGTCGACGGACGAGGACGCGGCCTAGCCTAGACTGACAGCCTTCCGAGCGGCTTGACCCGGAGCGCCGGGTCCAGCTCGGCGTACGCCAGCACCGCCACCTCCGGGAACGCGCCCTCGCAGAGCGCACGCAGCGGACGCCGCACGTCGCCCGAGGCCAGGAGGACCGCGCGACCGTCCTCCACCAGCGCGGCCACCGCCTCCAGCAGCGCCTGCACCCGCTCGGGCTCGAGCGCAGGCGCGCCGTCGACGGTGCGGGTACGGAGCGTCTCCTCGAGCGCCGGATCCACCAGCCAGGCGAAGAGCGCGCCCGACGGGGCGTGCCGGTGACTGATCCACCGTGCAAGGGCCTGTCGGCATCGTTCGGCGAGCACCGCGGGATCGCCCTCCACGGCGGGCGAGGCGAGCGTCTCCAGGACCCCGCGGAGGTTCCGGACGCTGACCCCTTCGTGGAGGAGGCGCCGGAGGACGTCTGTCAGCACCGGGAGCGGCACCTTCTCCAGGACCGGACGCACCAGAGCGGGGCAGCGCGCTTCCAGGCCGTCGAGCAGCAGCTGCACGTCCTGGAGCCCCAGCAGCGAGGGCGCGTGCCGGCGAGCCACGCTCGCCAGGTGCTCGACCACCACCTCCGCAGGCGGACGCGGCTCGAGGCCCGCGAGCTCCAGCCGCCCGCGCGCCGGCTCCGGGACCCGGGCCAGCGGCCGGCCCGTGAACGGGTCCTCCACCGGCTCCGCCTCGATGGAGAGGAAGCCGAGCTCGGCCGCCGCGCTCCGCACCAGCAGACCCGTCGTCGGCAGGCGCCCGGACGCGGCGGGGACCTCGTCCACCAGGATGCGGTAGGTGCCGTCCGGGAGCGCTGCGCCGGCGCGGACGTGCACCCCCGGCATCCGGAAGCCCAGCTCGGACTCGAGCGCTGCTCGCATGCGGCGAAGCGCCTCCTGAAAGGGGCGCGCGCCACCGGGAGCGTCGATCCAGCCGGGCGCGAGCTCGAGGGCGAGCGGCGAGACCGCCACCGTCTCCGAGGTCTCGGTCTGAGCTGCGCCGGGGGCGGGCGGAGTCGAGGGGGCCTCCGCGGCCACCGTGGCCTGCGCCGGCGACGGCCACCACCGGTGTCCGAGGGCGGCGAGCGCACCAGCGAGGCCGAGGAAGGTCAGCTGCGGCATCCCCGGCACCAGCGCCAGCGCGCCCGCCACGCCGGCGAGGAGGTAGAGCGCGCTGCGGCTGCCGAACAGCTGCGCCCCGATGTCGTCGCCGAGCCCCTGCCCCTCCTCCCCCGGCGCCACTCGGGTGACCACCAGCCCGGCGGCCACCGCGATGCACAGCGAGGGCACCTGGCTGACCAGGCCGTCCCCGATGGCGATCAGGGCGTACCGGGCGAGCGCCTCCTGCGCCTCGAGACCGCGCTGGAGCATTCCCACCAGCACGCCGCCCACCAGGTTGACCAGGACGATGACCAGGCCGGCGAGGACGTCGCCCTTCACGAACTTCATGGCGCCGTCCATGGCGCCGAACATCTGCGATTCGCGCTCGAGGCTGCGGCGGCGCTCCCGTGCGACGCCCTGGTCGATGAGCCCGGCTCGCAGGTCGGCATCGATGGCCATCTGCTTGCCGGGCATGGCGTCGAGGGTGAAGCGCGCGGCGACCTCGCTCACACGCTCCGCACCCTTGGCCACCACCAGGAACTGCACCAGCGTCACCACCGCGAAGACCACCCCACCGACCACGTAGTCGCCCCGGACCACGAACTCGCCGAACGCCTGGATGACCGCGCCGGCGTGTCCCTCGGCCAGCGCGAGACGGGTGGAGGACACGTTGAGCGCGAGCCGGAGGAGCGTCGTCACCAGCAGCAGCGTCGGGAACGCGCTGAGCTCCAGCGGGCCCGCCGCGCGAAGCGCCGCGACCAGCAGCGCGGCCGCGGCGACGAGGTTGAGCGCGAGCCCGAGGTCGAGCAGCCAGGCGGGAAGCGGGACGACCAGCGCTCCGAGGATGGCGGCGACCATGCACGGGAGGAGGAGCTCCCGATGGCGTCGGATGCTCGCCAGAGCCCGGCGAAGACGGGCGATCATCGGGCCGCCTCCGTCCGGTCGAGAGCGTGCTGCAGGACGATGGCCGCGGCGCGGTACAGCTCCTCGGGAACCTCCTCGCCCACGTCGTACTGGACCAGCCCTCGGGCGAGCGCGACGTCGCGGACCACGGGGATTCCCAGCGCCAGCGCCTCGGCACGGATGGCGGCCGCTTCCCGGGCCCGCCCGCGCGCGACGAGGTACGGCGCCTCGCACTCCTCGGGAGCCCAGCGCAGGGCGACCGCGACGTGTACGGGGTTGACCACCACGACCGAGGCCGCTTTCACGCCGGGGGCGCGGCCCGCGAGCACGAGTTGCCGGTGCGCGGCACGGCGGTGCGCACGGTGGCGGGGATCCCCCTCCTGCTCCCGGTGCTCGCGCCGGACCTCGTCGCGACTCATCCGGAGAGAGCGATGGTGGCGCCGCCGCGCGAAGATGAGATCGACGACCCCGATCGCCGCCGCCAGGAGAAGCGCCCGGCTCCAGACCCGGAGCGCGTCCGACCGGAGCAGGACCAGACCGGTCGCGGGTGCCTCGATGCGGGGGAGCCGGATCACCGGGGGAAGCAGGGCCCAGGCCCCGGTGACGAGCACACCCACGAGGAGCAGCCCGATGGCGAGGCACCGGCCGAGCTCGGCCGCCGTGCGCCAGGTGAGGAGGCGCCGCAGCCCGGCGAGCGGGTCGATCCGCTCCAGCCGGGGAGCGAGCACCGCCGTCGTCGGAGCCCAGCCGGACGTCGCCAGCCCGGCCACGACCGCGCCGAGCATCGCGCCGCCGAGGGCCGGGGCGCAGGCTCGGACCAGGAGGGTGAGCGCCTGGTACAGCGCCGCCGGGACTCCAGCGCCGTGCGCGAGCAGCGCCGCCGTCCAGGCACGGACCTCGGCGGTGGCTCCACCCAGGCTCAGCGCCGCCCCGGCGCTTCCTCCGGCGAGTACCAGGCTCCCAGAGAAGAGACGGCTGTGCGGCACCTGCCCCCGCTCGCGGGCCTGCCGCAGTCGACGCGGAGTGGGCTCCTCGGTGCGGTCGCTGCTCATCGGCCGAGCACCCCCGGCAGCCACTCCGCAGAGAGCGCGAGGCCGAGCAGGCGTTCCGCGACCAGCCCGAGCGATAGCCAGAGCACGGTCGCGCCGCCGAGGATGCGCACCGGCGTGGCGAGCTCGGTGGCGGCGAGCCCGGGCGCGGCGCGAAGTGTGAGACCCACCGCGGCATCGGTCGCCCAGCTGAGCGCCACGACCGGAGCGGCCACCGCCAGCCCGGTGGCAAGCGCGACGCCCACCAGCCGCGCGATGGCGAGGGCCCCGGCGTCCGCGAGCCCGCCGCCGAGCGGAACGAGCGCGTAGCTCCGGGCCACGGCGCGGACGAGCACCGGGAGCGCTCCCGCCGCCAGCGCGAGCGACACGAGGAGCTGGTGCAGCAGGTCGCCGGTCACCGCCTCCCGGTGCCCGACTCCCGGAAGCGTTGCCTCCGCAGAGGTGCCGCGGACCAGGTCGACCAGCCGCCCGCCGATCCGGGCCGCATCGAAGGGGAGCGCCGCACCCATGCCCACGAGAAGCCCCACCGCTGCCTCGAGGGCGCAGCGACCGAGGACCTCGAGCGAGGGCCCCGGCACGACCCCGGCGAGTGGGCGGAGCGCGAGACCGAGCGCGCTGGCCACCGCGAGCCGCACCGGGGCGGGCATCAGTTGTCCTCCGATGACCGGGCAGAGGAGAGTGACCGGGAGCACCCGCAACGAGGCGAGGCCCCAGGCCAGCAGCTCTGGCCGCGCCGCCTCGGCGAGCACGGCGAGCGCGCGGATCACCGGACCGACCCCACGGCCTGGAGGAGCGCGGCGGTGAAGCGGAGGAGGTGTCCGCCGATCCAGGGAAAGGCCACGGCCAGCGCGAACAGCGCGGCACACAGCCGCGGGACCACCGACAGCGTCGGCTCCTGGACCTGGGTGACGGCCTGGAGCAGCCCCATCCCCACGCCCACGACGAGGCCCGCGAGGACCGGGGGCATCGAGGCGAGGACCATCAGCACCAGGGCCTCGCGGCCGACGGCCAGCAGCGCCTCGGTGCTCATCCCCGGTATCCCTGCACCAGGCTCCGGGCCAGGAGCGCCCACCCGTCCACCGCGACGAAGAGGAGCACCTTGAAGGGGAGGCTCACCTGAGACGGCGACAGCGACTGCATGCCCAGCGCGAGGAGGACGTTGGCCACCACCATGTCCACCACCAGGAATGGCAGGAAGACCAGGAAGCCGATCTGGAAGGCCTGCTTGAGCTCGGAGAGGACGAAGGCGGGGGCGACGACCGCGAGATCGCTCTCCGACGCCTCGGCCCCGCCGTGGAGCTCGCGGGAGAGCGCGGCGAACTCCGCGCGGAGCTCGGGGCTGCCGTGCGCGAGGAGGAAGGCGCGGAGCGGCTCCGCAGCGCTCCGCACCACCCGGAGCATCTCCGGCCCGGGCGTCGCCGGCATCCGCTCGCCGTGGACGCGCTCGAGCATCGCCTCCGCGACCGGGCTCATCACCACCAGCGAGAGCACCGCCGACAGACCGGTCAGCACCACCGTGGGGGGCGCCTGCTGCGTCCCCAGCGCGGAACGGGTGAGGGAGAGGACGACGCTGATCTTGGTGAAGCTGGTGAACATCACCAGGAGGAAGGGCAGCAGGCTCATCCCGGCGAGCAGGAGCAGCAGGGACACCGGATTGGGCCCCGGCTCGGGGAGAGAGAAGGCGGCGAGGAGCACGCAGGCGCCTCTCACCCCGCTTCCTCCAGCGGCAGCGCGGTGACGGTTCCCCCGGTGGCGACCAGGTACCGCCGGCCGCCCGTCTCCACGAGCACCAGCACCTGCCGCGGTCCGACCTGGACTCGCTCGAGCACGCGCAGGGACGGGAGCGCGGCGGGAGCGGAGGTGCCGGAGCGAGCCGCGAGCGCGAGCGCGCCGGCAGCGGCCAGCACGGCGGCGGCGGCTCCACGCAGGTTCGGCCCGAGCACGCCCAGCATCAGGAGAGCGCCCCCCAGCGCCGGCAGGAGCGCGAGCGGCCGCCGGGCGAGGGCGGCGAGTGCTGGATGTCCCGCGCTCACCGAAGGAGCTCCAGGACCCGGGCGGCGACCTCGCCCTCCACCTCCACCAGCTCGGCACGAGCGATGCGGCGATCTCCCGCGCGCAGGAAGACCGGGTCGCCCGCGCTCACCCGGAGCGGAACGATGACGCCGGGCTGGAGCGCGCCGACCTCGGCCAGGGACAGCGAGAGTCGGGCGAGCTCCACCTCGAGCTCGACGGGTAGCTCGGACAGGGTGGGATCCACGTGCGTGACCTCCTGGGACGGGAAGCGCCGCTCGGCGGCGGCGAACCGGAAGCCATCGGCCCCGAGCGTGCCGGTGAGGGTCACGCCCGGCCGCACGAGCGAGAGCGGACCGCGGAGCACGCCCGCCGCGAGGCCAGCACCCGGGAGCACCACCCCGGCGCCGGCGAGGCTGAGGAGATCGGAGGCCCAGAGGGCACCGCAGCGGACGCGCGGAGAGAAGTCGACCCGTGCCTCGGCGATGACCCGACCCGGAGGGCCGCGATGCTCGGGGACGCCGAGCGCCACGGCCCGGAAAGCCAGCTCGGGAAGGTGCAGCGCCACGCGCCCGCGCAACGTCGGGCCCTCGAGCTCGATCTCGACCAGCAGCGACGGGCCGGTGCCGAGCCGCCGCTCGGCCTCGGCCCGGGCGAGACCTACCTCGACGAGCCGGGGTCGCCATCGGGCCTCGGCGGCGTCGCTCTCGCGAAGCGCGGCGAGCACCGTGAGCAGAAGCTCGGCGAGGAGTGCACGCTCGAATCGCGTCGTGGCGAGCACGGGAACGTCCGGGGCGGCGCCACCGGTGCGCAATCCCGCCAGGGTCGCGGCCAGCCGCGAGTCCAGCTCGAGAATCGCGTCGGCCCCCGGCCCCCCGAGCACGAGGGCACAGAGGAGCGCCGTGTGCCCGAGCGCGCGCGAGGGCTGCACGGGCGTGTCCGCCATCCGGGCGGTGAGCTGGAGATCCGCACCAAGGGCACCGGAGAGCGCGCACCTCGCCGCTCCCAGGAGCGTCTCGAGCTCCGCCACCAGCTCCGAACGCCGGGACAGGAGAACACGCGCGCGCCCCACCTGCCTGGCGGCGAGCCGGGCAACGGGAAGCCGGGTGCTCCGGGCGGAGAGCGCGCGCATCGGGCGGGAGCCATTGCGAGGCACGGGCCAGGGAGGGCCCGAGGAACCTCGCGGTCCAAGGTCCGGCGACCGAGACGGGAGCAGCGCCGCCCGAGACGGTTCCCGGGCGAGGTTCGGGCCGGCGAGTCGCCGCACGGCCACCGCCGCGGGGGCCAGGAGGTCGGGCCCGAGCAGCGGCGAGTCAGCGGTCGCGTCCTCCCCATCTCATCGGGCCAGGCGGGTCCGGGACAGCCCCGCGCTCGGCCTCGGTCCGCGCCCGCCGGCGGCGCAGCTCGAGCGCGAGCGATCCCGCCCCGCGGACCCTTGCCCAGCGGTGGTTCGCCGCGAACAGGGGCTTCAGCAGCCAGGACAGCGAGCGGAGCAGCGGCTACCGCGCGCGACCTCTCCAGTCATAGGTGACCTCCGCCAGCTCACCGGCTGAAACGAGGATCCACACCCCGCGACGCTCGAAAGTCGCCGGTCGCCTCCAGGGCGAAGCCGTCCGGCCGCACCTCGGTGGTGACGAAGCGCCAGCGGAGCCGGTAGGGCAGCCGCCCCGGCGTGAGCAGCTCCACCGTCTTCCCCACCCAGAGGGCGTCACCGGGCAGGAGAACGCAGGCCTCCAGGTAGACGGACGGCCACCATCGCGGGAGCGACGCGGCGTCGCCGAGCACGGCCTTCACCTCGGGGACGGTTCCCTCGACGTTCCACCGAGTCACGAACACGTAGTCGTTCGAGGCCACCAGGCGCGGACACCGCCACGATTCACACCGGGCGGTGTCTCACGATCGCGGAACGGTGTGGAATGGAGCCTCGAGGAGGATGCGTCGGGCCCAGCGTTCCATCCTCCCTGACCCGGAGACCGCCGCGGCACTCCCCCGGGAGGCAAGCTGCTTCCGGACCTCGCTCCCGAGCCGGCCGGGGATGTCCTGCCCGGTCGCGAGCGCCGCAGGACCAGCGGCGAAGGCGCTCGCCAGCAGCGCGTGGCGTTCGGCCCGGCCGCAGCGCTCGACTCGCGCGACGAGCTCCAGCGCGGTGTGCCGGAGCACATCGGACAGGCCGGAGAGCAGCGTCGGCGCCCGCGCCCCGTCGAGCGCGACCACCGTGCACACCAGCTCGTCGAGCGCTCGAGGCGTCTGCGTTGGGGACGCGGGGCGCCGTCCTTGGCCCCCGAGCTTCCTGCTCCTCATCCCACCTCCCGGCGTGTGAGGGGGGCCTGAACCACGGGACGGAGCGCGAGGCTGGTCGGTGGCGGCGCGGCCGCGCTTTCGCTGTTCCTCCGGCGGCGCACCCAGAGCAGGCCGCAGGCCGTGGCGCTGCCGAGCACGAGCACCAGTCCTCCCAGCAGCGCGGGTGCCCACCCCGACCGAACCGGGGCTCCCGGCCTCGGGGGAACGGTGGAGACGACCTCGGAGACCACCAGCGTCACCGCCGACGGATCGAGACCCTCGACCGAGCCGGCCACCAGCGTCCGGAGCTCGCCGCGCATGGCCTGGAGATGGGCCGCTGCTGCAGGCTGCGCGCGGAGGTACACCGCCGCCTTGGTCGGCGCGGCGGGCGTTCCCGCCCGCGAAGGCTGCGGCCGGACCAGGTGAACCCGGGCCGACACCACGCCGTCCACCGCCTCCAGCGTTCGCGCGAGCTCTCCCGACTGCGCCTCGAGGAGAAGCGCGTGCTGCTCGACCGGGTCGGGCACCAGGCCGGGCTTCAGGAGCTCGCGGACTCCGGCCGGCCGCGCTCGTGGCAGGCCGAGCTCGGCAAGCACCCGCACCGCGTCGGCCGCGTCGGCGGACGGGACCTCCACCGCCCAGGTCGGAGGCCGGCCGTCCTCCACCACCTTCCGCGCGCGGAACCCTCGCTCCACGAGGACGGTCTGGATCTCGTTGGCCTGCCGCTCGTCCAGCGCGTGCTGTACCCGCGCCGCACAGGCCGGACCGAGCAGCAGGAGCCCCAGCAGGGGGAAAAGAGCGAGCCGCGTCGTCGAGTCGGTGGGCATCCCTAGATCTGCGTCTGGAGCAGCGTCTTGACTCCGCCGCTCACCCGGTCCAGCACCTTGCCTGCGAGGTCCACGGTCTGGCTCGCCTCCGCGACGCCCGCCTGCAGCGAGAGCAGCTCCGCGGGGGAGAACGTTCGCCCGGAGGCGGCGAGCGTGAGGATCCGGTCCATCCGCGCCTGGGCCGCCGCGACTCGTCCAAGCCACGCCCCCGGCTCCACCGTGGGGCGCCGGACCGGAACCACCCGCCGCGGCTCCACCTCCAGACGCGGGGGCGAGCTCGCCGGACGCTCCACGAGCCTCACGTCGAAGCGTGCCGGCGAGCCGACACGCGGCCGCTCCGGCGCAGGAACGAGAGCGGCGCTGCCGATGCGCTCGATGGCCATGGCTACCGGATGTTGTTGATGGCCGCCTTCGCCGAGTCCGAACGCACCTTGAGGATGTTGGACACGGCGGTGAACTGCTGCGCCTCGGCCTGCATGTACTGCTGGATGCGCAGGTAGTCCTGGCTGCTGAGCTCGCCCGGCTGCGAGAGGAGCGCGAGCAGGTCCGCATCGGAGCGGATGGGCTGCGGGCCACCCCCACCCCCGGCAAGGGCAGACACGGCCGACGCCACGCCCGAGACGATGCCCCCCACCAGCGCCGCCGGCGGCGACAGCACCGACAGCGCTCCCCCGGCTCCCCGGGCGAAGCCTCCCAGCGCCGAGCCGAGGATGTCCCCGAAGCCTCTCTTCTGCGCCGGTGGCGTTGCTGCAGCCGGCGTGATGACCCGTGTCTCCATCCCGTCCTCCTCCCCTGGCAGGGGTGACCCGGAGGGAGCCCGTTCACGGCGCGTGCCGGGCGGCGGCGAGAGGAAGAGGAGGCGGAGGGATCCGGGCCCCGGGACGGATCGCCCGGGAAACGGGATTGGGGTGGGGTGGGAAGTTGCTCGGGACCAGAACCTCCCTCACACTCCAGCCGGTCCCACTGCTGGAGCCCCGCGATGCCGGACTCCCCCGAGCTCGACTCCATCCGCGAACGGCAGCACCCGCGCGTGGCCGCGAATCTGCCGGCCGAGGTCAAGGGACCGGGAATGATCCGCCAGGCAGTGGCCGAGGACATCTCGCTGGCCGGGCTGCGCGTGCTCGGTCTTCGCGCGCCCGTCGGTCAATCGCTCACCGTTGCCCTCGCGCTGCCGGGCGACCGGCGCCTGCAGCTGCGCTGCTCGGTGGTGCGCCAGGAGCCAACCGGGGTCGCGCTCGAGTTCGACGGGCTGGACTGGGACGACCTGTTCGCCCTGGCCCGCTTCCTCCACCCCCGGCTGCCCTAGCCCGCGCCGGGGGCCCCGGCCTCGCCGGTGCGCAGCCGCTCCACCAGCTCCATCAGCTCCGAGCCGCGGAACGGCTTGTGGATGTAACCGTTCGCCCCGGCCGCGAGCGCGGCCTCGAGGTCCGCCCGCCGCGTCTTCGCAGTCAGCATGTAGAGCGGGACGGAGGCGGTGGAGGGATCCGCCTTCAGCATCCGGCAGACGGTGAGCCCGTCCATTCCGGGGAGCACCACGTCCAGCAGCACCAGATCGAAGCGCGACTCCTTCGCCCGGCGCAGGCCCTCTGGTCCCGATCCGGCGGTCTCCACCTCGACCGGTCCGTCGTCGAGCATGCTCCGCACGAGCTCCCGGATAACGGGCTCGTCCTCCACGACCAGGATCCGGAACGGAGAGCGGGGGTCCACGAGAGGGTCGGAGCACGTCTAGCACGTCCTCCGCGCCCGCGAGGGCCAGGCTCAACGCAGTGGCGAGACCCCGGCAGGGTCCGTCCAGCCCTCCAGACCATTCGGTAGGCGCACACGGACGAAGTCGCCCGACCGGTCGAGCATCCGGAGCTTCACCCCGGGGTGGAGCTCGAACGAGACCTTGCTCCGCGGCTCGGGGACCTCGTGGACCGGCAGGGTGCGCGCCAGCACCACACCTTCCTGGACCGCCTCGCGGCTGTAGAGGTGGGCGCCGAGCACCGCCGCCGCCGGGGCGCTGAGCATCAGCGCCGAGGCCGCCCCGCCGAGCAGCCACCCACGCCACCGGCGCATCACCACCTGGACCGCGAGGAGGAGGAAGCCGAGCGCCCAGAGCCCGGCGAAGAGGCCTCCGGCGAGGGCCGGAGACGTCGCCGCCGCCACGCGCTCCACGAACGGCTCGTCGCCTGGCGCGCCCACCAGCTGATCCAGCTGCCGGCCCCGGGCAATGGTGAGGTTCGCCTCGACGTCCGACCCGCCACCGGCCCGGCGCGCCTGCTCGAGCGCGTACACCGCCTCGCCGATCTTCCCCTGCGCGAGCGCGGTGGTGCCGAGGTTGTACAGGACGTCGGCTCCGTCGTGACTTTGCTCGACGAGGGTTCGAAACGCGCCCTCGGCCGCCGCGACGTCGCCTCGACCGTAGGCCTGGATCCCTTGCTGGAAGAGCAGCTCGGCGTCGCCGGCCATCAGGCGTCTCCCCAGCCGTCGGCGAGAGCCTCGGCATCGGCAAGCACCGCCGCGCGATCCATCCGCGAGGCGCCGGGCGCGAAGCGGACCTCGTCACACGAATCCTGAATGCGCGCCACCCGCGCCTGGAGCTCGACGGGCGCCCCCGCGGCGGCGAGGCGCGCGCGCAGCGCATCCCGGGTGAGGCCGGTCACCGGAGTGCCGAGCCGGAGCGAGAGCAGCTCTCCCACGAGACCATCCACCTCGTGGGAGAAGGCGACGTCCCCCATGCCCTCCCCGGAGGCGCGAAGCGCCGCGAGCCGTGCGCGGATCCGCTGCTCGCGACGGCGCTGCTCCCCGCGGGGATCCGACCGCGCTCGGTGCCGCTGCACCGCCTGGCCGGCGAGCACGCCGGCGAAGGCCAGCGGCGGAAGCGCCAGCAATGCAAGGAACCACCCCTGTCGCCACGGAGGAGACGGACGGTCCAGCACCGGCTGCACCCGGAGCGGCCGCAGCGCGGTGGCGGCGAGCACGTTGCGCGCGGTGGGCTCGTCGGCTCGGCCAGGCGTGGCGGCCACCGCGCTCGCCCCGGCGCCGGGCACCACGGCCAGCGTGAGGGGCGCGGTGCGCGCTCTCTCGTACCGCCCGGTCTCCGGGTCGAAGTACGCGAGCTCCATCGCCGCAATCTCGAAGGTGCCGGTCTGCTGCGGCAGCACCACGAACTCCTGGGTCCGTCGCCCCTGGATGCGAGAGCGCACGGTGGACGTCTTGTCGGTCATGGTGGGGTCGTAGAGCTTCAGCGCTGGCGGCGCCACCGGCTTCGGGAGCACCAGGTCCTTCACGTTGCCCCGGCCTTCCACCGTGATGCGGAGGGTCACCGGCGTGCCGAGCTCGGTCCGTGTCGAGCTGAGATCGGCACCGAGCGTCCAGGCTCCCACGGCGCTGGGCTGGAACCCGGGCGGCGCACCGGACGGCAGCGGCTTGACCTTGAGGCTCACCGGCTGGGAGGCCCGGTGCTCGCGCCGTCCGGCGAAGAGGAACCCGGTGGTGATGTCCGCCTCGACCGGGCCGATCTCCTTCTGGCCGGACTTCACCGGGAACAGCGCCAGGCGCCGGAGGAGGTAAGCCCGGTATGGCACTCCGTCCACCATGCGCGTCTCGCTGCTGAGCTCCTTCGGGGTCTCGACGTCCTCGGTCCAGAAGCCGTCGAGCTTCGGCATGGTGACCGCGTCTACCCGGCTGAGGTCGACACGGGCGTAGATCCAGAGCGACAGCGTGGCCTGCTCTCCCTGGTAGACCTCCTTCTTGTCCAGCTCGCCGCGAAGGAAGAGGTCGCGCTCCCCGGCGGCCTGGTGGCGTCGGCGGAACGCGTCGAAGGGGTTGTCGTCGTCCTCCGCGAACGGGCTCATCCCGAACGCGTCGGGCCGCGGGCGACCGCCGCTCGGGTCTGGAACGTGGCCCGCCTTGACCGTAAGGGTGAGGGGCTGGGAACGGAACACCCCGCTGGAGGCGTGCAGCTCCGCCGGTGGCAGCACCAGCTTCCCCGGCTTCAGCGCCCGCATCCGCACCCGGAGCGTGGAGACCTGCTGTACCCGGGGTCCCCCGGAGTCCACCCGGATGCTGGTCTCCGTCCCGCGGCTCGTGCCGATGGTCTCCACCGACGGCACGTCCGGGAGCTGGAGCGAGGAGCCCGAGGGAACGTCCGTCGCCCTGACCGTGAGGACGAAGATGTCGTCGGTCCCCACCTCGGTGCGGTCCACCTCCTGGGTGACGGCCGGCGGCGGCGCGGCGGCGAGGGCCAGCGCCGGGGCGGCGGCCAGGAGAGCGACAAGCGCCAGGGGATTACCAGTCCTTCTCATCGGGCTTCCTCTGCCTCTTCTTCTGCTGGAACCGCCAGAGCTGCAGATTCCTTTCGTTCTGCCGCATCGCGTCCAGGAGTCGCTCCGCCTCGTTCCGATCGAAGCCCCCCGCGCGTCCCACCCCGCCATCCCGGAGCACCTCCGGCTCGGGCATCCCCGCGTCCGGGAGCTGCGGACGCTGGCCTGCGTCCATGCCTCCATCCTCCGCCTCTCCGGCCCGGCGCTGCTCGGCCCGGGAACCGCCGTCACCCTGCCCTGCATCCGCCCCGCCGCGCGAGCCGGCGTCGCTGCGCTGTGTCCCGCCGTCACCGGACTGGCCGCCATCGGACTGCCCGCCGTCACCCTGGCCACCATCGCCCTGCCCGCCGTCCGACCCACCGTCCTGCGGGCCGCCATCCGGACGGCCGCCGTCCGTTCCACCGTCGCCAGCCTGCGACTTCGGCGGTGGGAGCTTCCGGAGCAGCACCTCCAGGTTGTGCCGGGCAGCCTCGTCCCGAGGCTCGAGGACCAGCGCCTTCCGGTAGGCCCCGATGGCGCCCTGGGTGTCGCCGAGCTGCGCCAGGGCGTTGCCCATGTTGTAGAGGTCCCGCTCCTTCAGCGACGGAGCCGCGGAGTCGGCCGCCCGCCGGTAAGCCTCCCTCGCCTCGTCGTACCGGCCCAGCCGGTACAAGGCATTGCCCCGGTTGTACTCCAGCGCCGGATTCCCCGGAGCGTCCTGCTCGGCGGCCTTGAACTCGCGGAGCGCGTCCTCGAAACGCCCCTCGTCGTAGGCCCTCAGCCCGCGGTCCACCGACGGAGGGTTCGCCTCGAAGGGGCCGAGCGCGCGGGCCGGTGCCGCGAGGAGCAGCGCCACCCCGAGCGCCGCCCCGGAGCCCCGCCGGCGCCACGTCGACCCGGCGGCCATTGCCACCACCAGCAGCAGGAGGCCGGGCAGGAGGAAGGACTGGAAGCGCTCGTCGTAGCGAACGGTGATGCGGCTCTCGAGCTCGGTCTTCTGCAGCCGGTCGATGCGCGCGGCGACCTCGGGGACAGCCACCGCGCCGGTCCGGTGGAAGTACTCGCCGCCGGTGGCCTGGGCGATGGCCTCGAGCCCGGCCTCGTCGAGCCGGCTGAGCACCGTCTGCCCCGTGCCGGGGTCCTTGAGATAGCCGGTGCGGTCGCCCTGCTTGTCGAGCACCGGGATCGGCTCGCCGGTGGTGCTCCCGATTCCGACGGTGAAGACCTTGATTCCCGAAGACTTGAGCGCCTCGGTCGCCTCGCCCACCTCTCCGGAGAGGTCCTCGCCGTCGGAGAGCAGCACCACCACCCGGTCCTTGGCCCCGCGGTCGGCGCCCTCGAGCACCTTCTGGGCGGTGGCCAGCGCCGCGCCGATGTTCGTCCCGCCCTCCTGCATCTGGTCCGGGTCGATGGCGCGGAGGAAGAGCTTGGCCGCGGCGTAGTCCGAGGTGAGCGGGCACTGGACGAAGGCGTCCCCGGCGAACGCGACGATGGCCACCCGGTCGCCCTTGAGCTCGTCCAGCAGTGTCGAGAGCTCGAGCTTCGCCCGCTCCAGCCGGCTGGGGAGGACGTCCCGGGCGCGCATCGATTTGCTCGCGTCGAGCGCCACCACCACGTCGATGCCGCGCTTCTTCGTGAGCTCCGCGCGGCTCCCGCACTGGGGCTGGCTCAACGCCAGCGAGAAGAGGAGCAGCGACAGGGCGGTGGACGCCGCGCGCACCACCGGCCGGCCCACCTCGACGCCGGGAGCGAGGCTGTCTCCCAGCCGCTCGCCGAGGAGACGCCGGACCTGCGACCGCCGGCGGAACGCGGCGAACGCCGCGACCGCGCCCACCGCGAGCGCGACGAGCCCCAGCAGGAGCCACTCCGGGGCGCCGAGGCCCACCGGGTACCCGAGCACGGTGAAGCGCCAGGCGCTCGGCTCCGTCACGGGAACACCCGGAGCACGGTGGAGCGGAGGAGCAGCTCCAGCCCGGCGCAGAGGAAGGCCGCGAGGAGGAAGGGCGGGAACTCCTCCTTGGCGTTGGCGCTCGCCCCGCCCTCGAGGAGCTTGCTCTTGTCCAGCCGGTCCAGAACCGCGCTCAGGCCGGCCCGGAGCGACTCGCGGTCGGTCGCCCGGTAGTACTCGCCGCCGGTGGTCTTCGCGATCTGCTGGAGGAGCGCGGGGTTCACCGCGATCTCCAGATCCCGGTAGCTCGGGTTTCCGAACAGGTCGGTGCCGTCCGGGAACGGGACCTTGCCTCCCCTGCCGACCAGGATGGTGAAGACCGGGATGCGGAGCGCCTTCGCCATCCCCGCGGCGTCGAGCGGCGAGATGCGCCCGGCGTTGTTGTCGCCGTCGGTGATGAGGATCACCACCTTGCTCTTGGCGTCGGAGTCGCGGAGCCGGTTGAGCGAGACCGCGAGCGCGTCGCCGATGGCGGTGCCGTCCTCGAGCACCCGGGTGCGGAGCTGCTTCACCACCTCCCGGAGCACCCCGTAGTCGAGGGTGAGCGGGGCCTGGGTGTAGGCCGCGCCGGCGAAGACCACCAGCCCGATGCGGTCGTTGACCCGGCTGGAGAGGACCTCGTTGAGGGTCTCCTTGGCCACGTAGATCCGGTTGTTGGGCCGGAAGTCCGCGGCCTCCATCGAGGTGGAGAGGTCGAGGGCGATCATGATGTCGATGCCCTCGACGGAGAGGTCCCTCACGCGCGCGCCGACGGTCTGGGGCCGGGCGAGCGCCACGACCGACAGGGCCACCGCCGACATCCGGAGCAGAGGCAGCCCCCGGCGCAGGACTCCGCGCAGCCCGGGGCCACCGGTGGCCAGCGCCCGGGCCACCGGGTAGCGCAACGCTGCGACCCGGCGGCGGGCGGTCCAGATCGACCAGCCGCCGACGAGCGGGACGAGCAGGAGGAGCCAGAACGCCTCCGGGCTCTTCCAGGTGAACGGGGTCATGCCCGCGCCACCTCCGGCCCCTGCGCGGGCGGGGGCGGCCTCGGGCGGGTCGTCTCCACGAGGGAGCGCGCGAAGGCGAGGGCGCCGGCGCACGCGGGCGCCGGGACCTCGCCGCGGGCGTAACGGGCGACGTCGCACTGATCCACGAACGCGCGGAGCGGGTCGGGGGCCACTCCGGGCAGGGCGCGGCGCTCCACCTCCCGGAGCAGCTCGCCGCTCGTGCACTCGAGCGCGTCGAACCCGAAACGCTCGCCGAGGTACGCACGGACGAGACCGTTGAGCCGGAAGTGGAACTCGCGCTGGAGACCCCGCTCGGGCAGGCCCTCCGCCTCGAGGTTGGCGAGCGCCTGGAGCGTGCGCTCCTCGAGGGGCAGCGGAGGTGCGGCCGGAGCAGGCCGCCGCGGCCGGTTCCAGGCGCGGATGGCGAACCAGGCCAGCGCGGCGGCCGCCAGCGCGCCGGCGAGCCACCAGAGCAGCCGCCAGCTCCGGACCGGGACGTCCTCGTTGGGCTTGATGTCCTGCAGCTTGGCCCCGATCTGGTCGGCGTCCTTGGGCAGGCTGCTCTTCCCCTCGATGTCCGGCCCATCGATGCGGGCCACACCGGCGCCGCTGGCGTCCAGCACGTCGAAGGTGAGCGTGGGCAGCACGTGGCTGCCGAGCTGGAAGAGCGCCATCTTGAGGAGATAGGTGGTGGTGCTCTCGGTCTTTCCTTCCGAGCGCGTCCGGCTCTGCTCCAGGAGCTCGTAGCCGCCGAGGTCGCGCGGCGTCCGGAGCTCCCACCGCTGCCCTGGAGGATGGTGGAGGGTGATCCGGTAGACGAACGGCTCGCCGAGCCGGACCGCGTCGGGGATGACCTGCCGGTCGACGGACAGCGGCTCGACGGCGCGTTCGCTGCCCGCGTCGGCGGAGGTCTGAGTCGCCGGGGCCGCGGCGGCCGGGGCGCCAACGCTCGCCGGCTGGGCCCTCGTGGCGACGGGACAGAGAAGCAGAGCGACCACCGCCGGAAGCACGAGGGCCGCGAGAGGCCGCGTGAAGGTGTCAAACACCTTCGACCGGGCGCCGGAGGTGTCAAACACCTTCGACGGCCCCGGTTCGGCACCGGGAGCGGCGACGACGACCGCTTCACGCCGGGCGCTCACGCCGCGAGCCTCCGGGCGCGGGCGCGGAAGAAGCGGACCAGGGCCTCCCCGTGATCCTCCCCTGCGCGCAGCTCCACCGAGTCCAGCTCCAGCTTGCGGAACACCCGCGTGCGCTCCGCCTTGCCCCTGGTCACCGCCGCCTGGAACGCGCGGCGCACCATCGGCGAGGAGCTGTCCACCAGCGCCCGCTCGCCGGTCTCGGGGTCCTCCACCTCCACCAGGCCGAGCGCGGGAAAGGCCTCCTCCATCGGATCCCTGAGCACCACCGGGACGACGTCGTGCTTCATCCGCGCGGTGCGCAGCGGGGCCTCGTAGCCGTCGAGCAGGAAGTCCGAGATGACGAAGAGCACCGTCCGCCGCTTCGTCACCCTGCTCAGCCATCCCAGGGCGAGCGAGAGGTCCGTCCCCTTCCCCGCGGGCCGGAAGGAGAGGATGTCGCTCACCAGCCGGAGCACGTGCTTCCTGCCCTTCCGGGGCGGGATCACCTTCTCCACCCGGTCGGAGAAGAGAAGGAGCCCCACGCGGTCGTTGTTCGCGATCGCGGAGAAGGCGATCTGCGCCGCCACCTCGGCCGCCATCTCCGACTTGCGCGTCCCTCGCGACCCGAACTCCTCGGACGCCGAGACGTCCACCAGGAGCACCACGGTGAGCTCGCGCTCCTCGGTGAAGACCTTCACGTGCGGGGCGCTGGTGCGCGCGGTCACGTTCCAGTCGATGGACCGGATGTCGTCCCCGGCCTGGTACGGCCGCACCTCGCTGAAGGCCATCCCCCGACCCTTGAAGACGGAGTGGTACTGCCCTGCCAGGAGCGCGGAGACGACCTGGCGGGTGGCGATCTCCAGCCGGCGGATCCGCCGGATGAGCTCCCGGGGAAGCATCGCCCAGCCTAGGGGACCTCGACCTTGTCGAATACCCGCTGCACCACCTGCTCCGGCGTCAGCTCCTCGGCCTCGGCCTCGTAGGTGAGCGTCACCCGGTGCCGGAGCACGTCCATCCCCACCGCCTTCACGTCCTCCGGCGTCACGAAGCCCCGGTGGCGGAGGAAGGCGTGAGCCCGGGCAGCGAGCGACAGGAACAGCGTCGCCCGGGGGCTGGCCCCGAAGTCGATCGCGTCCTTGAGGTTGGCCAGGCCGAACCGCTCTGGCTCGCGGGTCGCCCAGACGATGTCGAGGATGTAGTCCTTCACCTTGTCGTCCACGTAGATCTGATGAACGACTTCCCTGGCCCGGGCGATCTGCTCCGGGCTCACGACCGGGGTCGCCCGGGGGACCTCCACCCCCGCCATGCGGTCCATGATGACCCGCTCCTCCTCGCGGGTCGGGTAGCCCACCACCACCTTGAGCATGAACCGGTCCACCTGGGCCTCGGGTAGCGGATAGGTGCCCTCCTGCTCGATGGGGTTCTGCGTGGCGAGCACGATGAACGGGCTCGGCAGGGCGTAGCTGTGCTCGCCGATGGTCACCTGCCGCTCCTGCATCGCCTCGAGCAGCGCGGACTGGACCTTGGCCGGAGCGCGGTTGATCTCGTCGGCGAGGATGACGTTGGCGAAGACGGGACCGTGCCGGACGGTGAACTCGCCGGACTGCTGGTTGTAGATCATCGTCCCCACCAGGTCGGCGGGAAGCAGATCGGGCGTGAACTGGATCCGCTGGAACCGGGCGCTGATCCCGTCGGCGAAGGTCCGCACGGTCAGCGTCTTGGCCAGCCCGGGCACCCCCTCCAGCAGCACGTGCCCGTTGGAGAGCAGGCCGATCAGGACCCGCTCGATCATCTGACGCTGACCCACGATCACCTTCCCCGCCTCGGCGGAGAGGAGATCCACGAACGCGCTCTCCTCCCGGACCCGCTCGGTCAGGGCACGGATGTCGATGTTCAGAAGCTTCTCCTGGGGTTGTGCGGGCGGCGGACTGTAGGTTCCCGGCCCCGGGGCCCGCAACACACGGGACTCACTCGCATTCCGGGCCGCGGCAGCGATCGGCTGCACATTCCCCGGTTCACTTTGGGTGCGTCCGTTGACAACCCACGCCCCCAAAGTGGTCTGCTCTCCCCTGCTGTGACCAAGGGGAGGTCCCTGTCGTGATGACATCGTCGCGCGCCGAGGCGCTGATGCTCTTGCCCGACTGGGCCAGACGGCTCTCCGCAAAGGGGGCGGTCGACTTCACCGAGGCCCTGCAAGGCACCTGGCGCCGCGACGGCGAGGAGCTGGATCGGCCGATCGAGCTGGTCCTCCGGCACACCGCCAACAGCGCGCGCCGGCTGCTCGAGTCGGGCGCGATGGAGACCGAGGGCCAAGTCTCGCTCGATGGTCAGACGTTCGCGGTCCGGGGGACGCGCCGGGTCTCATGGCGGACCGGGAGGGTGGACATCGACCTCCAGTCGGACGGATTTCGCTTCATCGGCGGGCTCCACAACCTCCTCTGGAAGGGCGAGCCGCACCGCTTCCGCATCGAGACTCCGGGCGGTGCGCCCGTCGGCGACGCCATCCTCCGCCTCTGTCGGGCAGCCGAGGCGGAGGCGCGCGCGGCCCAGCCCGCCGCGCCCTAGGAGCCTGTCTGGGTATGGCTTCCGGCGCGGCTGAGACGCTATCCGTGCTGATGGGCCATCGTGCCTGTCCGGCTGGAGG
>RPRB01000047.1 GCA_003818285.1 Myxococcaceae bacterium
GAGGCCGGCGCGCTGGTGGTGGCGGTCGCCAACCCGTTCGACCGCGAGCTGCTGGAGAACCTCCACCGGCTCGCGGGGATGCCGATCGAGCCGGTGCTCTCGGCGAAGGCGGACATCCTCAAGGCCATCGCCGACATCTACGGCTTCAAGCGGACGCTGGCCCAGGCGGCGACGGACTTCGCCCAGCCGACGGGCACGCAGCTCCAGAACTTCGAGCAGCTGGTCTCGCTCACGGGAGGCAAGGAGCTCGAGGCCTCCGACAAGCCCATCGTCAACGCGGTGGACTACCTGCTCCGCTACGCCTACGACAACCGGGCCTCGGACATCCACATCGAGCCGAAGCGGGACAGCACCGTGGTCCGGCTGCGGATCGACGGCGTGCTGCACCCGGTCTACACGCTTCCCACCGGGGTGCACCCTCCGATCGTGAGCCGGATCAAGATGCTCTCCCGCATCGACATCTCGGAGAAGCGACGGCCGCAGGACGGACGGATCAAGACCGAGCGGGACGGCAGGGAGATCGAGCTCCGCGTCTCCACGCTCCCCACCGCCTTCGGCGAGAAGGTGGTGATCCGCATCTTCGACCCGGAGACGCTGGTGCAGGACATCGCCCAGCTGGGGTTTGACGAGGACGAGAAGGGCCTCTTCGAGTCGTGGATCGACGAGCCGCACGGGCTCATCCTGGTCACCGGGCCCACCGGCTCCGGAAAGACCACGACCCTCTACTCGGCGCTGAAGGCGCTGGCCGGGCCGGAGGTGAACGTCACCACCATCGAGGATCCGATCGAGATGGTGTGGGACGGGTTCAACCAGGTCCAGGTGCAGCCGAAGATCGAGCTCGACTTCGCCAACGCGCTCCGACACATCCTCCGGCAGGACCCGGACGTGATCATGGTGGGCGAGATCCGCGACCCGGAGACGGCGGAGAACGCCATCCAGGCCGCGCTCACCGGACACCTGGTGCTCTCGACCCTGCACACCAACGACGCGGTGGGGGCGGTGAGCCGGATGAAGGACCTCGGCGTGCCGCCGTTCCTTCTCTCCAGCTGCCTGCTGGGAGTGATGGCCCAGCGGCTCCTCCGGCGGGTCTGCAGCCGGTGCGCCCAGGAGCACAACCTGACGCAGGACGAGCTGCTGGCGCTCGGCGCGCCGCTGCCACTGCTCCCGGGCGGAGTCCAGATCGTCCAGGGCGCGGGCTGCGTGCACTGCCGTGGCACGGGCTTCTACGGCCGGACCGGCGTGTTCGAGATCATGGGGGTGACCCCGCAGATCCGCGAAGCCATCGCCCAGGGCGCGAACACGCCCGAGCTGGTGCAGCTCGCGCGGAAGGCCGGCATGCGGACGCTCCGCGAGGCGGCGGTGCGGAAGCTGGCCAGCGCCCAGACGGCGTTCGCCGAGGTGGTGCGGATGACGGCGTCGGCGTGAGGGAGCGGCGGGATGGGCAGCTCGACGGGCTTCTGGATGGCCGCCGTGCTCTCCCCGGGGTTGCTCGCCAATGGATTCGCCGAGAGCGGGCGCCGGCTGGCCGGTGACTCACCGAAAGTGGTCGTGCTGATGGTCGGCTTGGGCCTGTTCAGCTCACTCGGGTGGATCAGCGCGCGGGAACGCTGGAGAGGCTGGGGAGCTCGGGTGCTCGTCATCGCCGCCGCATTCGTCGTCTGGGACGTCGTGCTCTCGGCGTCGGTCTACCCCGGGTTCGCGAAGGACGTGGACTGGAGTCCCACGAGGGTCCTGGAGATCTGGAGCTTGGCGCTCGTGAGCATCGGAATCGTGTTCCTGCTCGCGGATGGCCGCGCGGCTCTCCGGCCGCTCGCGGTAGTTGTCCGGCCGCCCTGAAACCCGCAGGCACGAACGCGACTGCCGACGGATCAGCGCTCTCGGCGGAGCGGTGCGGAGACGTACGGCCGGAACTCGGTTGCCCCAGGTGGGGCGATCGGGGTGCCGGATCGGGTTCGCGGCGCTGGCCCGGATGGGACGCGAGAGGTGCCTGGCGCGGGGCAGGGTGCTCATTGCGGCCGGCATGCGCGACCTCCCGCGCTCGTCGCGGCACTGCCTCCCCCGCGCTCCGACGGCGGTCCGGAGCTGAGGACCACCACCCCGCTCGGGCGCCCGGCCCGGGCGATCCTTTTGGTATGCCAGGCGCGGCTCTACATACCGAAAGGATCGGCCGTTTGGGGCGGGGTCCTCGGCGGATGCATTCACCGTGAATGCATCGTCGCGTCGCCCGGCCGCTCGCCTCGACCCGGCGATCCTTTCTGTATGTCAGGCGCGGCTCCACATACCGAAAGGATCGGGGAACCGGGCCACGGTGTGGCGGTTGGCCGCGCCGGAGCTCAGGACGTGCCGAGCAGCCCCGCCCGCACCGCCCGATCCAGCACCTCGGCCAGCACGTCCACCGAGCCGCGGGTGTCGGTCCGCCGCACCTCGGTCTCCCCCGCGCGCACCGCGTGCTCGCCCCCCAGGACGAAGGGAAGGGCGCGCCGGCCGAGCCGGATGAGCCGGTCGTCATGGAAGGCCCGCGGTGCGCGTCGCTTCAGCTCCTCGGCGATGACGCCCATGTTCGCGGTCCGCGACGGCTGGAGCAGCGGACCGAGGCCCTAGAACTCGACCGTCGCCTCGGCGAGGATGACCCGCTCGCCCCCATCCCCGTGAATCAGGACGAACTGGTCGGAGTCCTCCTGCGAGCTGCGCACGGTCGAGGTCGTCTTCCGGGTCATCACCAGACCGCCGGTGAGCACCGCCCGGCCCACCGAGACGGTCCGCTTCGTCTCGGTGTGCTCGGTGGTCGTCCGCGCGGTGCGCAGACCCCGGAGCACCAGTCGCACCGCATCCCAGGAGAGGCTGAGGGTCGCACCGGTCCGATCGGTGAAACCGACCTCGCCGTCGTCGAAGCCGAAGCGCCGGGCCCGGAACCGGTCGCTCTCCGCCGGGACGCCCTCGTCGATTGCCAGGGCGACCAGCCCCGTGCGGCCCAGCGCCTCGACGAGGGCCGCCGCGCGGTCCGCAGGAAGGCGAGCCAGCAGGGCCGGGGGTTCCGGGGCCAGACGCATCCTGGCCTCGGCGGCCGTCATCCCCGCAGCGGACACGAGTGCCGAGACCGCAGCGTCGACGTCCGCAGCCTGCCGCACGGTGGCCACCAGCTTCATCTCGATGAGCCTAGCGCGCGCTCTAGTCCCTCGCCGTCAGCCGGCTTCCCGTGCCGACGGTGTGCTCGGGCCTCTCAGGCCGGATGTCGACTCCATGCAGCTCCTGCGGCGGTCCGATGCCCCGGCGTGGCATCCTCCACGGCATGGATCATCCGTCCCGCGAGGTGGTGACCGGCATCGAGGTGGTGGAGGACGTCACGGCGCGCTCGCGCTGCGACGAGGGCTTCCTGCACATCAAGCGGCTCGTCTGTCACAACCGGCACGCCGACGGCTCGACTTCCCGCGACTACCGGGTCGACGTGGTGGACCGGCCCATCCCGGACGCGGTCGCGGTGCTCATCTGGCGCCGCGGCGCACGCGGGATCGAGGTGCTGACCCGGAAGGGGCTCCGCCCGGCCGCGCACTTCCGGAAGAGCCTGACGCTGCCCGTTCCCGATCCCCGTCCGTACCTGCTCCTCGAGGAGCTGGTCGCCGGGATCCTCGAGCCGGAGGACCGGGGAGAGGCGGGTGTCCGCCGGCGCGCCGCGGAGGAGACGCAGGAGGAGGCCGGATTCGCCGTCTCCCCGGACGACGTCACCCTGCTCGGCAACAGCTTCTTCCTCGCCCCGGGCATCCTCTCCGAGAAGATCCACCCCACCGCGGTGGAGGTCACCGGGCGTCCCCAGGGCATTCCCCACGGCGACGGCTCGCCGCTCGAGGAGGGCGCGACGCTCCACTGGAGGCCCATCGACGCGCTGCTCGAGGCCTGCCGCACCGGCGACGTGGAGGACGCGAAGACCGAGATCATGGCTGGCCGTTTCCTGGCCCGGAGGGTGGGAACGACCCCCGATCGCGCCGCGTGACCCACCAAGGTTCCTGGGATTCCAGAGACTTGGGTCCGGCGCGGCAGGTGCACCTGCACCCCCCGCCATGTCCGACCCCACCAGTCCCCGGAACGTCCCGGTGCTCGACCTCGTCGGTGCCATCCGGCTCGATCCGGAGTTCCGGATGGAGGACGTCCTCCGCGCCCTGGACAGCATGACGCCCGAGGAGCTGGAGGAGCTGGCGACGCTGCTCGACGAGCACGAGGCGGCGGTCCGCCGGCGCGCTCGCCTGCTGGCGAGCTGACGGAAGACGGTCCTCGACCCCTCGCGGGTCGGTCGTGCGCTGAGCGAGGAGGGCCGGCTGTCGACGGGACCGGGGCCCCGGCAGTAGAGGGGCGTCGATGCAGTTCTCGCCCCACCCGGAGTGGCAGCGCGTGCTCACCGACATCCTCGCCACGGCGCAGGCGTCGGGCGCGACCGGCGTCGTGGCCTTCGATCTCGACTCGACGCTCCTGGACAACCGGCCCCGCCAGGCGGCCATCGTCCGCGACTTCGCGACCCTCCACGGCATCGCCGCCCTGGAGGCGTTCCAGGCCGATCATCTGGTGACCGGCTTCGACACGCGCGAGGCCCTGGGCAGGGCGGGCCTCGACGCGGACACCGTCGCCCGCTGGCTCCCGGAGCTCCGGAAGCACTGGGTGGAGCGGTTCTTCACCTCCGAGGCCTGCCTCCAGGACGTCCCGGTGCGCGGGGCAGCTGCCTACGCGCGCCGGGCCCACGCCACCGGGGTGCGGCTGGTCTACCTGACCGCCCGCCCGGAGCGGATGCGGCCGGGGACCGAGGAGGTGCTCCGCAGGTTCGGGTTCCCGCTCCCGGGCGCCGGAGTGCAGCTGTGGATGAAGCCGGACGATCCCTCCATCGGGGACGAGGCGTTCAAGCGCTCCACCCACACCCGGCTTGCCTCCCTCGGCCGGCTGGTCGCCGCGTTCGACAACGAGCCGGGCCACGTGAACGATTTCCGGGAGAACTTCCCCGAGGCGGAGGTGGTGCTGGTCGCGACCGGTCACTCGGGCCGGGTGTCAACGCTGGCCCCCCGGGTACGGGTGGTTCCGAACTTCCACCTCGAGCCGGACGCGCCCTGAAAAGCTGTGAAGCCCCGCCGCGCCGCGGCATGCGGCAGAACACTTGGAAGATCCTGCCTCAGCCCGATATGGAGCGCCCCGGCATGGCACCTCAGCTCCCCAAGGAGTCGCTCCTCTCGATGTACCGGAAGATGTACCTCATCCGGCGCTTCGAGGAACGAGCGGCGCAGGCCTACACCCAGGGCAAGATCAACGGCTTCTGCCATCTGTACATCGGGCAGGAGGCGGTCGCGGTTGGCACCACCGAGGCCCTCCGGCCCGACGACTACCAGCTCGGCGCGTACCGCGATCACGGCTATCCGCTGACTCGCGGCGCGGACCCGGGGATGGTGATGGCCGAGCTGTTCGGCAGAGCCACCGGCTACTGCAAGGGCAAGGGCGGCTCGATGCACATCTTCGACGTCGAGCACTTCGTGCTCGGCGGCTACGGCATCGTGGGCGGGCAGATCCCGCTCGCCGCCGGGCTCGCCTTCGCCTCGCGCTACCGCAACGACGGCCGGGTGACGGTCTGCTACTTCGGCGAGGCCGCCGCGAACCAGGGCGCCTTCCACGAGACGCTCAACATGGCGGCCAAGTGGTCGCTCCCGGTCATCTTCCTCTGCGAGAACAACCGCTACGGAATGGGGACCGCCTTCGCCCGGGTCTCGCCGATGCCGGAGGTCTACAAGCGCGCCGCCGGCTACGGAATCCGCGGCGAACCGGTGGACGGGATGGACGTCCTGAAGGTGTACGAGGCGGTGAAGGACTGCGCGGCCTACGCCCGTTCCGGCAAGGGCCCGGTGCTCCTCGAGGCCAACACCTACCGCTACCGCGGCCACTCGATGTCCGACCCGGCGACGTACCGGACCAAGACCGAGGTGGAGCGCGAGCGCAAGGGAGATCCCATTCCCAAGCTGCGCCAGCACTGTGTGGAGCAGCTGAAGATCTCCGAGTCCGAGTTCGAGAAGATCGACGCCGAGGTGAAGGCCACGGTCGACGCGGCGGTGAAGTTCGCCGACGAGTCCCCGGAGCCGTCGCTGGACGAGCTCCACGAGGACGTCATGGTCGTGCCCGGCGAGCCGGACGTGAAGCCGCGCGAGCGCGTGCTGGGGATGAAGGTGGAGTGGCCGCGCTGGCCCGGGCCACAGGATTACCGCGTGACGTGGGACCTCGAGCCGCGGGAGCAGGCCGAGGAGGCGGAGCAGCAGGCCGGACTGAAGCAGCCGGCCAGGGCCTAGCGACGAGAGCGACGAGGACGATCGAGCGATGCCAGAGATTGCGTGGCGCGAGGCGCTGAACCAGGCGCTCTCCGAGGAGATGGAACGGGACGTCAACGTCTTCCTGATGGGCGAGGAGGTCGCGCGCTACAACGGGGCGTACAAGGTCAGCCAGGGGCTCCTGGACAAGTTCGGCAGCGCCCGGGTGGTGGACGCGCCGATCAGCGAGCTGGGCTTCGCCGGGCTCGGGGTTGGAGCGGCCATGGTGGGGCTCCGACCGGTCATCGAGATGATGACCTGGAACTTCGCCATCCTGGCCATGGACCAGATCGTCAACAGCGCGGCCAAGCTCCGGCACATGTCGGGCGGCCAGCTGCGCTGCCCCATCGTGTTCCGTGGCCCGAACGGCGCGGGCGGTCGGCTGTCCTCGCAGCACAGCCAGTCGCTGGAGGCGAACTACGCCCACTTCCCGGGGCTGAAGGTCCTCGCTCCCTCGACCCCGGCGGACGCGAAGGGCCTGCTCAAGGCCGCCATCCGCGACGACAACCCGGTCATCTTCCTCGAGGCCGAGCTGCTCTACGGGATCAAGGGCGAGGTGCCGGCCGGGGAGCACGTGCTGCCGATCGGCAAGGCGGACCTCAAGCGCGAGGGCAAGGACGCGACGATCATCACCTGGGCGCGGATGTACTACTTCGCCGAGCAGGCGGCTCAGCTGCTGGCGCAGGAGGGCATCCAGGTGGACCTGCTCGACCTCCGCACGCTGAAGCCACTGGACGAGGAGGCCATCCTCGCCTCGGTGCGGAAGACCAACCGCGTGGTGGTGGTGGAGGAGGGCTGGAATTTCTGCGGGCTGGGCGCGCAGATCGCGGACCTCCTCCAGCTCAAGGCCTTCGACGAGCTGGACGCGCCGGTCGAGCGGGTCACCGGGCTCGACGTGAACCGCAGCTACGCGGCGGTGCTGGAGAAGGCGACCGAGGTCTCGGCCGAGCGGATCGTCGCGGCGGTGAAGAAGGTCATGTACCGGGAAGAGGGGACCTGACGATGGCCACCGAGGTTCAGCTTCCGGCGCTTTCCCCGACGATGACCGAGGGGAAGATCGTCAAGTGGCTCAAGAAGGAGGGGGACAGCATCTCCTCCGGCGAGGCGATTGCCGAGGTCGAGACCGACAAGTCGAACCTCGAGGTCGAAGCCTTCGACGACGGGGTGCTCCTGAAGATCCTGGTCCCCGAGGGCGAGACCGGCAAGGTCGGCGCTCCGATCGCGGTGATCGGCCAGAAGGGCGAGAAGGTGGAGGTTTCGGCCGCTCCGGCGAAGGCGGTCGCGCCCGCCCCCGCCGCGGCCAGCGCGGCTCCGACGCCTCCGGCCAAGCAGGCCCCGAAGCCTCCCCCGCCGCAGCCCGAGGAGCGGGGCCAGCGGGCCGGCGGGCCTGCCCTCGTGGTGCCGATCCGGCGCGCGGAGGAGCCGGCGCCGCCGTCGGAGGACGGCGGTCGGGTCCGGGCGTCGCCGCTGGCGAAGCGGATGGCGCGCGAGGAGGGGCTCGACCTCGCGGGGGTCCAGGGCTCGGGTCCGAGCGGGCGCATCGTGAAGCGCGACGTCGAGGCGGCCATGGGCCAGGCGGGTCAGGCCGCCGCGGTGGCCAGGGCGCCGGCGCCGGCCGGTCGCCCCGGGCCCGCGCCGGTCGCGGTGCCGACCTTCGGCCGTCGCGAGCCGGAGGTCCTGCCGATCTCGGGCATGCGCAAGATCATCAGCCAGCGCATGGCCGAGGTGAAGCCGGGCGTCCCGCACTTCTACGTCACCGTCGACATCGACATGGAGGAGGCGGTCAAGATCCGCGAGCAGGCGAAGGCGGCCGAGGTGAAGGTCTCGATCAACGACCTCATCGTGAAGGCAGCGGCCATGGCGCTCCGCCGCCAGCCCAAGGTGAACGTCTCGCTGCAGGGCGATCGGATCCTCCAGTTCCACACCGCCGACGTGGGGATCGCGGTGGCGATCGAGGACGGGCTCATCACCCCGGTCATCCGCGACGCGGACCAGAAGACGCTGGGGACCATCGCCGCGGAGGCCCGCGAGCTGGCGGAGCGGGCGCGGCGGAAGGCGCTCAAGCCCGAGGAGTACTCGGGAGGCTCGATCACCGTGTCCAACCTCGGGATGTTCGGGATGGACTCCTTCATCGCGGTCATCAACCCGCCGCAGGCGTCGATCGTGGCGGTGGGCGCGGTCGCCGAGAAGCCGGTCGTTCGAGAGGGGAAGGTGGTCGCGCGGAAGATGATGTCCGCGACCTTCTCCGGCGATCACCGGATCGTCGACGGCGCGCTCGGCGCCCAGTACCTTCAGGAGTTGAAGGCGCTGCTCGAGCAGCCGACGCGGCTGCTGTTCTGACATGCGGGCCGGGTACTACCTGCTGACCTTCGTCTTCGGCCTCTAGGCTCAGGCCGCCACGTCGCCGGGCGCTGCCGGGGAAGCCAGCGCGGGGAGGCGGACGCGGAAGGTGCTGCCCAGGCCCGGCTCGGAGGTCACCTCCAGGGTGCCGCCCGCCCGCTGGACGACGCTCCACACCAGGGTGAGCCCGAGCCCGATGCCCTGGGCCCCGCCCCGCGTGGTGAAGAAGGGCTCGAATATGCGCGACAGGTGCGCCGCGGGGATGCCCGGGCCGTCGTCCTGGACCTCGATGACCACCGCCCCCTGCTCGTCCCGGGTGCGCACCCGGAGCGACCCGGACGGCGCGGCCAGGCGGGCGTTCCGCACCAGCTGGACCAGCGCTTGCTCCAGCTGCCCGGGGGTGACCCGAACCTTCGCGGCGCTCTCCGCCCGGAAGACCACCGCCGGGGCTGCCTCGCCGAGCTCGGATTGCACCGCGCGGCGCACGCACGCGTTCGGATCCACCGGCTCGGGTCTGGTGACGTCCTGCTTCGCGAGATCGCGCAGCCCCTTCACGATGGCCGCAATGCGCTGGGCGTCGCTCTCCACGTCCTGCAGCAGCTCGTGGAGGCTCGCCGCCACGTCGCGGACCTGCACCTCGGTGAGGGCCCGCACCGCCGCCGCCGCATCGCCCTGTCCGCAGAGGCGCGCCGCGCGCTCGATGGACTTCGCCCCGGACTCGAGCTCCGCCGCCGCGCTCCGCAAGGTGGAGAGATTTCCGAGGATGGTGCCCAGCGGAGCCTGGATCTCGTGCGACGCGCCCTGGGCCAGCTGCCCCAGCGACGCGAGCCGCTCCTTCTCCCGCAGCCGCGCCTCGAGCCCGCGCTCCGCCGTCACGTCGCGGTAGTGGACCACGACGGTCTCCTGATCACCGGCATCGGTGCGGAAGCCGCTGAACCGCACTGCGCGACCGCGGGGGAGGGAGATCTCCGCGCTCAGCTCCGCGCCGCCCGAGGCCAGGGGACAACCCACGCACGGGGTCACCCGTCCGGCGAGGAGCTGGTGGCAGGTCTTCCCCGGGACCTGGGTGATCGGCACGCCCGCGGCCTCGGCGTAGGCCAGGTTCGCCCGCCGGATGACGAAGCCATCCTGGAGCGCGATCGGCTCCCGGATGGCGTCGAAGGTGCGTTCCCACTCCCGCTTGGCGTGGACGACGGCCCGGGTCCGGAGCTCGATCTTCGCCTCGAGCGCGGCATTGGCGGCCAGGATCTCGCTCTGCGCCTCATGCAGCCGGGCGGTGTTCAGGATCCCGGCGAGCGCGGTCGCCACCTGCGAGCCCCATCCGGCGAACCGCTGCCGCTCGAACTCGGTGAAGGCAGGACGCCCGGGGCGACGGACCGCCTCCAGCACGCCGACCAGCTCCCCGGCGCGGACCAGGGGGATGGCGAGCATCGCTCCCGGATCGGCGCCGTCGCGCCGGCGGGCCGCCTCCCGCCAGGGCCCGGGCAGCTCGCCCTCGCCGCGGCTGACCGGGGCGGCCTCCGCGGCGCAGGTTCCGGCGAGCAGCTCGCCGATGGGCATCGAGGCCGGCGGCGCCGGCAGGGCGGGGTCGGCCGCGCCGAGCACGAGGGTGGTGTCATCGCCGATGCGCCAGCAGAGCACCCGGTCCGCCTGCACCAGCCCGCGGACCCGGCGCACCGCTTCCCAGGCAATCTCCTCGGGCGTGCGGAGCAGGTGCAGCGCCTGCACCTCGGCGGAAAAGCGCTCGGCCTCGGCCAGGCGCTGCTCGATGGTGGGCGCGACCTGGGGCTGGGCGAGCTCGTCGCCGCGGCCCGAGCGCGCCTCGCCCAGGAGGCGGGGAATGTCCTCCGCCCGCTGGACGGCGAGGACGCCGGACGGGAGCGCCCGGGGCACCGGTCCCTCCGGCACGTGGAGCACCGCGGTCGCCCCGGCGGTGACCACCCGGGAGAGCAGGAGGCGCCAGAAGGGCACCGGCTGGACGACCACCGCCTCGGCGACGGCCGAGGACAGGAGCCCCAGCACGTCGTCAGGTGCGCACGGTCTCGGGTCGAGGCCGCCCTTGCGGAGCGCGTCGAGCAGCGCGGGCGAGGGCGTGTCGGGGCCGACGACGAGGACGGAGAGGGTCGCCTCCATCGGAGTGACCGGAGCGTCTCAGCTCGCGGCGAGGGCGACCGCGGACTGCTCCTCGCTGTCGTCGAGGAGGACCGACCCGTTCGCGTCCCGCCGGACCTTCAGCTCGGGGTAAGCGCCGGCGATCGCCTGGCGAATCTCGCCCTTCACCCGGTCGAGGAGTCCCGAGTTCTCCCGCTCACGCTGGCGACGGTCGACGGCAGCCCGAACGACGCCTCGGAGCTCCACGCCGTCCCAGGGCTTCACCAGGAACCGGTAGACGTCGCCGTGCTCCATGGCATCGACCGCTGTGCCGAGCCCGGCGGGCGAGGTGAGCAGGATGCGCATGGTGTCCGGCTGGATGCGGCGGACCTCGTGGAGCAGCGCGAGGCCGGTGCCGTCCGGAAGCGCGGTGTCGGCGACGACGACCTCGATCGGCTCGCGGGCGACGATTGCCAGGGCGTCCTTGAGGCAGGAGACCTCGAAGAGGCGGTGTGCCTCGTGGTCCAGGCTGTTGTGGAACGCGTCGGCACTGCGCGCGTCCCCGGCGACGATCAGCACGGTGCGGCTGGAGATGGCCATGGGCATGGTTCCTCTGTCCCGCTTGGGGCGTCGTTCAAGGGGCGGGCCAGGTGACAGGCCAAGCAATGCCGCCAGGTTCCTCCGTCCACTGCCGGGTCCACCCGGGGGGCTGGGGCGCGCGGGACCTTGCGAAGCCATCGGTGGAGGTGCGATGCCGGTGCCTCGGATGCGCGAGTCCCCTGCCGCGGAGAGCCGGATGCCCACGGTGGTGTACGTCGACCCGGACCGCGCCCAGCTCCGTCTGTTCGAGGCGGAATTCGGAGCCCGGTTCCGACTGACTCTCTCCTCCTCCGCGGAGGAGCTGCTGGAGCAGGTGCAGGCCGTGGCGCCCGTGGCGGCGCTGCTCGCCGATCACGCGTCGGGGCGCGAGCTGCTCCAGGCCGCACCGCCGGCGCTCGCCGACACCGAGCGGCTCCTGGTGGCGCGTCGGGCGGAGCTCTACGCGGCGCGAGCGGCGGTCGAGCGCGGCGCGGCCAGTCGCTGCTTCCTCAAGCCCTGGGTCGCCGGCGAGGTGGGGGCGGCGCTCGAGGACGCGGTCCGCATCTTCGAGCTCCGCTCGCAGCTGCGCACCCTCCGATCCCGGCTCGAGCAATCCGAGCGGCTGGCCAGCCTGGGGCGGGTGAGCGCCGGGATCGCCCATGAGCTCGCCGGTCCCGCGGCGTACGTGGCGGAGAATGCGTCGGCGCTGCGCCGGGAGCTCGCGGGCGTGGCCGCCTACGTCCGCCGCGTCAGCCGCATCCGCCCGGACGCCCGGGTGCTCGAGCGGCTTCGGGAGCTGTCGGAGATCGTCCAGGACGTCGAGGCCGGAGCGGAGCACGTGCGGCAGGTGTCCCGGGGATTCACCGGGCAGCTGCGCGCCGAGGCGCCGATCGAGCGCTGTGACGTGCCGGCGCTGGTGGAGCAGGTGGCGAGGCTGGTCCGTCCGGAGCTCCGCGGAAGGGCGCTCCTGTCGGTCGTGGGCGGTCCTCTGGAAGTCCAGGCGAGCCCGCTCCGGCTGACGCAGGTGCTGATCAACCTGTTGGTGAACGCGGGGCAGGCCGTCGCCTCCGTGGAGCGCACGGAGGTCGGACGCGTCCGGGTCCGGTGGACGACCCTCGCCACGCGCGGGCGGATCGAGGTGCGGGACGACGGCCCCGGACTGCCCGAGGCGGTGAAGCGGGGGGAGCACGACGCGCTCTTCACCACCAAGCCGCCAGGGAGCGGGACGGGGCTCGGCCTCTCGCTCTGCCACGAGCTGGTGACGGAGATGGGCGGAACGCTCGAGCTCCGCTCCCAGTCCGGACACGGGACGCGAGGCCGGATCGAGCTTCCGCTCGCCCGGTGAGCTGCAACGCGGTGCGTCGGACCGGGCCGTTCAGCTCTCTCCGTGGCCGGGCGGGACGATGGACTTCGTGGGTTCCCATCTCCTGGAACGACCGATGCTCCGGAAACTCCTCGTCGTCGCGGCGCGGTCGCCCGGCTCCCGAGTGATCGTCCGGTGCGTCGGGAGCAGGTTCGGGCGTCGTGGGCTCGTCACGGTCGGGCAGCTGGCCTCCTCGGGCGAGCCTGGCAGGTGGGGGCGGGCAAGCGTGGAGGCCGGGGGCGCACGTTTTGCGCTCTGGACAGTGACCCGCTCGCGGGTCGAATGATCGCCTCCCGAACTGGAGGAGGACCCATGTCGACCGATCGAATCGCACTGGTCACCGGAGGCGCCGGCGGCCTGGGCTACAGCATCTGCACCAAGCTCCACGAGAAGGGCTATCGGGTAGTGCTGACGCACTCGCCGGGGAACACCACGATCAAGGAGACGCTCGCGGACATGAAGGCGAAGGGTCACGACTTTCACGCCTACCCGGTAGACGTCGCGGACTACGACTCGTGTCAGAAGTGCGTGGCCCAGGTGCAGAAGGACATCGGGCCGATCGACATCCTGATCAACAATGCCGGCATCACCCGCGACACGACCTTCCGGAAGATGGGGAAGGGGGACTGGGACGCGGTGATCCGCACCAACCTGGACAGCATGTTCAACATGACCAAGCAGGTCATCGAGGGAATGCTGGAGCGCGGCTGGGGCCGGATCGTCAACGTGAGCTCGGTGAACGGGAGCAAGGGCGCGTTCGGCCAGACCAACTATTCGGCGGCGAAGGCCGGCATCCACGGCTTCACCAAGTCGCTGGCGCTCGAGGTGGCGAAGAAGGGCATCACCGTGAACACCATCAGCCCGGGCTACATCGGGACCAAGATGGTGATGGCGATTCCCAAGGAAGTGCTGGAGACGAAGATCATCCCCCAGATCCCGGTGAGCCGCCTCGGCAAGCCGGAGGAGGTGGCGGGGTTGATCATCTATCTCTGCTCGGACGAGGCAGCGTTCGTCACCGGCGCGAACATCGCGATCAACGGCGGCCAGCACATGCAGTGACCGGGGCCCGCAGAGGCCCGGACGCTGGCAAGAGCAAGCACCAAGAGAGCACCCGGTGGCGAGGGGCTGAGCCGCGCCAGGTCAGGCCCCCTGCGCCCTCGCGCCGGCTCGGATGCGGAACGGCTGCGGTCGCGACGGTCGTTTGCTGACTTCATGATTGCCCGGGCCCGGCGGTCCGGTGAGCTGGTGGAGGTGCTCGAGGACGCCGGCGCCGAGCGCACCGCCCTCCACGCGCTCTCGCTTCCCTCCCGGCACGTTCTACCCAAGGTGCGGGCATTCCTCGACGCAACCATCGCGGTGCTCGGGGAAACGGGTCTTCTCGCGGCCAGCTGAAGCACCCGCCAGGCATTCATTGCCTCCGCGTCGCCAGTTCCGCTCAGCACGGGACGACGGGTCCGCGCTGGTCGGAGCGCGCTCCCTTCATCGGGCCCGACGCGGCGACTTCGCGGGCCCGGCGCCGGACCGAGGCACGTCCTGGGGCTTCCAGGGAACGCCGCGCTTCTTCTCGATGTACTCGCGGATGAGGCGGCGAACGACCTGTGACGGGGTGAGGTCCTCCTCCGCGCAGAGCCGCTCGAACACCGCCTTCTTCCTCGGGTCGATGAGGACGGTCAGCCGGGCGGTGCGTTCCTCGATTGTCATCCGGTGCTCAGTGGAGTTACTCTGGAGTCGCTTTCAATGATAATAGGATGGAACAGCGGGCCGGCGCCATCCCTTGTCCTCCTGCTCGGGCTGATCGCCGGCTGGCTGGGGCTGGGCCTGGCCGGGCTGCTCCGCCCGCACTCGGTGGGGTTCGTCGCCCGGGTGATCTTCCCGGTGGGCGCGCTGGTCGGGCTCGCCGTCGGCCTCGTCGGGCTGGGCGCGCTGCGCCCGGGCAGCCTCCCTCAGACGCTGGTGCTTCCGCTCGGGCTCCCCGACCTGCCGTTCCATCTCCGGCTCGACGCGCTCGCCGGCTTCTTCGTCCTGCTCCTCGGGGCGGCCGGGATGGGCATCTCGATCTTCGCTGCCGGCTACTTCCGCGCCGGACAGGGCACCGCCCCCGGTCTGCTCTGCCTGCAGTACCACGTGTTCCTCGCCAGCATGGCCCTCGTGCTGCTGGCCGACGACGCGTACCTGTTCATGGTCGCCTGGGAGACGATGGCCCTCTCCTCGTACTTCCTGGTCACCACCCAGCACCGCATCCCGGAGATTCGCCGCGCCGGCTTCCTCTACCTCCTCATCGCGCATGTGGGCGCCATCGGCATCCTGCTCTCCTTCGGAGTCCTGCAGGGTGGCAGCTGGCGCTTCACCTTCGATGCGATGCGCGGCCAGACGCTCGGGCCCGCCTGGGCGAGCGTTGCCTTCCTCCTCGCGCTGGGCGGCTTCGGCGCCAAGGCGGGCCTGGTCCCGATGCACGTCTGGCTCCCGGAGGCGCACCCCGCCGCGCCTTCACCCGTCTCGGCGCTGATGAGCGGGGTGATGCTGAAGACTGCGGTCTACGGGTTTCTCCGGGTGAGCTTCGATCTGCTTCACGCTCCCCAGTGGTGGTGGGGAGGGGTGGCGCTGGCCGTCGGCCTGGGCACGGGGCTGTTCGGCGCCGTCTTTGCCGCGGTCCAGACCGACATGAAGCGGCTCCTGGCCTACTCGTCGATCGAGAACGTGGGCCTCATCTTCACGGCGGTCGGCCTCGGGCTCCTCTTCCAGAGCTTCGGGCTGCACCTGTTCGCCGCGCTGGCGCTGAGCGCCGCGCTGATCCACGCCCTCAACCACGCGCTGTTCAAGAGCCTGCTCTTCCTCGCCACCGGCTCGGTCCTCCACGCCACCGGGGAGCGGAACCTCGGGAAGCTGGGAGGCCTCATCCGCCGGATGCCCTGGGTGGCCACGGTGGCGCTGGTCGGCACCCTGGCCATCGCCGGGCTCCCGCCGCTCAACGGCTTCGTCTCCGAGTGGCTGCTGCTCCAGGCGTTCCTCTCCACCCCGGAGATTCCCCAGCCGTTCGTGAACATGCTCGTCCCGCTGGGCGCCGCCGCCCTGGCCCTCACCGTGGCCCTCGCCGGGTACGTGATGGTCAAGTTCTACGGGGTCATCTTCCTCGGGCAGCCCCGGGAGCCGGCGCTCGCCGAGGCGCACCCCGCCGGCTGGCTGGAGCGCATCGGGCTCACCTGGCTCGCGCTGGGCTGCGTGGTCCTTGGCGCCTTTCCGCGGTTGCTCCTCGACGCCGCCGCGCCCATCACCGCGTCCCTGGTGGGGGCGACGGTCCGCCGCGGACGATTCGCCTGGGCCATCGCGCCCATCGCGCCGGAGCGCGCCTCGTACAGCGGGCTCCTCTTCCTCGCCGGCATCCTCGGGGTGGTGGGGTTCACCTTCCTCGCGGTGCGCCGCATCTACCACGGGCGGGTGAGGCGCACGGCGCCCTGGGACTGCGGGTACCCCTGGCAGACGCCGCGGATGCAGGACACCGCCGAGGGCTTCGGCCAGCCCATCCGGCACATCTTCGGCTCGGCGTTCCGGCTCGAGCGCGAGCTGCCCTCGCCGTGGGACACGGCTCCGCGCTACCGGATCCACATCGAGGATCGCCTCTGGCGGCTCCTCTATGTCCCGCTGGGGCGCGCCGTGCAGCGTCTCGCCGACGCGGTGGCGGTGGTCCAGGGCGGGAGGCTGGCGGTCTATCTTCTGTACGCATTCCTCACCCTGATCGGCCTGCTGGTGTTCGTCCTGTGAGCTCGCTCGGCGTCGCCCGTCAGGTCGGAGCGGTGCTCCTGGCCATCGCCCTGGCCCCGCTCTTCATGGGGTGGATCGCCCAGTGCCGGGCCTGGCTCCAGAACCGCTCCGCCCCGCCGCTGTTCCTTCCGTGGCGCATGCTGCGGAAGCTCTTCTGGAAGGACGCCGCCCTCGCCGAACACGCCTCCGCGCTCTTTCGCGCCACGCCCTACGTCCTGTTCGGGACCATGGTGCTGGCCGCCGCGATCATCCCCTCGGTGGTCCTGGATCTCCCCTTCGTCCTCGTCGCCGACGCCATCGCCCTGGTCGGCCTCTTCGCCACCGCGCGGGTCTTCATCGCCCTGGCGGCGATGGACATCGGAACCGCCTTCGGGACGCTCGGTGCCCGCCGGGAGATGATGATCGGCTTTCTGGCCGAGCCGGCGCTGCTGATGGTGTTCTTCAATGCCTTCCTCATCTCGGGGAGCACGGCGCTGCCCACCATCGCTGCCCGGCTGGCGGCACCGCCCTTCGTCATCTACCCGAGCCTGGCCTTCGCCGGCATCGCCTTCGTGATGGTGCTCCTGGCGGAGAACGCCCGCATTCCCATCGACAACCCCGCCACGCACCTCGAGCTGACGATGATCCACGAGGCGATGGTGCTGGAGTACTCGGCCCGGCACCTGGCCCTGGTCGAGTGGGCCTCGGCGCTCAAGCTCTTCAACTACGCCTGCATCGGGTTCGCCCTCTTCGTTCCCTGGGGGCTGGCCTCGCAGCACGCGAGCCCGGGCACGCTGCTCCTCGCCGTGGTGGCGCTGGTGCTGAAGCTCGCGCTGGCCGGGGCGGCGCTGGCGGTGGTGGAGACCGTCTCCGCGAAGCTTCGCATCTTCCGCGCTCCCGAGTTCCTGGCGATGGCGTTCCTCCTCGCGGTCCTCGGCCTGCTGGTGCACCTGCTCCTCGGAGCCTGAACCCGATGCCCGCGCCCACCCTCACCGCCCAGCTCCTGAACGGCTTCGCCGCCGGGCTCCTGCTCATCTCCTTCTCCATGCTCTCGCAGCGGCGGACGCGGGCGCTCATCACGCTGTTCGCCTGGCAAGGGGCGATCCTCTTCGCCTCCACCAGCCTGGTGGCCTACAGCGCCGGGCTCCGGCACCTCTGGTACTCGGCGGCGCTCACCCTGGTGCTGAAGGTGTTCCTGCTCCCCTTCATCCTCCTCCGGCTGGTCCGGCGCCTCGAGGCCCAGTGGGACACCGAGACCCTGCTCAACATCCCCACCACCATGCTCCTCGGGGTGGGGCTGGTCATCTTTGCCTTTGGCCTCGCCCAGCCGATCAGCGCGCTGGCCACCACCATCACCCGCAACACCCTGGGGATCGCCCTGGCGATCATCCTCCTCGCCTTCCTGATGATGATCACCCGCCGCAAGGCGGTGACCCAGGTGGTGGGCTTCCTGGCGATGGAGAACGGCCTCTTCTTCGCCGCGACCAGCGCCACCTACGGGATGCCGATGGTGGTCGAGCTGGGCATCGCGCTGGACGTGCTGGTGGGCGTCCTCATCCTCGGAATCTTCTTCTTCCAGATCCGGGAGCAGTTCGAGAGCCTCGACCTGCACCATCTGGAGACGCTCAAGGAGGATTGAGTTGGAGCTGCTTCTGGTGCTCGGTGTTCCGCTCCTCGGCGCCGGGGTCCTGGCGGTGCTGGGGCACCGCCGCGGCGCGCCGGAGGTGAATGTCCTGGTCAGCCTGGCCACCCTGGTCGCGGCCGCGCTGCTGGTCGTTCGGGTCATCCGTCACGGGACGATGCTGGTCTGGCGGGAGCAGTTCTTCATCGACCCGTTCAACGTCTTCCTGGTGGCCCTGACCGCGTTCGTGGGGCTCACCACCGCTCTCTTCTCCCGCCCCTACATGCGGATCGAGGAGCACCGGGGTCGGGTGAACGCGCAGCGGCTGCGGCTGTACCACAGCATGTACCAGCTCTTCATGGCGGCGATGCTGCTGGCGCTGCTGACCAACAACCTCGGTCTGCTCTGGGTGGCGATGGAGGCTGCCACCCTCTCCACCGTGCTCCTGGTCTCCCTCTACCGGACCCGGGCCAGCCTGGAGGCGGCCTGGAAGTACTTCATCCTCTGCGGGGTGGGCATCGCCCTGGCGCTCTTCGGGACCATCCTCCTCTACTTCGCCGCCGAGGATCTCCTCGGGAGCGAGGGGATGTCGGCGCTCCTCTGGACGCACCTCGACGCGGTCAAGGGGCAGCTCGAGCCGAGGGTGATCGGGCTGGCCTTTGTGTTCCTGCTGGTGGGCTACGGGACGAAGGTCGGCCTGGCGCCGCTGCACAACTGGCTCCCCGATGCGCACGCCGAGGGGCCGACGCCGGTCTCCGCGGTGCTCTCGGGCCTGCTGCTCAACGTGGCGCTGTACGCAGTCATCCGCTGCAAGGTACTGGCGGAGGGCTCGATCCCCGGGGTCGCGGGCCGGATGCTGATGGGCTTCGGGCTGCTCTCCGCGGTCCTGGCGTCGTTCTTCCTCTGGCGTCAGCGCGACATCAAGCGGCTCTTCGCCTACTCCTCCATCGAGCACATGGGGATCATCACCTTCGCCTTCGGGATGGGGGGCGTGGTGGCGAACTTCGCCGGGCTCCTCCACATGACGGTGCACTCGCTGACCAAGTCGGCGATCTTCTTCGCCGCTGGCCACGCTTCCCAGACCGCCGGGACGCAGCGGATGGACGGCATCCGGGGGCTGCTCCTCCTCAGCCCCACCATCGGATGGGGCCTGATGCTCGGTGCGCTGGCCATCCTCGGGCTCCCGCCCTTCGGGGTCTTCGCCAGCGAGTTCCTCATCCTCACCACGGCGATGCGCGACCATCCCTGGGCGACGCCGATCCTCCTCGGCGCGCTGGGAGTCGCCTTCGCGGCGATCTTCGGCCGGGTGCAGCCGATGGTCTTCGGCGAGACCCAGAGCCGGCCGCTTCCGCACTCGCCGGCGCTGCTGCCCGTGTTCGTGCACCTAGCGATTGTGCTGATGCTCGGCGTCTACATCCCTCCCGCGCTGGCCGAGTGGTACCGGCTGGCGGCGCGGCTGATCGGCTGAGCCATGGCGCCCGCTTCCTCCGCGGTGAAGGCGGTACCGCTCCTGGCCAACGTCCGGGGCCGGCGCCTCCTCGCTCCGGAGCGGGAGCAGTGGAGCGGCATGGCCGAGTCGATGAAGGCCGGTGGTGCGGGGCTCCTGGCTCTCTGGGGCACCGACGACCGGGATCGCGATGGGTGTTTCCGGATCCATGCGGCGTACCTGCTGCCTGACGAGGTGGTCCTCGTCGAGCACGCGCTCCCGGCCGGCTCGGAGAGCTACCCCGGGCTCGGGCCACTGTTCCCGGTGGCGGGCCGGCTGCAGCGAAGCGTCGCCGACCTCCTGGGGCTGCGCGCCGAGGGAGGCGACGAGCGGGGATGGCTCCGGCACGGCGGCTGGCCCGAGACGTTCTTCCCCCTCCGGCGAGACAGCCCCGCCACTGCCCGCTTTGCGAGGATCTCGGCGCCGTACCCGTTCGTCGCGGTGAGCGGCGACGGGGTGCACGAGATTCCGGTCGGTCCGGTTCACGCCGGGACCATCGAGCCGGGGAACTTTCGCTTCTCGGTGGTGGGGGAGAAGGTCCTCCGCCTCGAGGAGCGGCTGGGCTACACCCACAAGGGCGTCGCCAGGCGCTTCGAGCAGCTGTCCCAGTCCGAGGGCCAGCGCCTCGCCGCGCGCCTGTCCGGGGACTCGGCGGTGGCCTTCTCGTGGGCGTACTGCGCGGCGCTGGAGGCGGTGACCGGCGTCGCCGTCCCCCCGCGCGCCGCGGCGCTGCGGGCACTGGTGCTGGAGCGCGAGCGCATCGCCAACCACCTGGGGGACCTCGGCGCGCTGGGGAACGACGCGGGGTTCGCCTTTGGACTGGCCCAGTTCTCGAGGCTGAAGGAGGACCTGCTCCGCGCGAATGCGCAGGCGCTCGGCGCACGGTACCCGTTCGACTTCGTCGTGCCCGGCGGTGTGGCCCGGGACCTGCCCGCGGGCGCACCCGCAGCGTTGACGACCCAGCTCGGCGCGCTCGAGACTGCAATCACCGAGCTCCGGCGCATCTACGACGATCACCCGGGGCTCCAGGACCGCTTCCGGGAGGCGGGCCGGCTGGAGCGGGAGCTGGCCGGGACGCTCGGGGCGCTGGGCCTCGCCGCCCGGGCCTCGGGCCTCGGCCGGGATCTCCGGGTGGACCAGCCGTGGCCGCCCTACGATCGCCTCGCGCCGAAGCTCGCGGTGCGGACCGAGGGGGACGTGGCGGCGCGGGTCCAGGTCCGCTTCGACGAGGTGCTGGAGTCGATTCGCCTCTGCCGGTTGCTGCTCGACGGGCTGCCGGACGGCGCGACCGGCGTCGAGGTTCCCGCCGCGGAGCCGGACCGCCTGGGCATCGGCCTCATCGAGGGCTGGCGCGGGCCGGTGCTCATCGCCCTGCACGCCGGGCCGGGCGGAGCGATCCGCCGCTGCCACCCGCACGATCCCTCGTGCCAGAACTGGCCGCTCCTCGAGTTCGCGATCCTCGGGAACATCGTTCCGGACTTCCCGCTCATCAACAAGTCGTTCAACCTGTCCTACAGCGGGCAGGACGGGTGAGGTGATCGAATGCTCGAGGTCCTGAAGCGAATCGCGCGGGGCGGAGTCCTGAGCGAGCCGTTGCCCACCGCGGACGAGGTGCGCCGGGAGCAGGGGCGGCTGCAGTCCTCGCTCCTCGAGGTGGTGGGCCGTGCGCTGTGCATCCGCCACGTGGACGCCGGCTCGTGCAATGGCTGCGAGCTGGAGATCCACGCGCTGAACAACCCGTACTACAACCTGGAAGGGGCGGGGATCCGCTTCGTCGCGAGCCCCCGGCATGCGGATCTCTTGCTGGTGACCGGTCCGGTCTCGGTGAACATGGAGGAGGCGCTGCGCCGCACCTACGACGCGACGCCGGACCCGAAGCTGGTGGTGGCGGTCGGCGACTGCGGCGCGTGCGGTGGAGTGTTTGGCGAGAGCTACGCCAGCCTGGGGAGCATCGCGAAGGTGATCCCGGTCGACGTCACCGTGCCCGGATGTCCGCCCACCCCGGTGGCGATTCTCCAGGGGATCCTCGGCGCGACACGCAAGGCGCCGTCGCGTGGCAGGAATCCCTAGCCGGGTAGTCGCAGCAAGGATTGGAGCGTGGGGGCGGGCGGCGCTCGACGGCGCTTCACATCACCAGGTGCTTCCCGAGCACCGCCGGATTCTCGCGCAGCACGGCCGCCGCGTCCTCGTGCACGATGCGCCCGTCCTCGAGGACATAGGCACGGTCGGCGATCTCCAGGGCCATCCGGGCGTTCTGCTCGACGAGCAGCACCGTCACGCCCTGCTTGCGGATCTCGAGGATGATCTCCGCGAGGTGGTTCACGACCCGCGGGGCGAGGCCCTGCGACGGCTCATCGAGCATCAGGAAACGGCGGCGGCCGACGACCGCGCGTGCGATGGCCACCATCTGCTGCTCGCCGCCGGAGAGCCGGTCGCCACGGTTGCTCTTCCGCTGCACGAGGGTGGGAAACCACTCGAAGCAGCGGCGCAGCTGGCTCGTGCGCTCCACCGCCGGCACGCCGCTCATGAAGAACGGGAGGAGCAGGTTCTCGCCGACGGTGAGATTGGCGAAGACGCGCCGCCCCTCCGGCACGAGCCCCACCCCGAGATTCGCCACGCCCTCCGGCGACAGCCGCGTGATGTCGTGACCGTCGAACCGGATCGTGCCTCGGCGGGGCGGCAGGAGGCCCATGATGGTTCGGAGGGTGGTGGTCTTGCCCGCACCATTCCGACCAAGCAGCGCCACGATCTCGCCGCCCCGAACGGTCAGCGAGATGTCGTGCAGGATCTGGGAGAGCCCGTAGGAGGTCGATACGCCCTCGAGCGTGAGGAGCGGCGGCCCGGGCTCGGTCGCCGCCCCGGCCTGGTGGGCCTTCGCGGAGAGGCTCGCGTCCACGCCGCCGAGGTACGCCTCGCGCACCGCAGGATCGGCCTGCACCTGCGTCGGGGTCCCTTCCGCGATCTTCCGCCCGCTGCGCATCACCGTGATGCGATCGGAGATCGACATCACGATGTCCATCTTGTGCTCGATGAGGATGGTGGTGTAGCCGTGCTGGTCCCGCAACCGGCGCACGAGCGCGACCGTCCCTTCCGTCTCGTGAGGCGGCATCCCCGCGGTCGGCTCGTCGAGGAGCAGGAGGGCGGGGCTGGTCGCCAGCGCGATCCCTATGTCGAGGTGGCGCTGATCGCCGTGCGACATGAAGCCGGCGAGGACGCTCGCCTTCGAGGCCAGCTCGATCTCCTCGAGCACCTCCCGGACCCGCGCCTCGGGATCGGTCGCCCTGCCGGCCCGCGCCGCCAGCCGCAGGTTCTCCCTCACCGTCAGCTCCGGGAAGATGCTGGTGATCTGGAAGGAGCGGGCGATCCCCTTCCTCGCCAGCTCGTGAGGCTTCAGGCCCGTGACGTCCTCACCGCGAAAGAGGATCCGGCCGGCGGAGGGCCGGATGGTGCCGGTGAGGAGGTTGAAGAGCGTGGTCTTGCCCGCCCCGTTCGGGCCGATGACGCAGTGGATCGACCCCTGCTCGATGGAGAGATCCATCCCGTCGACGGCGGCGAGCGCCCCGAACCGGACGGAGAGCCCCTCGGTGCGGAAGATCTCGGTCATCGCCGGAACCTCCTTCGCGCCTCGAGCACGTATCCGGCGATCCCGCGCGGGAAGAACATCACGAACACCACGAACACCACTCCCATCACCAGCTGCCAGTACCTGGTGTGGAACGAGATGTAGTTGTTGAGGAAGGTGACCAGCGTCGCCCCGACGATGGGCCCGCTGAACGTGCCGAGGCCGCCGACGAGCGACATCACCACCACGTTCCCCGAGCGGATCCAGTCCATGGTCTGGGGAAAGGCGTACCGGAGGAGAAGGACGTAGAGCGTGCCCGAGACCGCCGCGAACAGCGCCGCGATGACGAAGGAGGCGAGCTTGTAGCGCCGGACGTCGTAGCCGATCGCGGCGCAACGCGCCTCGTTCTCGCGGATGGCGCGCAGGACGTCGCCGAAGCTCGAGTGGATGACCCGCCACGCCACCACCGCGGCGGCGAGGCACACCACGGCGGTGAAGTAGTAGAAGCGCACCGGCGAGGAGAGGTCGAGCCCGAAGAGCGTCTTGCGTGGGATGTCGGAGAGGCCGTCCTCTCCGCCGGTGACGCTCTTCCAGCGCATCGCGACGAAGAAGAACATCTGCCCGAAGGCGATGGTGAGCATCGCGAAGTAGATGCCGGCCTTGCGAATGATGAGGAGTCCGATAATCACCGCGGCCACCCCGGCGGCGAGGACGCCGGCCAGCATCGCCGCCCAGAGCGGAAGGTCGGAGTGGATGAGGAGCAGCCCCATCGTGTAGCCGGCGAGGCCGAAGTAGGCGGCGTGCCCGAAGGAGAGAATGCCGGTGTAGCCGAGGAGGAGGTTGAAGCCGATCGCGAACACCGCGAAGATCACCATCTCCGAGAGCAGCGCGTGGTACCCACCGAGCGGGACGATCAGGAGCGGGGCGACGGCGAGCAGCACCGCGAGCGCGAGGATCGATCTCATCGGGAGAGGAGCCCCTCGACCCCGAAGAGCCCGCGCGGCCGGACGAGCAGCACCAGCGCGAGCAACACGAACACCACCACGTCCGACGCGGCGGGGAAGAACTCCACGGCCAGGCTGATGATGATGCCCACCGAGAGGCCGCCGATGAGCGCGCCGCCGAAGCTGCCCATCCCCCCGATGATCACCACCACGAACGACGGCATGATGATCGACGAGCCCATGCCCGGGAAGACGCCACGGATCGGCGAGGCGAGCGCTCCGGCGAGGCCCGCCAGCGCGGCGCCCAGACCGAACACCAGGGTGAAGAGCAGATTGATGCGAATTCCGAGCACCCGGACCATCTCCCGGTCGAACGTCCCGGCGAGGACGGTGCGCCCGAGCTGGGTGCGCGCGAGGAACATCCAGGTGAGCAGCATCAGGGCGGCCGAGACGACGATGACGAAGAGCCTGTACTTCGAGAACGGGAGGTCGCCGAGGAGAAGGATCCCCGAGAGCAGCTCGGGCGGGGACATCGGGTAAGGGGCGTCGCCCCAAACGATCCGAACCAGGTCCTCGGCGATGAGCGCCAGGCCGAAGGTGAGGAGCAGCGTGTGGAGCGGATCGCGCTGGTAGATCGGGCGAATGAGCACGCCCTCGAGCACGAGCCCGATCACGCCCACCGCGATCGGCGCGGCGAGCAGCGAGGGCAAGAAGCCCCACCGATCGAAGGTGGTGACGACGGTGTAGGCGCCCAGCGTGTAGAGGGCGCCGTGCGCCATGTTGATGACCCGCATCAGCCCCAGGACGACCGTGAGGCCAACCGCCATCAGGGCGAGGAGCATCCCCAGGGCGACGCCGTTCACCACCTGCTGCAGGATCGTGAAGGCCATGCGAGCACGCATCCACCCACGGACCCGTCGCGCGCCCGGCGCCTCGTGGGACGGTGGCGTGGAGGAGGGAGTCGCGCTCCTCCTCCCCCGCCGTGGTTCAGCAGCCGATCTCGGACATGGGCTCGAGGGGCCTGCCGCCCATCTGCTTCCACATCGCCTCGTCCGGATAGGCCTCCGCTCCGGAGAGGTGACCGAGAATCTCGAAGTAGTCGTCCTCGCTCTTCCAGCTGGCGTCGCGCTTTGCCTTGGCGACGATGACGTCCTGGACGTTCTGATGGTCCCAGGCGCGCCACTGGGACTGGGTCCACTTCAGCCCGTCGAACTTGTGGCCCTCGAGCGCCTTGATCACCGCGCACTTGTTCGTGGACTTGGCGCGGGCGATCGCCTCGAGAAGCTGTTGGTGTGTGACGTAGCCGAGGTAATGGCGATACGAGGGGCGCCACTCGGGCTTCTTCGACGAGGCGTAGCGCTTCATGAGCGCATCGCGCAGCTTCTTCGAGCCCGGGGTGTCCACGGTGGAGTGCCATGACAGGCCCCACACGCCGGTCGCGGCCGTGCCGATGCCCTTCATCATGGGCGTGCCGCTGAGCGGACCGCACAGCTGCATGTTGCTGCCGAGGCCGAACTCCTTGAACTGCTTCACGCAGTTGATCTGGTCGGCCCCGTAGGCGTTCACCACCAGCACGTCCGGCTTCACGCCGCGGACCTTGATCAGGTATGAGGAGAAATCGCTCGTGCCGAGCGGGAAGAGATCGTTGCCGGCCTCCTTCACGCCGAACCGCTCGAAGATCCGGTTCATCGAGGCGCGGGCGGAGTGACCCCACACGTAGTCGGCGGTGAGGTGGTAGACCTGCTTCGGCTTCCAGTTCTTCGCGACCCAGGTCGCCGTCGCGGTGGAGAGCGCGTAGTTCTGGTTCGTCGTTCGGAACGTGGTTCGGTGCGAGCGCGAACCGGTCGTGTCGTCCGCGTGGCTGCCGAAGGCCATGAACAGCACCTTGGCCGTGGCGGCAACGTCGCTCACCGCCACGGTCACGCTCGAGGTGAGGGTCCCGGTGAGGAAGTCCACCTGGTCGCGCTCGACGAGCTTCTTCGCCTTCTGGACGCCGATGCCGGGGTTCGAGGGCGCGTCCTCGGTGATCATCTCGATCTTGCGGCCGAGGACGCCTCCCTTGGCGTTCCAGTCCTCGTTGGCGAGCTGCGCCCCCTCCATCTCGTCGAGTCCCGAGTCCGCGTACGGGCCGCTCAGCGGCTCGATGTTACCGATCCGGATCGGGCCGGTGCCCTGGGCCCACGCCCGGCTCGGTACGAAGATGGTCGGGCCGGCGGCGGCGATGACTCCGCCGCCCAGGACCTTCACGAATTCACGCCTTGAGAGCGAGCCACTCTTCTTCTTCGCCATGACATCCTCCTCGGTCACTCCGGTTGCGGACGAGAGCGGGACGAGCTGCCGCGGTAGAGGGGCAAGGCACGTGTGACGGACGCCTGGAGGCGGGGAGGCTACGCCAGGCGGGCGCCGGGAGGCGAGGACTTCGCACCGCGATGGCTCGGGGTCGACATGCGCGACGGCAGGGTCCTGCAGCGACCCCTCGACGGCCCGGCGGACTCCACGGGAGTGACGGGCGACGCCCCGGTCCTCCCGGATCCCGACGGGAAGGGTTCCTGTTCGCCCGTCCGGCCAGAGCCGGCGGACGTGGACTGCCGACGACCGGCTGTCTTTGAGCGTCGCGGCCCCGGTCCATCCATGGTCTTCTCCGCCAACCGATGGAGACCTGGGACGTCATCGTTGTCGGAGGGGGCCACAACGGGCTCGTGACTGCCGCGTATCTCGCGCGGGCCGGGCAGAAGGTGCTGGTGCTCGAGGCGCGCGACCGGGTGGGCGGCGCCGCCGTCACGGAGGAGCCCTGGCCGGGGTTCCGGGTCTCGACTGCCGCGTACGTGGTGAGTCTCTTCCGCCCGGAGATCGTGCGCGACCTGGAGCTCGCGCGGCACGGATACCAGCTCCTTCCTCGCAACCCGTCCTCGTTCACGCCGTTCCCCGACGGCCGGTCTCTCCTCATGGGGCCCGACCCGGAGCTGAACCACCGGGAGGTGTCCAAGTTCTCCGTGCGTGACGCGGAGCGGCTCCCCGCGTACGAGGCGATGCTGGAACGGATCGCCGTCGCGATCGAGCCGACGATCCTCGAGACCCCGGCCGACCCGTTCTCCCGCCGTCCTGGCGACCTCTTCCGGCTCGCCCGGATGGGGTGGCGATTCCTCCGCCTGGGGAAGGACGGGCCGCGAGCGCTGGAGATCCTGACCGCTCCGGCGCGGACCATCCTCGATCGGTGGTTCGAGTCCGATCAGCTGAAGTCCGCGCTCGCCACCGACGCGATCATCGGCGCGATGGCCTCCCCGTCGACGCCGGGGACGGCCTACGTGCTCTTCCACCACGTGATGGGAGAGTGCAACGGGGCCAGGGGCGTCTGGGGATACGTGAAGGGCGGGATGGGGTCTCTCAGCGAGGCGATCGCCTCGGCGGCTCGCGGCGCGGGTGCGGAGATCCGCACCGGGACCCGGGTGGTCAGGGTGCGGGTGAAGGAAGGGCGAGCGACGGGCGTGGTGCTCGAGAACGGCGCGGAGCTCCCCGCCGCGAGGGTGGTGTCCAACGCCGATGCCACGATGACCCTCCTCCGGCTGGTGGGTCCCGAGCATCTGTCGAGCGAGGTCGTGGATGCGGTTCGCGGCATCGACTATTCGAGCGCTTCCCTGAAGATCAACCTCGGCCTCTCCGAGCTGCCGAGCTTCACCGCGCTTCCAGGCCACGCGCCGAGCCCGCAGCACCGCGGCACCATCCACATCTGCCCAAGCGTTGACTACATCGAGCGCGCGTACGACGACGCGCGCGCCGGGCGCCCGTCGTCCTCCCCGGTCCTCGAGTGCACCATCCCGTCGGCGGTGGATCCGACGGTGGCACCCCCGGGAAGACACGTGATGCAGATGTTCGTCCAGTACGCACCCTATCGACTGGCGGAGGGGAGCTGGGACGAGCGCAAGGAGGCGTTCGCCGATCGCTGCATCGACC
>RPRB01000048.1 GCA_003818285.1 Myxococcaceae bacterium
AGCGATCAGCACACCCTGGTCGGAGCACTGGAGTGCTCCGACCGGGGTGTGGTGAGCACAGCGAGGTGGCCGAGACCGAAGCGAGAGGGCGCACCCGAGGAGTGAGCAGCGGAGGCGTGCCCCGCGGCACGTCGAGCAGCGTAGCGACGAGGCTGCGCGTCGCAGCGAGAGGATCGGGCACCGCAGCGGTCAGCACGCCCCGGTCGGAGCACTGGAGTGGCGCCGGGGCGAGAATTCGAGGGAGATTCCACACATGGGAACCTTCCGGGAGGAGCGCCGCGGACCGGTGGAGATCTGGACGCTCGACGCCGAGGACACGCGCAACGCGATCAGCCGCGCCGTCCTCGCCGAGCTCGAGGCGCGGGTGGCCCGCGTCTCCGGCGGTCAGGAGGTCCGCGCGGTCATCCTCACCGGCGCGGGGAAGAAGGCGTTCTGCGCCGGCGCCGACCTCAAGGAGAGGGCCAGCATGAGCGAGGCCGAGGTCCGCGCCTTCCTGGGCGGGCTCCGCCGCACCCTCTGGGCCATCAATACCAGCGGCACCATCTTCATCGCCGCCATCAACGGCTCCGCCCTCGGCGGTGGCACCGAGCTCGCCCTCGCCTGCGACCTCCGCGTCGCCGCCCCGGCCGCCGAGCTGGGCCTCACCGAGGTGCGCCTGGGCATCATCCCCGGCGGCGGTGGCACTCAGCGGCTGCCCCGGCTCATCGGACCGGGCCGCGCCAAGGACCTCATCCTGACCGGCAGGCGGATCAACGCCGCCGAGGCCTTCGCCATCGGCCTCGTCCAGCGCCTCGCCCCGGAGGGCCGCCTGCTCGAGGTGTCACTCGCGATGGCGGAGCAGATCGCCGAGAACGCGCCGGTCGCCGTCGCGGCGGCCAAGCGCGCCATCGACCGCGGGCTCGCTCTCGACCTGGAAGCCGCGCTGGCCCTGGAGCTGGAAGATTACGAGACGGTCCTCCGCTCGGAGGACCGCCTCGAGGGACTGAGGGCCTTCGCCGAGAAGCGACCGCCCGTCTGGAAGGGACGCTGAGGGGGGATGAGCTAGGCCGTGACCCGCTCGACGTCCTGGGCCTTGTTCTTCACCTGATCGAAGAGGTTCAGCGCCTTGTCCTTCACCTGGCTCCGGAGCTCCACCCCGGGCTTCGGCGCGAGCGCCAGCCCCACCACCGCGCCGACGATCCCGCCGAGGAGGAACAGGGTGACGTCGCTCGCGGTGCGGGTCCCCGGGTGGTAGGGCGCGACGCCGATCTTCCTGAGCAACCGCCGCTTGTCGAGGTCCCCCAGCTCCAGGTCGCCGAGGCGGTTCCACAGCCTCACGCCGTCCCGGGCGAGGTTGGTGTAGAGGTAGCTCTTGGTGAAGCCGGCGACGATGTCGGAGAACGCCATGGTTTCCGCTCCTTCCTTCGGGAAAATCGGTTGACTGAAGCCCAACGGTAGGAACGCCTGACAGGCGCGGCACCCCCCGTGCTAAGCCCCCGCGCCGAATGCCAGCCGACGACACCCTTCGCGCGCGACGCGCCCGTATCCGCGAGGGCGGGGCGCCCAAGTACCACGCCAAGAACGCCGAGGCGGGGAAGCTGTTCGCAAGAGAACGCATCGCCCGCCTCCTGGATCCAGGCTCGTTCATCGAGGACGGGAGCTTCGCCAACTCCGCCGACCCGGAGCTCCCCGCCGACGGGGTGATCACCGGCCTCGGGAAGATGGCCGGCCGCACGGTCGCCCTCATGGCGAACGACTCCACCGTGAAGGCCGGGAGCTGGGGCGCCCGGACGGTGGAGAAGATCCTCCGCATTCAGGGGACCGCTCGTACCCTCCGCCTGCCCATCCTGTACCTGGTGGACTCGGCTGGCGCCCGCATCACCGACCAGGTGGACATGTTCCCCGGCCGGCGCGGCGCCGGGCGCATCTTCTTCAACGAGGTCCAGCTCTCCGGCGAGGTCCCCCAGATCTGCCTGCTCTTCGGACCCTCCGCCGCGGGCGGCGCCTACATCCCGGCCTTCTGCGACCTGGTCGTCATGGTCGAGGGGAACGCCTCGATGTACCTCGGCTCGCCGCGGATGGCGGAGATGGTCATCGGCGAGAAGGTCACCCTCGAGGAGATGGGTGGCGCCCGCATGCACTGCTCGGTCTCGGGCTGCGGCGACGTGCTGGTGAAGACCGAGGACGAGGCCATCGCCGCCGCCCAGGCCTACCTCTCCTACTTCCCCCCGAGCTTCGCCGAACCCCCGCCGCTCACCGAGCCGAAGCCGCCGGCCCGGTCGGGGAAGCGCATCGACGAGATCATCCCCGCCGACCAGAACAAGCCCTTCGACATGTTCGCCCTCATCCACGAGCTGGTGGACGCAGGGTCGTTCTTCGAGGTGAAGAAGCTCTTCGCCCAGGAGGTCATCACCGGCCTCGGCCGCATCGCAGGCCGACCGGTCGGCATCGTGGCCAACCAGCCCAAGTACAAGGGCGGCGTCCTCTTCGTCGACTCGGCGGACAAGGCCTCGCGCTTCATCTGGCTGTGCGACGCCTTCAACATCCCCCTGGTCTACCTGGCCGACGTCCCGGGCTTCATGATCGGCACCAAGGTGGAGCGGGCAGGCATCATCCGGGCCGGGGCGAAGATGATCTCCGCCGTCTCCGAGGCCACCGTCCCCCGCATCTCGGTCATCGTCCGGAAGGCCTACGGTGCGGGGCTGTACGCCATGTCCGGACCCGGCTTCGGCCCCGACGTCACCCTGGCCCTCCCCCAGGCGATGATCGCCGTCATGGGGCCCGAGGCGGCGGTCAACGCCGTGTTCTTCAACAAGATCCAGGAGAAGCCCGAGGCCGAGCGGGCCGCCTACGTCCAGGCGCTCCGCGACGAGTACCGGGCCGACGTGGACCTCCTGAAGCTCGCCTCCGAGCTCATCATCGACGAGGTGGTCCCCGGCGACGAGCTGCGGGACCAGCTGGAGCGGCGTCTGGAGGCCTACGCCCGCCGGTTCCAGCCCCGGTCGGTGAAGAAGCATGGCGTGTTGCCGGTGTAGAAGGGGGGAGGAATGGACCTGACCCTCCCCGAGAGCCACCGCGCCCTGCAGACCTCGCTCCGCGACTTCTGTGAGGAGCACGTCAAGCCCCACGCCCGCCAGTGGGACCACGAGGAGAAATTCCCCGCCGGAGTGGTGAAGGCACTCGGGGAGCTGGGGGCGCTCGGGATCCTGGTCTCGGAGGAGCACGGCGGGGCGGCGATGGACAGCCTGGCGGTCGCGGTCGCCGTCGAGGAGATCGCCCGCTACGACGGCTCGCTCGCCCTCACCGTGGCCAGCCACAACGGCCTCGGCACCAGCCACATCCGGGTCTTCGGCAACGACGCCCAGCGCAAGCGCTACCTGCCGAAGCTGGCCACCGGCGAGTGGCTCGGGGGCTGGGGTCTCACCGAGCCGGGCAGCGGGTCGGACGCCGCGGCGATGAAGACCACCGCCGTCCGCCGCGGAGACCGCTGGGTCCTCAACGGCAACAAGATGTTCATCACCCAGGGCACCTTGGGCCAGGTGTTCGTCGTGCTCGCCCTCACCGAGCCCGGCAAGCGCCAGAAGGGCATCACCGCCTTCATCGTGGAGAAGGGGATGCCCGGGTTCAGCCAGCGGGCGATCCACGGGAAGCTCGGGATGCGCAGCTCGGACACCGGCGAGCTCATCCTGGAGCACGTGGAGGTCCCGGACTCCCAGCGCCTCGGCGAGCTGGGCATGGGCTTCATCAACACCCTGCAGATCCTCGACCGGGGGCGCATCACCATCGGCGCACTCTCCACCGGCCTCGCCCGGGGCGCTCTGGAGGAATCGGCCCAGTACGCGAGGGAGCGGCGCGCCTTCGGCAAGCCCATCGGGGACTTCGAGGCCATCCGCTGGATGCTGGCCGACATGCAGACCGAGCTGCAGGCCGCGCGCCTCCTCGTGCACCGGGCAGCGGTGCTGGCCGATCAGGGGCGCCCGTACGGGCGCGAGGCAAGCATGGCCAAGCTGTTCGCCAGCGAGATCGCCACCCGGGCCTGCAACAAGGCGGTGCAGATCCACGGTGGCTACGGCTACACCCGGGAGTTCCCCGTGGAGCGCTACCTGCGCGACGCGAAGCTCTGCGAGATCGGCGAGGGCACCAGCGAGGTGCAGCGCACGGTCATCTCCCGCGAGCTGCTCAAGGCCTGAGACCCCAGGTGTCGATGGAAGCGGAACGGCTGGCGCAGCTCGGGCTCACGGTTCAGGAGGGCGCGGCCGGCCCGGAGGTCGTGCTCCCGCTGCACCGCTCGGTGGTGAACCCCCTGACCCGCAGACCCGTGCCGGCGGTCACGCTCGCCCTGGCCGAGGAGCTGCTCATCCCGGTGGATCCGCCCGAGCTGGTGGGGCTCCCGCCGCTCGCCATGGACGCGGTGACCGAGGCTCCGGAGCTCGAGGCACGCCTCCTCGCCGACTTCGACGAGCACGTGGCCCGGCTGGAGGGGATGGCCAGCCAGCTCGAGGCGCTCGGGCTCCAGCCCTGCGTCGACCCGGGCTCGCTCGAGGTCCGGGCCGAGACCCAGGTCGGGGGACTCCGGGTGCTCCTCGGCGCCGACAAGCAGGGGAAGATCCGGATCCGCGAGGTCCACCGGGCAGGGGCGATGCTCCGCTCCGAGGTGGGTGCCCCGTTCGCCCTGTCCCAGTTCGCCGACGCCCCCGCGCTGCAGGCCCACCTCCTCGCCCTGGTCGTCGAGGCGGCCGCCCCGGGGAGCGGCATCGGCTACGGCGAGCTGGCCGAACGGTTCGGCCCCGTCGCGCGCGTGCCACCCACCAGCGCGCTCGAGCTGGTGTCCGACTTCACGGTCCGGGGTGAGCGGTACCGCTTCGTCGCCGCGCGGGTGCGGGGGCGGACCTTCCGCGGGCTCCTGGCCGGGCCCGATGGCAAGAAGTGGGCGGAGCACTTCCAGCTCGAGGACTTCCCCGGCGTGGCCGACGTCGCGGCCCGCGCGCTCGGGGTCTCTCCCGGGGAAATCTCCTGGCTCGAGGGAGACGAGCCGTGAGCGCGGCCTCGCTCGTGGATCGGGTGCTGGCCGGCGAGGTGCGCGCCGCCAGTCGCCTCATGCGCCGCATCGACGACGAGGACCCCGCGGCCACCCCCGACCTCCAGGCGCTCTTCCCCAGGACCGGCCGGGCCTACGTGCTCGGCATCACCGGCTCGCCCGGTGCGGGGAAGTCCACCCTCACCGACCGGGTGGTCGCCCGGTTCCGCGCCCAGGGGCAGTCGGTGGGGGTCCTGGCGGTGGACCCCACCAGCCCCTTCAGCGGGGGAGCCATCCTCGGGGACCGCATCCGGATGCAGGCCCATGCCTCGGACCCCGGGGTGTTCATCCGGTCCCTGGCCACGCGTGGGTCCCTCGGGGGACTCTCCCGGGCCACGGGCGACTGCATCCGGGTGATGGACGCGATGGGGAAGGACATCATCGTGGTGGAGACCGTGGGCGTGGGCCAGGACGAGATCGACATCGCCCAGATGGCGCACTCCACCTTGCTGGTCACGGTGCCCGGGATGGGCGACGACATCCAGGCCATCAAGGCCGGCATCCTCGAGGTCGCGGACGTCTTCATCGTCAACAAGTCCGACCTGGACGGCGCCGACCGCACCGTGCGCGAGCTCCGGCAGATGCTCGAGCTCCGCCACGCCACCCGCCGCCCGCCGTTGGAGCACGACCGGCAGCACCGGCTGAAGACCCGCGCCGCTGGCAAGGCGCCCGAGCCCCCTCCGCCCTCCGACGAGTGGGAGCCGCCCATCCTCAAGGTGATCGCCGCCCGCGACCAGGGGCTGGATCCGGTGATGGAGGCCATCGCCAGGCACCGCGAGTTCCTCGAGCGCACCGGTCAGCGCGCCGAGCGCGAGCGGGCCCGCGCCCGGATGCAGTTCCTCGCTCTGCTGCGCAACCGGCTCCTCCAGTCGGCCCTCGACCGGCTCGAGGCCGAGAAGGGCCGGCTGGACGAGGTCGCCCTCGCCATCGCCCGGCGCGAGGCCGACCCCTACGCCCTGGCCGAGACTCTCGCCCACCAGCTCTCGACCTGACCGATGCCCGCGCCCGGCCGCCCCCCCGATACCGTGCTGGTCGAAGGCCTCTGCCACCGGCTGGGGCTGGAGGCGCTGGACCCGGTGCACGGCCTCGCCGCGCTGACCCACAAGAGCTACGTCAACGAGCACCGGGACGAGGGCGCGGACAACGAGCGGCTGGAGTTCCTGGGTGACGCGGTGGTGGACCTGGCGGTGAGCCACCGGCTCATGGAGCGTTTCCCGGACGCCGACGAGGGCGAGCTGTCGAAGCTCCGGGCTCTGCTGGTCAACGAGGAGACCCTGGCGCGGGTGGCCCGGCACCTCGGCCTCGGGGGACTCCTGCGCATGGGCCGGGGCGAGGAGATGACCGGCGGGCGCGACAAGAGCTCGGTCCTCGCCGATGCGCTGGAGGCGGTGATCGGCGCGGTGTACCTGAGCACCGGGCTTCCCGGAGCGCTCTCGGTCGTCGACCGGCTCTTCGGAGACCTGCTCGAGGGCGTGGCGGAGGGGAAGAGCGGAGAGGACTGGAAGACCCGGCTGCAGGAGCTCGTGCAGACACGGCTTCGGCAGTCGCCCCGCTACCGGGTGGTGAGCGAGGAAGGCCCAGACCACTCCAAGACCTTCGAGGTGGAGGTCACCGTGGGAACCGAGCTGTTCGCCCGGGCGCGCGGACGCTCCAAGAAGGAGGCGGAGCAGGCCGCGGCGCGCGAGACGTTGACGATGCTCGATTCCGAGGCCAAGAAGGACCCCGGCGCCGGCTGAACCTCGGTCGCGCCCCAGCCACCCGCTTCACATCCAAGGTGACATCGAACCGCATGCGACTCGCCCGCACCGCTGCCGTGCTCCTGACCACCGCGCTGGCCCTCGTGGCCTGCGAGAAGCAGTCTCCGCCCGCCACCCCGCCGCCCCCTGCCGCCCCGACGCCGCCCGCCCAGGCGCCCGCCCCGCCAGCGGCGACACAGGCGCCGCTCGCGTCCGGCGGTCCGTGGATGAGCAAGGCCGAGGCCGGAAAGGACCTCTGGGCCACGCTCAAGACCAGCAAGGGCGTCATCGTGGTGAAGCTGTTCGGCAAGGACGCGCCGAAGACCGTCGCCAACTTCGTCGGGCTCGCCACCGGCGAGAAGGAGTGGATCGACCCCCGTGACAACCAGCGGAAGAAGACCCCGCTCTACGAGGGGACGGAGTTTCACCGCGTGATCCCGAACTTCATGATCCAGGGCGGCGACCCCACCGGGACTGGCCGCGGACAGCCGGGCTTCACCTTCGAGGACGAGTTCCAGAGCAAGCGCGGGTTCGAGAAGAAGGGCATCCTGGCCATGGCCAACCGCGGGCCGAACACCAACGGCAGCCAGTTCTTCATCACCACCTCCACGCCCCGTCACCTCGACGGGAAGCACACCATCTTCGGCGAGGTCGTCTCCGGCTACCCCGTGGTGGAAGCCATCTCCGAGGTGAAGACCATGATGGGCAGCCGGCCGACCGATCCGGTCACGCTGATCTCGGTCACGGTGTCTGACAAGCCGCCCCGGAGCTAGTAGAGGGGCTGAAGGGAAGGGCTCGAAAGGAACCGCACGATGGGAATGGTCGACGAGGTGAAGGCCGGGAAGGACCTGTACGCGCACTTCGACACCACCGAGGGCAAGGTGGTGGTGAGGCTGTTCAGCAAGGATGCCCCGAAGACGGTCGAGAACTTCGTCGGGCTCGCCACCGGCGAGAAGGAGTGGACCGATCCGGCCAGCCGGGCGAAGAAGACCGAAACGCCGCTGTACGACGGCACCATCTTCCACCGCTGCATCGCCGACTTCATGGTCCAGGGCGGTGACCCGCTCGGCCGCGGGACCGGCGGACCGGGCTACCAGTTCGCGGACGAGTTCCAGAGCGGCCGACGGTTCGACAAGCCGGGTCTGCTGGCCATGGCCAACGCCGGCCCGAACACCAATGGCAGCCAGTTCTTCATCACCGTGGTGCCCACCCCCTGGCTGAACAACAAGCACACCATCTTCGGCGAGGTGGTCTCCGGCCAGGACATCGTCCGGCGGTTAGCCAACGAGGTTCCGAAGGGCGCCGGTGACCGCCCCCGCACCGACGTGCGCATCAACAAGCTGACCATCTCCACCCAGCCCTGAGGCCCGGCACGACCGGGCAGCCGCCGGGGAGGCCGCACGACGGGCCTCCTCCAGACCACCTTCTCGATGACCGTTCAGCGCTCAGGATTCGCCGCCCTCCTCGGCCGGCCCAACGTGGGCAAGAGCACGCTCCTCAACCGCCTGGTGGGGGAGAAGATCGCCATCGTCTCGCCCAAGCCGCAGACCACCCGGACCCGCATCACCGGGGTGGTCACCCGGCCCGAGGGGCAGGTGGCGTTCGTGGACACGCCGGGAATTCACGAGGCGAAGGGGGCGCTGAACCGGACGATGGTGGAGGCGGCGCTCGCCGCGCTGAAGGACGTCGATCTCGTGCTGCTCCTGGTCGAGCCCGCGCTGGGCCCCGACGGGAAGACACCGGAGGTGACCCCGGGAGTGCGCGCCGTCCTCGAGCGCCTCGCCCCGGTGCGCAAGCCGGTCCTCCTGGTGGTGAACAAGGTGGACACGATCCCCAAGCCGCTGCTCCTGCCCTTCGTGGCAGCCCTGGCCCGGGTGCGCCCCTTCGACGAGGTGCTCCTCGTCTCCGCGCTCACCGGCGACGGGGTGGAGGAGCTCCTCCGGACCACGCTCGCCCGGCTTCCGGAGGGACCACCGCTGTTCGACCCGGAGACCTTCACCGATCAACAAGAAGTCGGGCTCGCCGCCGAGCTCATCCGGGAGCAGGTGCTCCGCCACACCCGCCAGGAGGTGCCGCACTCGGCGGCGGTGGGGATCGACGCCTTCGACGAGAGCGAGCGCGCTCCGCGGCCGGGGAGCAAGCCGGGAGGGCTCCAGGGGCTGGTCCGGGTCCACGCCACGCTCTACGTCGAGCGGGAGAGCCAGAAGGCCATCGTCATCGGCAAGCGCGGCGCGATGCTCAAGGCCATCGGCACCGACGCGCGCAAGGCCCTGGAGCGCCTGCTCGGGACGCACGTCTACCTGGACCTCCGGGTGAAGGTGGAGCCGCACTGGACCGAGAGCGAGCGCGGCCTCCGCAGGGTGGGGCTCACGTGAGGCCGCTCGTCGCGATTCTGGGAAGACCCAATGTGGGCAAGAGCACGCTCTTCAACCGCATCGCCGGGCGGCGGCTGGCCCTGGTGCAGGACGTGCCCGGTGTCACCCGCGACCGGCACTATGCCGACGCCGAATGGCAGGGGCGGCCGCTCGCCCTCGTCGACACCGGCGGCTTCGTCACCGACGAGGGAGGGGGTCTCGCCGCGCAGGTGCGTGCCCAGGCCGAGCTGGCCGCGGCGGAGGCCGACGTCGTCCTGATGGTGGTGGACGGGCGGTCCGGGCCCACCGCTGCGGACGAGACGCTCGCCCGGGCCCTGCGGCGGACGGGCAAGCCGGTGCTCCTGGTGGTCAACAAGCTCGACTCCCCGGCGGCGGCCGAGAGCGGGACGGGCGACTTCTACCGCTTGGGCTTCCCCGACGTGTTCCCCGTGTCCGCCGAGCACGCCCTCGGCTTCGACGCGCTGCTGGATGCGGTGGTGGCGCGGCTGCCGCCCCCGACCGAGCCGGCGGAAGGAACGGAGCCGGAGGAGAACGCCCCGGTCCGGCTCACCATCCTGGGCAGACCCAACGTGGGCAAGAGCACCCTCCTCAACGCCATCGTCCGGGAGGAGCGGGTGGTCGCCAACCCCGAGCCGGGCACCACCCGGGACCCCATCGACACCGCGCTCGAGCACGAGGGTCGGCGGTTCGTCCTCACCGACACCGCCGGTATCCGCCGCCGGAAGGCGGTGGGAGAGGCGGTGGAGAAGATCAGCGTCCTCGCCGCGCTCCGGAGCATGGAGCGGGCGGACGTGGCGGTCCTGGTCCTGGACGGTACCGAGCCCGGGGTGGACCAGGACGCGCGCCTGGCAGGCCTCGTGGCCGAGCGGGCGCGTGCGCTCCTGGTGGTGGTCAACAAATGGGACCTGGTGGCCAAGGACCCGCGGACGGAGAAGCGGACGCGCGAGGAGCTGAAGTGGACCCTGAAGTTCGTGTCCTACGCGCCCATCATCTTCGTGAGCGCGCTCACCGGCTCCAAGGTGGAGAAGGTCCTCGACCTCGCCGCCGAGCTCCAGGACTCGTTCCGCAGGCGGGTGCCGACACCGGCGCTCAACAAGCTCCTCGCGAAGCTGGTGGACGCCCATCCGGCGCCCATCGTCGACGGACGGCCACTCAGGCTGTACTACATCGCCCAGGTGGGGACGGCCCCGCCGGCGTTCGCGCTGACCACCAACCGCCCGGAGAAGGTCCCGGAGGCCTACAAGCGGTACCTGTCCAACCAGCTCCGCGACACCTTCGGACTGCGCGTCCCCATCCAGCTGTTCTTCCGGGAGAAGCCGGGAAAGGCGAAGCGGGCCGCCCGCAAGCGCCCCCACGCCCGTCGTTGACGTCCAAGCATCCGGATCTCTACAGTGCGCGCCCTTTCCGGGCCCCAAGCAAGAAGGACACCAGGACACCACGTGGCACAGGATCGGATGAGTCGACAGGAGCTCCGCGCGCCGGACGCGTTCCAGCGCGTGGGAGTCGGGGCCGAAAGCTGGGTCGCTCAGCGGAAGACGGTCGTGATCGGCGCGGTTCTGGCGCTGATCGTGGTGGGCTTCGCCGTGGCCCTGACCAAGACGCTCTCCGACCGGAAGGAGCAGAAGGCGCGCATCGCGCTGGGCGCTGCCCTGGGCGTGCTGTCCCGGCCAATCCAGGCCGAGCTGCCCCCGGGGAGCACCGAGGACCCAGCACCCTTCAAGTCCGAGAAGGACCGTGACCAGGCGGCGGCCACCGCCCTCTCCGGCGTCGTGAGCAGCTTCCCTGGCACGGACGCCGCGGTGACCGCGACGCTGCCGCTCGCCGCCAGCGAGGTTCGACTCGGGCAGGTGGACCAGGGCATCACCCACTACGAGGCCTACCTGCGGGGCGCCCCGGCGAGCGAACCGCTGCGGGTGGCCGCGCTGGATGGGCTCGGGCACGCGCGCGAGGCGAAGGGCGAGCTGCCCCAGGCGCTGGAGGCCTACGAGCGGATGGCGCGGGAGGAGAGCGCCGGGTTCCAGGCCGGCATGGGCTCCTTCCATCGCGCCCGCATCCTCGCGCTGATGGGGAAGAAGCAGGAGGCGGCGCAGGCTTTCGCCGAGCTCATCGCCGCCAGTCCGGGCACCCCCGCCGCGCGCCTCGCGCAGGATCGGCTTTCCGTGCTCGAGGCCGAGGGGTTCAAGGCCACCGTGGCCCCCAGGCCGGACGCCGGATGAGCCGCGGCGCGCTTCTTGGCCTTGCCCTGGCGGCTCTGGGCGGCTGCGTGTCCGCGAGGGCGCCGGTGCTGAGCGACCCGTTCTCGCGAGACCCGGGCGCGCCGCTGGCGGTCTACAGCATCGACTACTGGCACGCGATGATCGAGACCTCCACCACCATGGAGTTCGTCCCCCGCGAGTTCGCCACGCCGGCGGTGGACCCTGTCTCGGGCCGGGTGGTGGTGGGTACCCGCGACGGCGTGCTCCGCAGCGTCACCATCGACGGCAAGGTGCGCTGGGCCATGCCCACGCCCGCGCCGTTCTTCGCCGGCGTGCTGATCCGCGACGGGGTGGTCTACTCACCCGGCGGAGACGGCGTCCTCCGAGCCCTGAAGGCCGACACCGGCGCGGTTCTCTGGACCTACGACTGTGGCGAGGAGCTGGTCACGGTGCCGGTGCTCGCCGAGGGGCGGGTGCTGGTCGCCTCCCAGTCGGCCACCCTCTACGCGCTGGACGCCGCAGACGGGAAGTGGGCGTGGCAGTACCGGCGCACCCCGCCCGCGGGCTTCATCCTCCGGGGCGCCAGCACGCCGGTGGTGCGGGACGGGGTGGTGTACCTCGGCTTTTCCGACGGGCACGCCGCGGCGCTGGACGCCAAGACCGGCGGGGCAATCTGGGACCGAGTCCTCTCCACCGGTACCCAGTTCATCGACGTGAGCAGCACCCCCGGGTTCGATGCTGCCGGCCACCTCATCGTCGCCTCGTACAAGGACGGCCTGTTCGCGCTGGACCCGAAGACCGGGGACACCGTCTGGCAGAGCAGCGCGACCGGCCTGGCCTACGTCCTGGTGCGGGGATCGGTCATCTTCGCCGCCGGCGAGGACCGGATCGGCGCCTACGGCGCCGAGACCGGCAAGAGCATCTGGGTGACGACGCTTCCGGACCGCGCCGGACAGCAGCCGGCGTTCGCCTCGGGGCTGCTCCTGGTCCCCACCGGGAGGGCGCTCCTGTTCATCGAGCCGGTGAGCGGGAAGATTCTCCGGCGCTTCGACCCGGGCAAGGGGGTCACCGCGACGCCCGGAGTGTACGGTCCGGACGCGCTGGTGCTCTCGAACCTCGGCTTCGTCTACGGCCTGCACGTCTCCCAGCCCGGGGCGCTGTGAATCGCGAGATCCGGGTGGTGGCGGCGCTCATCCAGACCGCGCCCGGCCGTTACCTGGTGCAGCAGCGCCTGCCGGGGAAGAGCCGGGCGCTGCTCTGGGAGTTTCCCGGCGGCAAGGTGGAGCGGGGCGAGTCCGACGCGCAGGCCCTCCTCCGTGAGGCGCGCGAGGAGCTGGGGGTGAAACTCGAGGTCGGACGGGAGCGCTTCGCCGTTCGCCACGCGTACCAGGACCTCACTGTCGACCTGCACCTCTACGAGGCCCGGATCCTCGACGGCACCCCCGCGCCGCTCGGGGCCCACGCGCTCCGGGGCGCCACGCCCGAGGAGATGCTCGACATGCCGTTCTGCGAGGCGGACCTGCCTCTGCTCCGGCAGCTCGCGTCGGAGGGGCAGGGCAGGCTGGGCGGGTGATTCGCCGGACGTTCCAGCTGATGCCGGGCATCGGCCCCTGGCGGGAGAAGGACCTCTGGGCCCGCGGACTCGAGGGCTGGCAGGCGGTCCGGAGCGGGGGAGCCGCGGTGCTGGGCCACACGCTCCACGATTCGCTCTGCGCTGCCCTGGACCGCGCCGAGGCGGCGCTCGATGCCGGTGATCTTCCGGCGCTGGTGCGAATGCTCCCGGCCCGGGAGCACTGGCGGCTCTGGCCGCTGGTCGCGGACGAGGCACTCTGCCTCGACATCGAGGCCGACGGGGTGGGGGAGCGACACCACCCCACGGTGGCGGGCTGCCTCGACCCGGACGGGCTGTCGACCTTCATCCACGGCCGGAACCTGGATGCGCTGCTGGCGCGGCTCGCCGCCCGGCGGGTGTGGGTGACCTTCAACGGTTCGGCGTTCGATCTTCCGGTCCTCCGGCACGCGTTCTCCGGGCTTCCCCGGCCGGTGCTCCACCTGGATCTGAAGCCGCTCTGCCGCCGCATCGGTCTCGGCGGCGGGCTCAAGTCGGCCGAGGACCGCCTGGGCATCGCCCGCCCGCCGCACCTGCGCGGCCGGAGCGGGATGGACGCGGTGCTGCTCTGGCGCACGTACCACGCGACCGGCGACGTGGAGGCACTGCGCTTCCTCGTCGAGTACAACCTCTACGACGCGTTCCAGCTCCGGGCAGTCGCGGACCACGCGTTCAACCGCGCCGCGGAGCGACTCCACTGGCCGGACCGGGTGCAGCCCTGGGACCGCGGGGTGGTGCTGTACGACCTCAGCCGGCTCCTGCTCGCGCTCGAGCCGACGGATCCGGACCGGGCCCGCGCGGAAGCCGTCCGCGGCGTCGGACTCTGATCGCCGGCATACACGCCGGCGCTCCAAGCACGGCGTGATAGGTTCGTCCGCGCGGGGGGGTCCTGCATGCGTGCGATGGTCCTCGTCACGACGCTGCTCGTGGTGGCCTGTGAACGTGGGTCGGAGGGCTTCGTGCCGATCGACGCCCCCCCATCGTTCTCAACCGGGTGACCTCGCCGCCGGGCTTCTACCATCTGCCGAACGGGACTGTGGCCACGACCCTGTACCTCCAGCGAGCCGGCGAACGCGATCGCGGCTGGTAAGTGCACCTGTCCCTCCGGCAGCGTGTCGGCGGCCGAGTGCAGCGGCTACCCGAAAGTGTTCTGCGGAGGCCTCTAAAGATGCTGCGTCCTCTCCGGGCGCGCGCCGGATTCCTCTCGCTGGGGTGATCGTCCTTCTCGCCTGCAGCTCGGACCCGCCCGAGCTGGTTCGCGTCTCCGCGGACGCAGGCGGGACCGACCCTGCGAAGACCGGGGAGATCGAGACCTGTTGTCGCGGAGATTGCAACGGAGATACCTGCGTCCGTGCGGTGTGCGATGCCGGCGTGTGCAGCTGCCCGCCCGGAAGCGTCTCCCCGGCTGATGCGTCGGCTACCCCGGCCAGTACTGCAGCGGCGCGCAGCCGGCCCCGCTCGGCTGGCCCGACGCGGGTCACCGAGCGGCTCATCGCTCCGAGAAGCACGCCGGAGACCGTCGGCCGAGGCGTGCGTCCTTCCGCCGCACGTCTTCCCCCGGCCAGGGCCCCTGAGGTAGGCCCGGGGTCGCCATGCCCCGTCGTGTCCTCGTCCTCGCCACCGTGGCGGCCGCCCTCGCCGTGGTGGCCATCGAGCTGGTGATCCGCTGGGTCGCCACCGAGCCTCAGGCGCTCCCGGCGTCCATCCGCCGGACCGCGGCCAGGCCCGACGGACCACTGCCCACCCTGTGGTCCGTGCCCGCGTACCGGCTGGTGGACCAGGAGGGGAAGACCCGGACTCCCGAGGACCTCCGGCACTCGGTCTGGGTCGCCGACTTCATCTTCACCAGCTGCAAGAGCATCTGTCCGGTGCTCTCGGCGAAGATGGTCCAGGTGCAGCGGGCCATCCCGGACGCACGCCTGAAGTTCGTCAGCTTCTCCGTCGATCCCGAGCGAGACACCCCGGAAGCGCTGCGCGCGTATGCGAAGCGATGGGCGCCGGACGAGACGCGCTGGACGCTGCTCGCCACGACGAAGGACAGCCTCGCCGAGCTGGCCAAGGGGATGAAGACCTTCGTCGAGCGCCAGCCCGACCCGGATGCCACCGTCCACACCGGCGAGCTGTTCCTGATCGACGACAGGGGTCGGGTCCGTGGGCTGTATTCCACCGACGGGGACTCCTTCGCCCAGCTCGTGCCCGACGCGCGGCGGCTCCTCGGCGAGCTCGGGACGGCCTCGGCGGCGACCGAGACCCGGTCCGCTGGCCGCGAGGACGGAGGCCTCCTCTACCGGCAGCTCGGGTGTGCCGGTTGCCACGACGTTCCGGCTGTCGCCCCATCGCTCGCCGGGCTCGCCGGGCGGACGGTGATGCTCGCCGACGGACGGACCACCACCGCGACCACCGAGTACCTGCGCGAGTCGATCCTCGACCCGGCGGCGAAGGTGGTGGCCACCTACCCGCCGTCGATGCCCGGCTACCGCGGCCACGTCACCGACGCCCAGCTCGCCGCCCTGCTCGAGCACCTCCAGGGGCTCAAAGCGCCCGCGGGCACCGCCACGGCGACCGCGGTGGCTGGCGAGGGAGCCGCGGTCGATCCGGTCTGCGGCATGTCGATTCACGCCGGCCCGGACACGCTCCACGTCACGCACGACGGGCGCACGGTGTACTTCTGCTCCGAACACTGCCGGGACCGGTTCGTCGCCAACCCGAGCGCGTTCGCGCGCTGAGCTCGCGTCCTCGCTCCGGCGCCGGCATCAGGGGGAGGGAGCGGACCCTGTCTCCGCGCCGCAGCGGGCAGGATTGTCCCTGACCGCCGCGCGCAGACTCGATTCGATTGGCGGAAGCGACGTTCTCGGGATGGACGCTCGTTGAGCACCCCCCCCAGGCTCGGGGCGAGCGGCGGCAGCGCATGAACCCCGTGCTCGCTGGCGCGTACCGGGGCGAGGCTGACCGGCCGCGAGCGGTGAACCGTCGGCCCCATGCCGGGACTCTCGGCCCCCGCGCGGGAGGGCCCCGCCGGAGGCACCTCGAACGCTCAGAGGCAATAGCAACAACTTGGAACCCGAGTGCGAGTCGGTTCCTCGTAAGTACCGAGACCCTCGTTCGGCGTTTTCACGGCCGTTCGAAGTTGTCGCTATAACCTCTGAGCGTTCGACCCCCTCGCCCCCCGGGCCCAATGACCGAGGGTGGCGTGGCGTAAGCACCCTCGACGGGCACTGCGCCACGGATCCCGAGGCGTTTCCATCTTGAACGTGCGAAGCAGGTCGGGCGGCGGCCCTCGACTTGGCGGCTCGCCCCGGAGCGCCCTCGCGCAGGCCGGCCGGAACTGCTGCGCGTGCCGCCCCGTTCCGCTGATTCCTCGAGGCAGTCCGACGGCCTGCGACCTCCATCTCGATCCCGGGAGAACTTCCTTGCCCCCAACGACCGGGCTCTCAGGTCGTCCTGCCCGGCGGGGCGACCCGCGCTCGCCGACCATCTCAGCGGTGGCGCCGCTTGCGCTTCGGAGGAGCAGGCTTCGGCCGTTCCCGCTCGCCGCTGGTGCGGAACTCGAGGCGCTGCTCGGGCACCTCCTTCCCGCTGCCGTCGTCGAACGTGGCACCGGACTGCGCGTCGACCAGCACTGCGTAGCGGTGACCGGGCTCCAGCGGCCGGAGGAGGTCGATCCGGTAGCGGAGCGCGCTCGTGCTCTCCTCGGGCACGTCGTCCGACTCCAGCGCCCGGTCCGACTCGTCCATGACCCGGATCCGCGCGTTGTGGAGCGGCCGGTTGCTCTCCAGCACCAGGCTCCGCACCGGTGACACCACCGGGCTATCCAGCCCGAGCAGCGCGTGCCGCTCGGTCCCGCCGTCGGGCAGGGCGACCAGGATATCCAGGGTGAGGGGAACGGCCGGCCCGGCATCCAGCACCGCCGCCGTTACCCCCGCGTCGGCAGGGACGGGAACCGGCCTCGAGCATCCCGCGGTCACCCCGACGACCGCACACAACTTCACCACCTTCCAGAGGCGCATCGGCCGGCGGACGTTAGCTTGCCGGTCCATGAGCGACACCTTCCGGTTCAGGAACCTCGACGGGTCCGGTCCGACGCCATTTCGCCGCGTGTTCCGCTGGGTGGTGCTGGACCGGCTCGCCGGCCGGCGACGGCGCGCTCCGGCGCGGGCACCGGTCCCCGAGGTCCAGCCCGATGTGGCGGCGCTCCGCCGTCCACCGCTCGACGGTCTGCGCATCACCTGGCTCGGCCACGCGAGCTGGCTGATCCAGGGAGCGGGAACGTCGGTCCTCGTCGACCCCGCGCTCGGCCCGCGCATCTCGGGGCTCATCCGCCGCAACGCCGGCCCGGGGCTCACCGTCGAGCAGCTGCCGCGCATCGACGCCTCGCTCGTGACCCACAACCACTACGACCACCTGGACCTGCCCACGCTCCGCGCGGTGGGGGCTCCGGTCGTGGCCGGCACTGGCACCCGCGCGAACCTCAAGGGGCTGCCCTGCACCGAGCTGGCCTGGTGGAAGCGCCTCCACGTGGGCGGCCTGACCGTCACCTTCGTCCCCGGCCAGCACTGGAGTCGTCGGGGGCTCACCGACGTCAACGAGGCCCTGTGGGGCGGCTTCGTGGTGGAGGGCGGCGGCGCGCGGGTCTACCACGCGGGCGACACCGCCTACTTCGAGGGGTTCCGGGAGATCGGGCAGTGCTTCCCCCGGCTCGACGCCGCGCTGCTGCCGATCGGGGCTTACGACCCCGAGTGGTTCATGCGTCCGCAGCACATGAACCCCGAGGACGCGGTCCAGGCGTTCGTCGACCTCGGTGCCCGGCGCCTGGTGGCCATGCACTGGGGGACGTTCAAGCTCACCGACGAGCCGCTGGACGAGCCCCCGCGCCGGCTGAAGGCGGAGTGGGAGCGGCGTGGCCTGCCGCCGGAGGCGCTCTCCATTCCCCCCATCGGCGCGTCCCTGACGTTGCCAGCCGCGGCGGAGGCGCCCTCGACCGCCCCCGGAGCCTCGGCTCAGGCGGCGACCTGACCGACCTGTTGCGCGAGCCGGACCAGGTCCACCACCGAGCTCGCCTCCAGCTTCTGCATCACCCGCCCGCGGTGAACCTTGATGGTCTTCTCGGTGGTGCCGAGTTCCGCGGCGATCCGCTTGTTCGGCTTTCCCAGGGCTACCTGCGAGAACACCTCGCGCTCGCGCGGGGTGAGGGTGGCGAGTCGGCGAGAGGCCGACTCTCGTACCGCGCGGGCCTCGCGCCAGGCACGCCCGCGGGCGACCGCGCGAATCACCGCGTCGAGCAGCGCCCCCTCGTCGACCGGCTTTTCCAGGAAATCGACGGCCCCGTGCTTCATCGCCTCCACCGAGGTGCGGACGTCGCACCCGGCGCTGAGGAAGACCACCGGGACTTGCCCGGCCCGCAGCTGGAACCGGGGCAGGAGCTCGAGGCCGGTGGCGTCCTCCAGCCACAGGTCGAGCAGGAGGCAGTCGGGGACGGACCCGGCGAGTCGCTCGAGCAGCTCTCGGCCGGACCGCATCAGGACCACCTCCAGCGCCGCCGCGCGCAGGAGCCTGAACAGGGCCATGGAGACGCCCCGGTCGTCGTCCACCACCCACACCACGGGGGCCGGGAGGAATCCGTGAGCTGCTGCAGTCGCCATGTGGGTCCCTAGACTTAACAGTGTGGCGGAAAGGTTTCGCCAGACGTGAGTTTTTCTTCACCCGGCGCCCTCCTCTCATCAGCCCAGCTGTCGGATTCCTGACTACTGTTCCCGACCCGGCGAGGCACTTCGCTGCGCGGCTGCCGGGCAGGCACGCGATCACCACCTTCCGCGCGCAAACGGTGAAAGTGGCGCACGTCATTCACGGCCTGGAGGTCGGTGGGCTGGAGCGGCTGGTGGTGGACCTCGCGGCCCGGTCGCGTGCGTTCGGGGTCGATCCCTCCCTGGTCGCGTTCGGCGACGATGGCCCGGTCCGCGCCTGGGCGGAGGCAGCCGGAGTCGCGGTCATTCCCCTCGGACCTCTCCGCGGCCTGAGGCCGGAGGCGATCCGCCGGCTGGGGGGCGCGCTGTCGGGCTTCTCGGTCGCCCACGCCCATGACCTCGGCCCCTGGCTGAACGCGGTGGCCGCCCGGGCGCTCTCCCCGCGCACCCGGGTGCTGGCCACCTTCCACCAGATCGCATCACCGACGGGCCCGAAGCGCGGGGCTGCCCGGCTCGGCGCGCGGGTCAGCAGCGCGCTCGTGGCCTGCGGCGCCGAGGTCCGGGCCGAGCTGCGCGGCTGGGCTCCCCCGGGCACCCCGGTGGTGACCATCGGGAACGGGGTGGCCCTCCCCGGCCCGGCGACTCCCGAGCAGCGTGCACGCGCGCGCGCCCGGATCGGCCTCCCGGACAGCGCGGTGGCCATCGGCTACCTGGGCCGGATGCACCCGGAGAAGGGGCCTGATCTCCTGGTGGAGGCGATGCTTCGCCACCTGCGTGACGTCCCGCAGGCTCACCTGGTGCTCGTCGGCCGGGGCCCGCTCGACGAGTCACTGCGTGCGGCCACAGCTCCGCTCGGCCCCCGGGCCCATCTCCTCGGCGAGGTGGTGGAGGGCGCCGCGGACCTCCTGGCCGGGCTGGACATATACGCCCAGCCCTCCCGCCGGGAGGGGCGCTCGCTGGCGATGCTGGAGGCCATGGCTGCGGGGCTGCCCACGGTGGCCCACCGGCTCCCGGCGGTCGCCGAGCTCCACCCGGAGGACACGACCGCGGTCCTCGTGGCGCTGGAGGACGTGGACGCCCTCGGTGCTGCGCTCCTCGCGCTCGTGGGTGATCCGGCGCGGCGCAGGTCGCTCGGCCAGGCCGCGCGCGCCCGCGTTTCCGCCTTCTCCATGGAGGCGATGGTCGAGGCCTACGTCCGGCTCTGGCGGGCCTCCGTCCCGGGGCGGGCATGACGGCCGTCCTGCACCTGCGCTCCGCCCAGGGGCTGTACGGCGCGGAGCGCTCGCTGCTCGCGCTGGCGGCGGCCACCGACGCCCCGTTCGAGCCGAGGGTGGTGAGCCTGGTCCGCCCGGGGCGCGAGGACGTTCTCGGTGCGGCGGCGGGCCGCGTGGGCCTTCCAGCGGTTCGGGTCGCGGCGCCGGGCAAGATCTCCCTCTCCGCGCTCGCGCCCCTGATTCGCCTGTCCCGGGGCGGCCTCCTCCACGCCCACGACTACAAGGCGCTGGTGCTCGCCCTGGCCGCGGGCGCCGTGGCCAGGGCGCCGGTGGTCGCGACGTTCCATGGCGATACCCGCCACCTGCCGCGGGTGCTGGCCTACGAGCGGCTCGCACGCTGGGCGGCGCGGTTCAGCTCGGGCGTCGCGGCGACCTCCGAGACACTGGCCGAGCGAATCCGGTCCGCCGCGCCGCGCACCCCGGTCCACGTCATCCCCAATGGCATTCCCCTCGGGACGCTTCCCACGCCGGCGGAGCGGCTCGCCGCGCGCCGGGCGCTTGACCTTCCGGAGAGCGCGCAGGTGGTCGCCTTCGTGGGAAGGCTCTCGCCGGAGAAGGCCCCCGAGGTCCTCCTCCGGGCCGTCCAGGGCACCGGCATGCGCGTCGTCATCGCCGGCGAGGGCCCGCTCCGCCCGGCTCTGGAGGCCGAGGCGGACCGCGCCCGGGTCCGCTTCCTGGGCTTCGTCCCCGAGGTGGGCCGGGTGCTCGCCGCCGCAGACGTCCTCGCGCTGCCCTCGCGCACCGAGGGCCTTCCCATGGCGGTGCTGGAGGCGATGGCCGCGGGCGTGCCCGTGGTGGCGAGCGCGGTGGGGTCGCTCCCCGAGGTGCTCGGGAACGGGGCGGGGGTGCTGGTGCCACCGGGCGACGTCACGGCGCTCCGGCTGGCGCTGAAACAGCTCTCGGCCCCCGAGCTGCGCGCCACGCTCGCCAGTGCCGCTCGGTTCCGCGTCGAGTCCCGGTACGGCGTGGCGGCCATGGCGCGGAGCTACCGCGAGCGCCTCTATCAGCCGGCGCTGGAGAGCACCCGCGGCCGGGCCCGTTCGCCGCTGCTCCAGCTCCGGTAGAGCTCGACCAGCCGGGCGCCGATCTGCCGCCAGTCGTACGCCTGCGCCAGCTCCCATGCCGCGTCGGTCAGGCGCGGGCCGAGCCCGGGCTCGCGGCGGAGGCGCAGCAGCGCACCGACGAACTCCTCGGCCGTCTCGGCGTGGAGGAGCTGCTTCCCGTCCTCGAACGGCAGCCCCTCGGAGGCGAGCCGGGTCGCGACGATGGGAACGCGCGCCGCCGCGGCCTCGAGGACCTTCAACCGTGTGCCCGAGCCCGCCCGGAGCGGCATCGCGGTGGCGAAGGAGCGGAGCAGCCAGGGCACCACGTCATCCACGCGGCCGGTGACCTCGATGTCGTCGGCGGCGAGCTCGCGCACGAGCGGCGGGGGCTTCCGGCCGATCAGTGCCAGCCGCAGCCCGGAGCAGGCCTCACGCATCCGCGGCCAGATCTCGCGCGCCAGGACCATCGCTGCGTCCACGTTGGGGCGCCAGTCGAACGAGCCGACGAAGGCGACCGTGTCCCGCGGTTCCAGGGTCGCCGGGAGCTGGCGCAGCTCCACGCCGTTGGGGACGAGATGCACCTCGCGCGCACCGGCACGATGGAGCGCCGCGGCGTCGAGCTCCGAGCAGGTGAGGACCGCGTCCACGCCCTGGACCGTGCGCTTCTCCAGCCGTGCGATCGCCGCCGCCTGACGCCGGAGGAGGAGGCTCAGCGGCCAGCGCGAGACCTCCGCCAGCCGCTCGGCGACCTGCGCCTCCACGTTGTGCGCGTCCATCACCGTGCGGGCCCGCGGTGCGAGCGCCCGAGCGTCGGGGAGCAGCTGGGCGGCGTGGACGTGGTCGAAGTGGACGAGGTCGACGACCTCCTCCGCCAGGAGATGGCGGAAGGCCGCGCGGAGGTTCCGGCCCGCGTACCGGGCGTAGCCCACGGGCCGTCCGCCGAGCACGCTGCTGGCCTCGGACAGGGCCCAGCCCGCGGTTCCCCCCGTCTCCCGGGCAGTCATCACCCGGCCCCGGAGCTCGGCACGCAGCCCCCGTGCATCGCCGCCCGGAAGCTCCGGGGCGAGGACCGTCACCTCGTACGCGGCGTCGAGCGCACGGAGGAGCTGGAGCGCACGGAGCGTGCCCCCGGAGTCGGCGGGAAACGGGATCCTTGGAACAACGTGGAGAATTTTCACAGGAAAGGCTTGCGATTCCTCACGGCCGCGGCGAAACCTGCGTTCCACCGGTCGCCGCGCCAAGGGGGACCTCGGTGACCCGGTGGTGCAGGAACCTCCGCCCCCCTCACCGGAGTGTCCGATGATTCACGAACTCGCGCGGAACTGGGGCTGGATCGCCCTCCGGGGTGCTCTGGCGATCGTCTTCGGCGTGCTCGCGCTGGCCTGGCCGGCCTCGGCCTTCGCCGCCATCGTGCTGCTGTTCGGCGCTTATGCCTTCGTCGACGGCGTGTTCGCGCTCGTCGCGCTCTTCCGGGGGGCGGGGCGAGAGCGCTTCTGGATGCTGGTGATCGAGGCGGTGGTCGGTATCGGCATCGGCATCCTGACCATCGCCCGCCCGGCGGCGACGGCCCTGGCGCTGCTCTACTACGTGGGCATCTGGGCCATCCTCACCGGCATCTTCGAGCTGGTGGCGGCCATCCGGCTGCGCAAGGAGATCACCGGCGAGTTCTGGCTCGGGCTGGCGGGTGTGCTCTCCATCGTCTTCGGCGTGGTGCTCTTCGCCGCCCCCGGCCCGGCAGCGCTGGCGCTGGCGGTATGGATCGGCGCCTACGCCATCGTGTTCGGCGTGATGCTGCTCTTGCTGGCCTTCCGGCTTCGCCGGTTCACCGAGGGACACCGGACGCCGGGAGGCACCGGAACGCCGGCCGCCGTCACCCGCTGACCTTCGGCGCTCCCTCCATCCCCCGGGTGAGGGACTCGAGCACCAGGGCGAAGTTCTGCCACGGCCGCCCGGTGGCCCGGTGCATCCCGATGGTGCAGGGGTGGTTGGAGATGAGGTGGGCGTCGAACTTCCGGCGGGAGATCTCCTCCGCCTCGGCCCGCGTGGCGGAGGCGGTCAGCTCGGGATGGAGGAACCCGCGATCCCCGGCGAAGCCGCAGCACCCGGCCCGGTCGGGCACGACCACCTCGTCTGCCACCGCCTTGCCGATGCCCATCAGCTTCGGTACCAGCCCCATCTCCACCAGCGAGCACACCGGGTGGACGACGGCCGACCCCAGCCGCCGGTCGATCCGGAGTCGGGGGAGCAGCGTGTCGTGGACGAACTCCACCGAGTCCAGGATCCGCAGGCGGTCGAAGCGCTCCCGGTTCGCCGACGTGAGAGCCTGGCGAGCCTCGCGGAATCCGTGCGCGCACGAGCTTCCCTCGACCACCACCGGGAGACGGCCCCCGTCGGTCCAGCGCCAGAGGCGCTCCAGGGTGGCGTTGGCCATCGCCTCGTCGCCCTCGACGTAGCCCTTGGAGTGCCAGGGCGTGCTGCAGCAGGAGCCGGCGATGTCCTCCGGGATGTGCACCGGGACACCGGCGCGCCGGGCGAGCGCCACCAGCGCCTCGGGGATGGTGGGGCGCTCCGGCTCTCCCTCCACCGGTCCGAACATCCGGAGCACGCAGGCCGGGAAGTAGATGGCCTGCGCGCCCTCGGCACCGGTGCGGGGCAGGGGAGGGGCGGCGCCGGGCATGTCCGGCGTCCAGCGGGGGACGAGGTCGTCGCCGAGCACGGCGCGGAGCGCACCGCTGATCGCTCCCACCGCGCCGTGGCCGATGACCGAGGCGACCGCGTTCCCGGCGGCGAGGCTGGCGCGCGCCATCCGTTCGGTGGTCCGTCCGGACAGCGCAGCCCGGCGCCCCGCCTCCCTGCCGAAGTCGGAGTGCCGCGCGGCGCGGAAGCGCTTCACCAGGGCGCCGGTGTCGATCGAGACCGGGCAGCGCGTCTGGCACATGCCGTCCCCCGCGCAGGTGTCGAGCCCGGAGTACTGGTAGTCCCGCCGGATCTCCTCGGAGACGGCTCCCACCGGGCGGCGCTCCAGCTCGCGGCGAACGACGATGCGCTGCCGCGGGGTGAGCGTCAGCTCGCGGCTCGGACACACCGGCTCGCAGAAGCCGCACTCGATGCACATGTCCGCCTCGCGCTCGATCGAGGGCAGCGACTTGAGGTCCTCGAGGTGGGACTTCGGGCCGGCGGGGACGATCACCCCGGGATTGAGGATGTTCTGGGGATCCGCCAGCGCCTTGAGCCGGCGCATGATCGCCAGCCCTTCCGGGCCCCACTCGGTCTCCACGAAGGGAGCCATGTTCCGGCCGGTTCCGTGCTCGGCCTTGAGGGCCCCGTCGTACTTCCGGACCACCAGGGGGACCAGATCGTCGATGAAGCGCGCGTACTGGTCCACCGCCGCCTGGTCGTTGAAGGACTGGGTGATGACGAAGTGGACGTTTCCGTCCTTGGCGTGGCCGAAGATGATCGCGTCCTCGTACCCGTGCGTGCGGAACAGGCCCTGGAGGTCCACCGCCGCGTCGGCCAGGTGCGGGATGGGGAAGCACACGTCCTCGATGATGACCGTCGTTCCGCTCCGCCGGACGCCCCCCACCGTGGGGAACAGCCCCTCCCGCACCCGCCAGAACCGGGCCTGTAGCTCGGGGTCACGAGTGAAGTCGGCCGGCTCCACCAGCGGCAGGGTGCGGGTGACACCCGCCGCCGCCGCTTCCAGGGAGGGGAGCTCGACGTCCTTCCCGGTCTGGAACTCGCAGAGGAGGGCGGCCGGCGCGGCCCCGAGGTGGCGGAGCTCCGTGGGCATTCCGGGCTTTCCCGACGCGGCACGGAGGCTGGCGGCGTCCAGGAGCTCGAGGGCCCTCGCCCCCGCGTCGCGCAGCGGAGCGATCGCCGCGCACGCGGCGTGGATGTCGCCGAAGAAGAGCAGCCCGGTGGACTTGTAGGGAAGGACCGGCACCGTCTCCATCACCGCCTCGGCGATGAAGGCCAGCGTCCCCTCGGAGCCCACGAGGACGTGGGCGAAGATGTCGACGGGCCGCTCGAAGTCGACGAAGGCGTTGAGCCCGTACCCGGTGGTGTTCTTCATCCGGTACTTCGCGCGGACGCGCTCCACGAGCTGCGGCCGCGCGCGGATCTCGTCCCTGAGCTCCAGCAATCCACGATGCAGCGCCGGCTCGCGGGCCCGGAGCTCCTCGTCCGCGCCCTCGGCGCCGCTGTCGATCGCGGTTCCGGAGGGCAGGACGAAGGTCAGCGAGTGGAGGGTGTGGTAGCTGTTCTGCTCCACCCCGCAGCACATCCCGCTCGAGTTGTTGGCCAGGATGCCGCCCAGGGTGCAGGAGCGGATGCTCGCCGGGTCGGGGCCGATCTTCCGCCCGAACGGGCGCAGGAGCTGGTTCAGGTGGTCCCCGATCATCCCCGGACGGGCGCGGATGCGGAGCCCGTCCCCCTCCACGCGCGCCGACCGCCAGTGCCGCGCCACCTCCACCAGGAGCCCGTCGGAGAGCGACTGGCCGGAGAGGCTCGTTCCGGCGGCGCGGAAGGTGAGCGGAATGCCCCGCGTCCGGCTGAGGGCGAACAGCCGTTGCACCTCGTCGACCGAGCTGGCGAAGACCACCGCCTGGGGCAGGAGCCGGTAGAAGCTTGCATCCGAGGCGAACGCCACGCGATCCAGCGGTCGGGTGAGGACCCGTTCGGGCGAGGTGCAACGGACGAGCTCGTCGACCAGGTCCACCGCGGGCGGAAGCAGCAGCATCGAGTCGGTCCCCATGGCGCGCATCAAAGCGATCCGCGGGTCGTCTGGCGAGGTTCTCGCAGGCCCCGAGACCAGACGGGCGGTCGGGGCTTCCCGGGTGCATCTTTTGCGTCACCCGGCCCTCGAAGCAGCGCCCCGTGCACCCCGAGCGACAGGAGCCCCCTCCGATGACCACCCCGACCCTCCGCCGCCTCCGGACCTCCAGCCCGCACCGGACCTCCCCCCGGCCCTCCCACACCCGGAGCAAGGCCCGCTCGCTGGTCTTCCGGTTCGACCAGCTCCCCGAGGTGAAGAGGACCGCCAGAACCTGGGATGAGGTCAAGGCCCTCCTCGGCGGCAAGGGGGCCAACCTGGCCGAGATGACACGGCTGGGGCTGCCGGTGCCGCCTGGCTTCACCGTGACCACCGAGGCCTGCCGCGCGTTCCTCCGCACCGGGAGCTGGCCCAGGGGCCTGTGGGAGGGCGAGGTGGCAGCGCTGCGGCAGCTGGAGGTTCGCACCGGCAAGCGCTTCGGAGACCCCTCCAAGCCGCTGCTCGTCTCCTGCCGCTCGGGCGCGAAGTTCTCGATGCCGGGGATGATGGACACCGTCCTCAACATCGGCCTGAACGCAGAGACCGTGGACGGGCTGGCCCGGCTCACCGCGGACCCGCGCTTCGCCTGGGACGCCTACCGCCGTCTCATCCAGATGTACGGGACGGTGGTGCTGGGGGTGCGTGACGAGCCATTCGAGCACGTCCTCGCCGAGTGGCGCGCCCGGCGCGGGGTGGAGAACGACGCCGATCTCGGCGCGGACGATCTCCGCACGATCGCCGGGCGGTTCCGGGAGATCGCGAGCGAGCAGTCCGGCCGCGAGTTCCCCGACGATCCGATGGAGCAGCTGCGGCTGGCCACCGAGGCAGTGTTCCGCTCCTGGCAGGGCAAGCGGGCGCAGGACTACCGGAAGGCGGCCGGCATCCCCGACGACCTCGGGACCGCCGTGAACATCGTGGCCATGGTCTTCGGCAACATGGGGAGGGACTCGGCCACCGGGGTGGCCACCACCCGGAACGTCTCCACCGGGGAGGACGCCCTGGAGGGCGACTACCTGCTCAATGCCCAGGGCGAGGACGTCGTCGCCGGCATCCGGGCCACCCAGCCCATCGCCCGGCTGGCGGAGGACATGCCCGAGGCCTTCACTGAGCTCCAGCGCATCGCCCGCTTGCTCGAACGGCACTACCGCGAGGTGCAGGACATCGAGTTCACGGTGGAGCGGAGCACGCTGTGGATGCTCCAGACCCGGGACGCCAAGCGCACCGCGCGGGCGGCGGTGAAGATCGCGGTGGATCTGGCGAAGGAGAAGCTCATCACCCGGGAAGAAGCGGTGCTCCGGGTGACCCCGGAGCACGTGGACTTCTTCCTCCACCCCCAGTTCGACCCGGAGTCAATGCGGGCCGCGCGGGCCGAGCGGCGCCACCTGGCCAGCGGCCTCAACGTTTCCCCCGGGGCCGCGGTGGGTCAGCTGGCCTTCGACGCCGACACCGCCGAGCGCTGGGCGAAGGAGAAGAAGGCGGTGGTGATGATCCGCGCCGAGACCAAGCCGGACGACGTCCACGGCATGCTCGCCGCCCGCGGCATCCTCACCAGCCGCGGAGGCCGGACCAGCCACGCCGCGCTGGTGGCCCGGCAGTTCGGAAAGCCAGCGGTGGTGGGGGTGATGGCCCTCGAGGTGGACCCGGAGAAGCGAGAGGCCACCCTGAAGCGGTCGAGCACCGTGCTGCGCGAGGGCGACTGGGTCTCCATCGACGGGACGACCGGGGAGGTGTTCCTCGGCCAGGTGGAGACGATGCAGCCCTCGCTCGAGGACCCCGCGCTCATCGAGCTGCTCAGCTGGGCAGACCTGTTCCGCCGGCTGGGGGTGTGGGCCAATGCCGACTATCCCAAGGACGCTGAAAGGGCCCGCCGGTTAGGCGCCGAAGGCATCGGTCTCTGCCGTACGGAGCACATGTTTTTTCAAGG
>RPRB01000049.1 GCA_003818285.1 Myxococcaceae bacterium
ACGAACGCCGAGCTGGCTCGCCTGGTCGACTCCGGCGCGTTCGCCCGGATCAAGGGGCTCCTTGACGACGCGGTCCAGCGCGGGGCCAAGGTCGTCGTCGGGGGTGATGCCAACCCAGCGCAACGGTACCTCGCCCCCACCGTCCTGGTGGACGTTCCCGCCGACGCCCCGGTGCTCCAGGAGGAGATCTTCGGGCCAGTCCTGCCGGTGGTGACCTACCGCACCTTCGAGGACGCTCTGGCCTACGTCCGCAACCGCCCCAAGCCGCTCGCGCTGTACGTGTTCTCCCGGAAGAACAGCACCGTCGACGCGACGCTGGCCGAGACCACGTCCGGTGGGGTCTGCGTCAACAACACGCTGCTCCACGTCGCGAATCCGGGCCTGCCGTTCGGCGGAGTGGGCCCGAGCGGCATGGGGAACTACCACGGGCGTGCCGGCTTCCGGACCTTCAGCCACGAGCGCTCGGTCCTGCGCCAGCAGGGGAATCCCATGTCTCGCTGGCTCGCCCCTCCGTACACCTCCCGGATGAACCGGATCGTGGCGCGGCTGGCGCGGTGGCTGGAGTGACGGGTCCCCGGCGTTCCCGGAGCTGACTCGCTCGCGAGGCGCGGGGGCCGTGCCGATCCACCGTCCGCTCGGGCTGAGACCCGTCCCCGCGTGGCGACGGGTGCCCGACTCCATCGCCCGAGAACGCCACGCTCGTTCCTCAACCCGGTCGGCATGGAGCTTCGGGTCGTGCTCGTTCCCTCATGGGCCGCGCTCGTCACCACCGCCGACTGCCCCGGCACGGTGCGCTGCGGTCGTGGCGACCTCCCCCTCCGTCGGCCCGGTGACCTGCCACCGCATGTCCGGACCGGCCGCGCTGCCCGGGCTGGCTCGGTTGACTTTCGGGTCAATCCCGTCGTGTCCTGGGCCCATGAGCGAGGCGTTCATCATCGATGCGGTCCGGACTCCCCGCGGGAAGCGGAAGGGGAGCCTGGCGGGAGTCCACGCGGTCGACCTGGCGGCCCACGTCCTGACCTCCGCGCTCTCACGCACCGGCGTGCCGGCGGAGCGGGTGGAGGACGTCGTGCTCGGCTGCGTCACGCAGATCGGCGAGCAGGCCTTCGACGTGGCGCGCGGCGCCGTTCTCGCCGCCGGCATGCCCATCGCGGTCCCGGGCAAGACGGTGAACCGCCTCTGCGGAAGTGGGCTCACCGCGGTGGCCGACGTGGCCACCGCCATCCTCGCAGGGCAGATCCACCTCGGCATCGGCGGCGGGGTCGAGTCGATGACCCGCATCCCCATGGGCTCGGACGCGGGCTTCGGCGCCGGCCCCACCTCGCCGCAGCTCGCGGAGCGCTTCCCCGACCTCAGCCACCAGGGGACCTCGGCAGAGCTCATCGCAAAGAAGTGGTCGCTCTCCCGCGGGCAGCTGGACGAGTTCGCGGCCGCCTCTCAGAGCAAGGCCGTCACCGCGCGCGCCGCCGGCTGGTTTCGCGAGGAGATCGCCCCGGTTCCGGTGCGAGACGCCGACGGCGGCACTCGCCTCTTCGCCGACGACGAGCACCCGCGCCCCGGCACCACCGTCGAGACGCTCGCCGGCCTCAAGCCGAGCTTCCGGGAGGACGGCGTCATCCACGCCGGCAACGCCTCGGGCATCGTGGACGGCGCGGCCGCCGTGGTCGTCGCCTCGCGCGACGCGGCCCGGACCCTCGGGCTGCGCCCCCGGGCGCGCATCGTCTCCACCGCGGTCGTCGGGTCGGACCCGGTCCTCATGCTCACCGGGCCCATCCCCTCCAGCCGGATCGCGCTCGATCGCGCGGGCTGGACCGTGGATGACGTAGATCTCTGGGAAATCAACGAGGCCTTCGCCCCCGTGCCCATCGTGGTGGGCCAGGAGCTGGGCATCTCCCTGGACCGGATCAACGTGCAGGGCGGGGCGATCGCCCTCGGTCACCCGCTCGGCGCCACCGGGGCGATGCTCCTGGCCACGCTCCTCGGGGCGCTGGAGCGGCGCTCGCTCCGCCGGGGGGCGGTCACCCTGTGCATCGGCTACGGAATGGGCATCACCATGCTGGTCGAGCGGGTGGAGACGGGCGGGGGGTGAGCCAGAGCGCACCGGACCCGACACCCCCGGCCTGAGGACGCGTGGCACGGGACGGGGGTAGGCACTAGCCTTAGGAGCGTGGACCTTCTTCCGGCCCCAGCGCCCGAGGTCTTCCGGCCACGGCCCGTCCTCGCCGCGGCGATGGGTACCGCCGCGCTGCTCTGGCTCTTCGTCCTCGTCTACCTGATGCAGTTCGAGGGCGTTCCTGCGAAGACCTTCATCTCCGCCATCTTCTTCGTCGTCTTCTTCGGGGTCTCGCTGACCTACTACGCGCGAACCGCCATCGTGGTCGACGGCGGTGGAGTGACCTACCGGGGGCTGGTGCGGACCGACTACTTCGCGTTCCGCGACATCCTGAAGGTCGACATCCTGCCCGGCCCGGTGACGGTCTACGCGGTCCGGGGACGCGGCCGGGGGATGCACTTCACGAGCTTCTTCACCCAGCATCGTCGCCTGATGCAGCTGCTGGTGGAGCGGGCGGGCCTGTCCCCGATGCGCTGAGCGGGGCCTGACCCGCGGCCCGCTCCGTCTCCGTGGACCCTCTCCGGTAGTGCAGGAGCGAGCGGCCCACCTCCAGGAGGTCGCCGTCGGCAAGGAGCTGGCCCGAACGGAGCCACCGCCCGTTGCACCGCGCTCGGTTTCGTCCGCCGAGGTCCCGCACCCGGTGGCCACGCCGCTCGAGAACGAGCTGCAGATGCCGTCGCGACACCGCTCCATCGCCGAGCCGGACCGCGCAGGCGGTCGCGCGCCCCACGTCCGTGACCGGGCCGGCCAGGAGGAAGACGGCGCCGGCGTCCACTCCCGCCACGCAGACCAGGGCCGGCGCAGCGGACGAGATCGGTGCGCCCCCTCCCTCGAGCAGCGACCGGACCAGAGCGAGCGTTCCCGGAGCCTCGGAGGGCGGCTCGAGCCACAGCTGCGCCTCGCGTGACAGCCGGACCCGTTCGCCGGGAAGCAGCCAGCGCCGGACGCCAGGGCCGAGCACCGCGCGGCCCACCGGGAGCGCTCGGGTACAGCCGACCCACACGCGGTTCGGCGAGAGATCGAGCTCGAGCAGCCGCGGCGGCAATCCGGGGAAGCGGATGCCGTCGTCCTCGGCACCGCCGACCGTCCAGGTACCGGGCTGAAGCTCGAGCTCGGAGCCCACCCCGCGTGCCTCGAACCGGAGGTGCATGCCCGTGGCCGGTCGCAATGGCCGTGCCAGGCAGCAGCCTCGAGCGAGTAGGGTGCAGGCGGTGCGCCTCTCGTCTCCCACGCTGCTCCTGTGCCTCGCGCTTCTCGCCCCCGCGTGTCGCGACGAGCAGGCCGGACCCCGTCCGCGTCCCCGGGCGCCGGCGTCCGGGACGACGGAGGCGACGGCGGGTGCGGTCCAGGGCACCTGGGCTGGTGGCGCGATCCGCTACCTGGGGACACGGGTCGAGCGGGGGAGGAACGACCGGGGACAGGACGCGGTGCGCCTCACCCATCGCTTCGAGGCGACACGGAAGCTCGAGCCGGGATGGCAGGTCTTCGTTCACCTCGTCGATCCGCGGACCGGCCAGATGCTCGCGAACGCCGATCATCCACCGCCATTGCCATTCGAGCAGTGGGCCGTCGGCCAGCCGGTGCAGGACGTCCAGGTCATCGCGCTTCCCCCGGGAGCGCAGGAGATTCAGGTGCTGCTCGGTTTCTGGCATGACGACCAGCGGCTGCCGGTGGACCAGCCGGAGGCGCACGACGGCCAGCAGCGGATGCGCGGCCCGGTCATCGGGGGCGGAGCTCCCCCGGTGCCGGAGGTCGGCATCCGGAAGACCTCGACTCCACCGAAGCTGGACGGCGTGCTCGACGACCCCGCTTGGCAGGGCACGACCCCGCTGACGCTGGTCGACAGCCTGGACGGGCGTCCCACGGCGCTTCGGACCACCGCGCGGCTCACCTGGGACGACCAGGCGCTCTACGTCGCCTTCGACTGCGAGGACCCGGACGTCTGGGGCACGTTCCGGAAGCGCGACGAGCCGCTCTACACGCAGGAGGTGGTTGAGATCTTCCTGGACGCGGACGCGGACGGCCGGACCTACGACGAGATCGAGGTCAGCCCGCACAACGTGGTGTTCGACGCTTACTTCCCCGCTCGACGGCAGGGGATGGATCTCTCCTGGGACTCGGGGCTGGAGAGCGCGGTGAAGGTGAATGGAACGCTCGACGACGCCTCCGACCGCGACCGGGGCTGGACGGTGGAGATGCGGATCCCTTTCGCGAAGCTCCACTCGGTCCCCCACCTCCCGCCGCGTCCCGGTGATCGGTGGCGCTTCAACCTCTACCGGCTCGAGCTCCCGGACCGGAAGAACGTGCAGGGTCAGGCCTTCTCGCCGCTCTTCGTCGGCGACTTCCACGCCGTGGATCGGTTTGCCTGGCTCGTCTTCGAGCCTTGAGCGTTCTCAGGCGAAGGCGCAAGCTCCCGCGCGTGCAGATCCAGCTGCCCCGGAGGAGAGCTGCGCAGGCGGCAGCGATCGGGGTGATCGCCGCGGGCGTGCTCGTGGTCCTTGCGTCGCTCGCCCCGTTTTCGGCCTGGTGCTGATCAATCCGTCTCTAGGGTGGGGAGAGCTCGTGGTCCTCCTCACGGTGGCGCTCGTCGCCGCGGCGGACACGTTCCTCGGGCGCAAGCTGCTGCGGTGGGGAAGCGGAGACTGACGGTCGGCTCAGCCTGTGCGGAAGTCCCAGCGGCTCTCCGCTTCACTCGGGGCGCGCGGGTCCCCGAGAAAATGCAGGTAGCCCTGCAGCTCGAGCGTGTCGACGACGGACTCGGCCTCCAGCTGGCTGAAGCCGTGCAGGTCCACCAGCGCATCGCGCATCTTCGCCTTGCCGCGCAGGTACCCCACCGGCTCTCCCGGGCCGAGCGCGCGGTGGAGGTCACGGCTGAGCGCGGCGAGGTCAAGGTCCTCGGGGATCATCGCCCGGACGGTGCACTGGCGGCCGCGCGCCGGCAAGTGGACGGATAGCGAGCCGCCCGGCCCGCCCTCGGAACGTCTCCCACCGGACGCCCGCCTCGTCGAGCGACAGCCGGATCGCCCCGTCCACGTCGGTGCGCAGGACCTCCGCCCCGCTCGCCCGCCAGCGCTCGACGACGTCCGGGGCGGGCAGGCGAAAGCGGTTCCCCCTGCCGTCCGAGAACAGGGCGAGCCAGGCCTCGCTGGAGGTGACCAGCTGGGGCGAACTCGAGGTCCGCGACCCATGGTGGGGCACCTTCACCACGGTGCTCGTCACGACGGGCCAGGCCTCCTCCGCCGCGGCGCCTGCGTCACCGGGAAGCAGAACCGAGCGCCCCGCCGCGCTCACGTGAAGCACCAGGCTCCGGTCGTTCACGGTCCAGAGAGCGGCCCCGTCCCGTGGGGGCGAGAGCACCCGGACCGTGGCCTCTCCGAGCGCGCGCCGCTCGCCGGCCGCCAGCCATTCCACGCGGGCTTCTCCCGCCGCGGCGAGGAGCGCATCGACCAGCGGCCCCCGCTCGATGCCTGCCGGCAGCCAGAGCCGGTCCGCCGGCACCTCCCGGAGCACGGTGAGGAGCCCCAGCGCATGGTCCGGGTGCGGATGGGAGAGCGCGACGGCATCGAGCCGCCGGATGCCGCGCTCGCGCAGGTAGGGGAGGACGATGCGCGCGCCGGGATCGACGCCGTCCGGCACGCCCCCGCCGTCCACGAGGAGGTGCGCGCCGCGGGAGGAGACGAGGAGCGCGTCTCCGTGGCCGACGGGCAGGGCGGTCAGCTCGAGCGGTGGATGAGGCCCGAGCACCGGACGCACGAGCACCACTGCGAGGGTGGCGACCACGAGCCAGCCGCTCCGCCGGACCCCGAGCGCCATTCCCAGGAGCCCGAGTGCGAACGCCAGCGTGGCGGGCCAGGGAAACGCGGGCGAGGAGAGCGTCCCCAGTGGCACCGCCGCTCCGGCGCTGACCAGCGCGAGCAGCGCCCGGGCGGCGAGCGAGGCGACGGCCAGCGGGAGGGACGCGAGCGCCGGGGAGAGACAGAACGCGCCGGCGGTCACCGCGCAGGCGAGGGTGAGGACGGACGCCACCGGGAGGGCGATGACGTTCACGACCCACCCCACCAGAGAGATGCGGTGAAACGCGCTCGCCACGAGCGGAATCGAGGCGAGGGTGACCGCCGCGCTCGCGGCGCAGACACCGAGGAGGACCTCCCGGACCTGCTCGAGGCCCCGACGCCACCGTTCGGGACGAAGCGGGTCGGGTGAGGGCACCGGCACCAGCGCCCGGAGACGCGGGGCGAGAAGCACCAGCGCCAGCACCGCGGTGAAGCTGAGCTGAAGCGAGAGGTCCTGCACCGAGGCCGGCTCCACGACCAGGAGCACGCCAGCGGCGACGGCCAGCGTGTTGAGCGCGTCGGTATGTCGCTGCAGCGCGCGTCCGAGGAGGACCAGGGAGAGCATCAGCGCCGAGCGGACCGCCGGCGGCTGATTCCCGGTGAAGACGACGTATCCCCAGACCAGTGGAAGCGCCACGAGCGCCGCGGGGCGACGGGCGTCGAGCCGGCGCACCACCGCGGGGACCATGCGCAGCAAGACGGCGATCACCGCCGCCAGGACGAGGCCGAGCGCCGCCACGTGCAGCCCGCTCACGCTCAGGACGTGGGCCAGGCCGCTCCGGGCGAAGCGGTCCTCCCACTCGGCACCGAGCTCCGACCGCAGTCCCGCGGCGAGCGCGCACACCAGCGCTGCGTCGTCCGCGCGGGGGAGGCGGTCGCGTGTCCAGCGGCCGAAGCGCTCGCGCCGCTCGGCGACCCACCTTCGCCACGGCTCGGGCGCGGAGAGAGGAACGAGAGAGCCGGAGAGGACGCGGCCCGAGGTGGAGAGCCCCCGGGCACGGGCTGCGCGGCCCACGTCGTACTGTCCCCAGGAGTCCGGCCCGAGGTCGGCGCGGAGCTCGGCCCGCAGCTGGACCCGCTGGCCGGCCCAGGGTCGGGCGCCGGGGCCGCTCCACCACAGCCGGGTCCGGGCCCGTGCCGGCACGCCGTCGACTCGGGAGACCTCGAGCACGCCGCGCCCGCCGCGGGCATCGATGTCGACCGACGCGAGCCGCCCCTCCAGCCGGACCGGGGTCCCCGTCGGAAGCGGGGTGGCGCGCTCGGCGCGCGATGCGAGGAACGACCCGGCGAGCACTCCCGAGACGAGCAGAGCTAGGTGTGCCCCTGGCCGGCGCCAGGCCATGAAAGCGACAGTCGCAAGGAGGGTAGCCAGGCAGGCAAAGCCGACCGGCGCCGGACGGACCAGGACAGGAACGGCGCTGCCGATGGCCAGCGCCAGGACCGGGAAGACGAGCGGACGGATCCCGAGGTCGTTCCAGCTCCAGTCGCGCATCGGTCCCCCCACCCAGGCCGCCCCAACCACCGTGACTGCAGCCGCTCGCGGGTCCGACTGCAAAACTCCCGCCCGCATCCTCACCGTCGATACGTCCGCGGGTGCCCTGACCACTGTGACTGCAGCCCGCCTTGGAGGTCCGACTGCCAAACCCCCGCATCCTCACCGTTGATACGTCCGCGGGTGCCCTGACAAAAAGGCGCAACAGCCTAGTCGGGCCCGGATCTGCCGGTCAAGACGACGCATTGCCGAAAACCCGAATCTGTGGTAAGTTCTTGGACTTTGCGGCGTTCCAGTCCGCGAGGAGGCAGCTCCCAAGTGCAGACCAGCTTCAAGACCGGCGACAAGGCCGTCTACCCCGGGCAGGGGGTGGGCGAGGTGATGGGCATCGAGCACACCGAGGTCGCCGGCCAGCGTCAGTCCTTCTACGTCCTCCGCATCCTCGAGAACGGCATGCGGATCATGATCCCGATCAACAAGGTCGGCTCGGTCGGCCTGCGGGAGATCATCAGCGAGGACGACGTCAAGCAGGTCTACGCCATCCTCCGGGAGAAGGACATCTCGGTGGACTCCACCACCTGGAACCGGCGCTACCGCGAGTACATGGAGAAGATCAAGACCGGCTCGGTCTTCGAGATCGCCGAGGTGCTCCGCGACCTGTACCTGCTCAAGGGCGACAAGGACCTGTCGTTCGGTGAGCGGAAAATGCTCGACACCGCCCGGGCCCTGCTGATCAAGGAGCTCAGCCTCGCGAAGGAGTGCACCGAGGACGAGATCGAGGCGGACCTCCGGAAGATCTTCAGCATCACCTAGCTCGCCGGGGGCTCTGCGTTGACCGCGCGCACTCCGCTCTCTGCCGAGGAAGCGCGCGACGAGCGCATCCGACAGCTCGAGCGCAGCACCCGTCGCCGGGTGACGGGCGTCCAGCTCCCGGTCGCGGTGCTCTGCCTGGCCGGCGCGCTTTTCCTGCTCATGCGGGAAGCGCCCGACGTCGCGTACTTCTTTGCCAGCCGCGACCCGGTCACGCTGGGGAGCGAGGGGAGCTACCGGTTCGATCAGCTGCGGCCGAACGTCTTCGCCCAGGTGCACGGAGTCCCGCTGGGAACCGCGTTCTACGGCGTGGATCGCGGCGCGCGGATGGTCCTGGTCCCGCTGCAGGACACTCCGCTCCTGGTGCGGCGGCCGCTGCTCCCGACCGAGGACTGGGTCCCCGGCAAGCGCCCGCCGCCACCGGACCCGCGTCCATTTGGTGTGAGGGGGCGGCTGCTCCCGCTCGAGGACGTCCCCGGCTATCGCGATTCGGCGGCGCAGCTCCGGGCGGTTCAGGGCCTCCGCCCGGTCGACAGCCGGCTGTGGGTGCTCCGGGAGGGTGAGCGTCCCGGAGAAGACCGGGGCCCGCTGGTCATCGCGCTTGTCCTGCTGGGGTTTGCCGGGCTGAACGCGGTTCTCGCGATCCGGGGCGCGCAGGCGCTCCTCCAGGACCGGGCGGCGCGACGGCGCCCAAACCTGCGCAGCATCTGAGGTTTCTCGGCGTTCGGGTCGGGACGATCCTTTCGAAGGTGCCAGACACCTTCGATGGACACCTTCGATGGGTCTGTCGCGGATTCGGGGCCGCTCGGCGGAGCGGTCGTGCCCTTCAGCGCCGGGGGGCGCTGGTTGCCGGCGTCGACAGGCGCAGCCAGCCCGGGTGTGTCTGGGCCGTCCAGAGCGCGAGCGCGGTCGCGAGCAGGAACCCCGCGGTCGCCGCGAGCACGGCGACCCGCGTTGGACGGACCGGACCGTCGACCTCGGCCACCGAACGACGGCGCGGACGGTCCGTCCGGGTGTTCCCGCCCGGCACCCGGAGCCTCAGCACCGCCGGCCCGATGTGGATGCGCTGGCCCAACAGCAGCTCGCGCGGTCCGGCGAGCCGCTCGTCGTCGAGGAACGTGCCGTTCTGGCTTCCGAGATCCTCGAGGAACAACCGCTCGCCCCGACGCGTGAGGCGGGCGTGGCGTCGGCTGATCGACGCGTGCGGCAACCTCAGGTCGCAGCTACTCGATCGCCCGAGGATCAGCGCCCCCTCAGCCACGGGCAGGAGCTGTCCGGTCCCCGGTCCGTGCTCGGCGTAGAGAAAGATCTCCTGCGAGCCCGCGCCGCCCACGGTGGAGACCATCGACGCCGGACCGATCGTGTCCCGCCCCGCGCGCCGCTTCCGGCCCGCGCGTACCGGATAGGTCGTCACCCGCTGCGGCGCCGGATCGTCGGCATTGAGCGGCGTCGCCTCACGCTCGTCGAACGGAAGCTCGCCGGTGTCCTCGGTGTCCTTCGTGCCATCCTCGGGGGGAGGTCGCCGGGGAGGCCGCTTGGGGTTGGATGGCGCCATGCTCGTTCGCGGGGTCCCTCATCCCCCAGCCGTGTAATGATGTCACGTTCCTCGATTCACCGCGCCACTTCCCGTGTCCGCCACCCACAGTTCCCCCGCGCTATCCGTCTACAACACGCTGACCCGTCGAAAGGAACCCCTCGCGCCACTCCGGCCGGGTGAAGTGCGTCTGTACGTGTGTGGTCCCACCGTCTACTCGTGGGTGCACATCGGTAACGCCCGAACATTCACGGTCTTCGACGTCGTGGTGCGTTATCTCCGCCACCGCGGCTACCGCGTGTCGTACGTCCGGAATTACACGGACGTGGACGACAAGATCATCAACGCCGCCCGCGAGACCGGCGAGGACCCGGCCGCGCTCGCCGAACGGTTCATCGAGGCCTTCGAGGACGATGCCCGGGCGCTCGGCCTGCTTTCACCCGACGTCTCCCCTCGGGTGACGGAGGTCATCCCGGAGATCCGCGCCCTCATCCAGGCGCTGCTCGACCAGGGCGTGGCCTACGCCGCCGGCGGCGACGTGTACTTCCAGGTCTCGTGCTGGCCGGAGTACGCCAAGCTCTCGCGCCGCAACCTCGACGACCTCCGGGCCGGCGAGCGAGTCACGCCGGGCGAGCACAAGCGCGAGCCCCTCGATTTCGCGCTGTGGAAGGCCGAGAAGCCGGGCGAGCCGGCGTGGGACGCACCCTGGGGCCGCGGCCGTCCCGGGTGGCACATCGAGTGCTCCGCAATGAGCGAGAAGTACCTCGGCACGACCTTCGACATTCACGGCGGCGGGCTCGACCTCATCTTCCCCCACCACGAGAACGAGATCGCCCAGTCCGAGGCCGCGCAGCACATCCCGCTGGCGAAGGTGTGGATGCACGCCGGGTTCCTCGAGCTCGAGAACGCGAAGATGTCGAAGAGCCTGGGGAACGTGGTCCAGCTGCGCCACGCGCTGGCCAAGGTCGACCCCGAGGCGCTGCGCCTGTTCTTCCTCTCCAGCCACTACCGGAACCAGCTGGCCTTCTCCGACGACGCGCTCGCCGACGCCGAGAAGCGCATGGAGTATTTCTACGAGACCCTCCAGCGGGTCGACGAGCGCCTCGGGGGGCGCGAGGTGAAGCCCGGTCCGCTCCACGGCGATCCGGACGTGCACCTCCGGGCCTTCGAGCAGGCGATGGACGACGACTTCAACACCGCGGGCGCGCTGGCGGCGCTCTCGGGGCTGTTCGCCCAGCTGAACGAGTACCTCGACAAGCCGCCGGCGCCCGACCGGGCGATGGTGGTCCGCACGCTCGCGACACTCCGCGCGGTCGTCCCCACCATGGGCGGCGTCCTCGGCATCCTTCAGAGCTCGCCCCTGGCGTGGCTCGAGCGCAGGCGCGACCGGCTGGTCGCCCAGCGCAAGCTCGATCGTGAGCTCGTCGAGCGGCTCATCGCGGAGCGCTCCGAGGCACGGAAGCAGAAGGACTTCGCTCGTTCCGACGCGATGAGAAATCGCCTCCTCGAGATGGGGGTCGAGCTCCGCGACGGAGCGGGCGGAACTCAGTGGAAGGTTCGTTCATGAACTAACGGGCGCGTGTTCCCGGACCGGATGTGGCGCAACCCCCCGCGGCTGCCCACGTTTCCGGGCTGAAATTTCACACGTTCTGCAGGATGAGAACGGCCGGGAGCTGCCGCCCGTGTCAGCGCACGTGCTCGTCATCGAGGATGATCCAGACATCCGAGGCGCGATGGTCTCGCTTCTCGAGGCCGAGACCCCATGGATCAAGGTCTCGTCGGCGAGCGACGGAATGGAGGCGCTCGAGATCCTGGACGAAGAGCCAGAGCCGCCGTGCCTCGTACTGCTCGACCTCATGATGCCGGTGATGAACGGCCTCGAGTTCCTCGATGCCGCGCGCGAACGCGGATTCGCGTCGAGGACTCGGGTCGTCCTCGTATCCGGATACGCGCAGCTCGCAAGGCAGGTGAAGCACCCCGCCGTCGCCGGAATGCTGTTGAAACCGTTCCGGCCCGCCGACCTCCTCGATCTCGTACAGCGGCACTGTGCCGACGGCACCCAGAGCTGAGCCCGTCAGCGCGTCTGCCGCACCTTGACGGTGAACAGGTGGCGCACCGAGACCGGGCCGTCCGGAGATCTCCGCCGGGCGGTACTGGCGCGCCTGCAGCGCCGCGAGCACGGCGGCTTCGGCCAGCGGAAGGCCCCGGAGCACCTCGCATCCCTCGACGCTTCCCGCCGCGGTGATCACGCAGCGCACGAGCATCGTGCCCTCCACCCCCAGCGCCGCGCCTCCGGCGGCAGCGTCACCTCCGGCGCGGAGAGGAGCACGGGCATCTCGGCCACCACGTCCTCGGAAACGATGCCCGGAACGCCTCCGCACGGCGGGGTCACGCACTCCGGCCCGTTCCCGGGACCGCCCGGACCGCTTGGTGAGGAGTCGTCGACTCCCTCGTCCCCGGACTCGAGCGACGACGACGCGCTCCGCTCCGGCAGGTCGGTGGGCCGCGGGATGTCCAGTGGCGTGCGAACCGTCCGAGACGGCCTCCGGCCGGTCACCTTCGGCGGCGTCGCCGGTGGCGCCTCCGGAGGACCGCCACCGCCCCGGCTCCCCGCCTTCACCACCGGCCACTTGACGGTGGGTTCCGGGGGCGGTGCCGGCGCCGGACGGGAGACCACGAGCGCCCCTCCGAGCAGCGCCGCGTGCGACAGGAGAGACACCACCAGGGCCGGCCTCAGGCGCGTGGGGGCGCTGGAGCGACCGCGAACGACGTCGAACATCGGAGAGCCCGCCCGGAGCGGTCCGCGGCCGTCCCCTCGACGAGGGCCGCTCTCGAGGCTCCGCCAGTCTCCCGCCCGTTCGTTCGCGATGTCCATCCGTCCCCGGCGGTGGACGGCGGCCCACGCCTCGGGGCAGAACGGGGAGACCCATGCTCAACGTCGCTCTGGTGCTGGCGCTCGCCGCCGCGCCCCCCGCCCGGACCTCCCCCGCCGCCGAGCGGGCCATCACCGCGGACGCCATCCGCGCCCACGTCCGGTTCCTCGCCTCGGATCTCCTGGAGGGACGCGGTCCCGGCACCCGGGGAGACGCGCTTGCCCAGTCGTACATCGCCGCCCAGCTCGAGGCCCTGGGGCTCCGGCCGGCCGGGACCCAGGGATTCCTCCAGCCCTTCGACATCGTCGGGGTGGACGGGCACGCCGAGACGGTCCAGTTCAGCCGCGGCCGCGAGTCGCTGGTGCTCCGCCACGCGGAGGAGGTGGTCGCCGTCGCGGGGGACGAGGCGCCTCGCACCGCGGTCGATCGGGCAGAGCTGGTGTTCGTCGGGTACGGGATCCGCGCCCCCGAGTACGGGTGGGACGACTTCAAGGGGCAGAACCTCCGGGGAAAGATGCTGCTCATCCTCAACAGCGACCCCGAGGACGATCCCGCCCTCTTCGCCGGTCGCGCCCGCCTCTGGTACGGCCGGTGGGACTACAAGTACGAGATGGCGGCCCGGGTCGGCGCAGCCGGCGCCATCATCCTCCACACCACGCACAGCGCCGGGTACCCCTGGCAGGTCGTCCGGAGCTCCTGGACCGGGCCGCAGTACTCCGTCCCCACCACCGAGCGGCGGGTGCCGCTGCGCGGCTGGGTGACCGAGGAGGCCTGCCGCAAGCTGGTGGCGCTCGCCGGCCGCAGCCTCGACGACCTCGTCCGCTCGGCGAACGGTCGGCAGTTCCAGCCGGTACCGCTGGGCATCGGGGTCAGCACCGCCTTCGACAGCCGGATCGAGCGCACGCGGACCTCGAACGTGCTGGCGCTCCTCCCCGGGAGCGATCCGAAGCTGTCCTCGGAGGTCGTGCTCTACACCGCGCACCACGACCACCTCGGGATGCGCACCGGGGCCGCCCCCGGCGAGGACGCCATCTACAACGGAGCGGAGGACAACGCCTCCGGAGTGGCGCTGATGCTCACCGTCGCCCGGGCCTACGCCGCGCTGGACAGGGCGCCGAGGCGAAGCATCCTCTTCGCCGCGGTGGCTGCCGAGGAGCAAGGACTCCTCGGCTCGGAGTACCTGGCGCGACATCCGCCGGTTCCGCTCGGGCGCATCGCCGTGAACATCAACATCGACGGGGCCAACGTCTTCGGACGCACCCGCGACGTGACCGTCATCGGACTGGGCAAGACCGACCTCGACGTCACCCTCCGCACCCTCGCCCGGGCGCAGGGCCGGGTGCTCCGGGGCGACCAGCTGCCGGACCGCGGCTACTTCTACCGGAGCGACCAGTTCAGCTTCGCCCGGGTCGGCGTCCCCTCGGCGTACTTCGAGAGCGGGCTCGACTACCGCGGCCGCCCGGCCGGCTGGGGACGGGAGAAGCGGGAGGCCTGGGAGGAGACCCGTTACCACCAGCCCTCGGACGAGTTGACCCCGGACTGGGACCTCTCCGGCGCGGTGGAGGACGCCCGGCTGCAGTTCGCGCTCGGCTACAGCGTCGCCCAGGCGACGCCCCTCCCCGCCTGGACCAAGGGCGACGAGTTCGAGGCCCCTCGCCTCCGCTCTCTCGAGGCGCTCCGGCAGCGCCCGCCCGGGTCCACGCCGGCCAGCGGACGTTAGGTCGGCGCGTTAGGTTTCTCCGCTTGCCATGGCCGGGTTCGAGCTCATCACCGACTACAGACCGCAGGGAGATCAGCCCAGGGCGATCGCCGAGCTGGTGGAGGGTGTCCACCGGGGCGACACCCATCAGACCCTGCTCGGGGTGACCGGATCGGGGAAGACCTTCACCATGGCCCACGTGGTGGCGCAGGTGCAGCGGCCCACGCTGGTCATCGCCCACAACAAGACCCTGGCCGCCCAGCTCTACGGGGAGTTCAAGGAGCTCTTCCCCCGGAACGCCGTCGAGTACTTCATCAGCTACTACGACTACTACCAGCCCGAGGCGTACATCCCTTCCTCGGACACGTACATCGAGAAGGACTCGTTCATCAACGACGAGATCGAGCGGATGCGGCACTCGGCGACGCATTCGCTCCGCACTCGCGACGACGTGCTGATCGTGGCGTCGGTGTCCTGCATCTACGGCCTGGGAACGGCGCGGAGCTACATGGCGCTGGCGGCCACCGCGGTGAAGGGCGCCGAGCTGGGCCGCGACGTGCTGATGCGCCGCCTGGTGGACGCGCAGTACGCCCGCAACGACGTCGACTTCCACCGGGGCACCTTCCGGGTACGTGGCGACACGGTGGAGGTCTTCCCCGCCTACGAGGAGGAACGGGCGGTCCGGATCGAGTTCTTCGGCGACACGGTGGAGCGCATCACCGAGTTCGATCCCCTCCGCGGCCAGTCAGCTGCCCAGCTGGAGAAGATCGTCATCTTCCCCGCCAGCCACTACGTCACCGAGGAGGAGCAGCGGGCGCGGGCCATCCGCGACATCCGGGACGAGCTGCGCGAGCGGCTGCAGTGGTTCCGTGCCCACGGCAAGCTGCTCGAGGCCCAGCGCCTCGAGGAGCGCACGATGTACGACCTGGAGATGATGGAGCAGGTCGGCTTTTGCAACGGCATCGAGAACTACAGCCGGCACCTCTCCGGGCGCGCCGCCGGCGAGCCCCCGCCCTGTCTCCTCGATTACTACCCGAAGAACCTCCTGGTGTTCCTCGACGAGAGCCACCAGACCGTTCCGCAGATCGGCGCCATGTACCGGGGAGACCGGAGCCGCAAGGAGACCCTGGCCGAGTACGGGTTCCGGCTCCCGAGCGCCATGGACAACCGGCCGCTGAAGTTCGATGAGTTCGAGGCCATGGTCCCGCAGGCCGTCTACGTCAGCGCGACACCGAGCGAGTACGAGCTGCAGCGCAGCCACGGCGTGGTCGTCGAGCAGGTCATCCGCCCGACCGGGCTCACCGATCCGCTGGTCGAGGTCCGCCCGGCGCGGAACCAGGTGGAGGATCTCCTCGAGGAGGTGCGCCAGCGCGCGCAGGCCAAGGAGCGGGTGCTGGTGACCACCCTCACCAAGCGGATGGCGGAGGACCTCACCGAGTACTTCGCCGACGTCGGCGTCCGCGTCCGCTACCTGCACTCGGACATCGACGCGCTGGAGCGCACCGCCATCATCCGCGATCTGCGCCGGGGCGAGTTCGACGTCCTGGTGGGCATCAATCTCCTGCGCGAGGGGCTGGACATCCCCGAGGTGTCGCTGGTGGCGATCCTCGACGCGGACAAGGAGGGCTTCCTTCGGAGCAACGTCAGCCTCATCCAGACCATCGGCCGCGCGGCGCGCCACGTGAACGGCCGGGTGCTGATGTACGCCGACCAGGTGACCGACTCGATGCAGCTGGCGCTCGACGAGACCGCGCGGCGGCGGGAGCTCCAGGGAGCGTGGAACCGCGAGCACGGCATCACCCCGCAGGGGGTCCACAAGGCGATCCTCGACATGAGCGAGGTGCTCTACCGGTCCGACGGAGGCCTTTCCCTCCCCAAGGCCGCCGAGGACGAGCTGCTCACCGCCGAGCAGGTCGCCCGGCTCACCCGCGAGTACTCGGCCGAGATGCACAAGGCGGCGGACGAGATGGAGTTCGAGCGGGCCGCCGAGCTTCGGGACAAGGTGCTCCTCCTCAAGGACATGGACCTCGGGCTCAAGCCGCCGTCGCGCTCGCTCCTCGAGACCGGCGTGCAGCGCGAGGAGGGTCCGGGCACGGCCGGTGGACGGCTCCGGGGCCGGCGCCGTGGCGCCAGCGCGGATCGAGCTCAGCCCCAGGCAGGGTGGAGGGCCGCCGGGCGCAGGAAGCGGCGCTGATGCCGGCCGAGGCGCTCGAGGAGAAGCTGGAGCGGCTTCCCGGCGCGCCGGGCGTCTACCTCATGAAGAACGCCCGGGGAGAGGTCATCTACGTCGGGAAGGCGGTGAACCTCCGCTCCCGCGTGCGCTCCTACTTCGGGCGGAGCAGCGACACCCGGGCCTTCATCCCCTTCCTGGAGTCGGTGCTCGCGGACGTCGACACGGTCGTGGTGAGCAACGAGAAGGAGGCGCTCCTCCTCGAGAACGAGCTCATCAAGCGGTACCAGCCCCGGTTCAACGTCCTGCTCAAGGACGACAAGAACTTCATCTGCCTCCGTCTCGACCCTGCCGGCGAGTGGCCACGCCTGGAGGTGGTCCGGCGCTTCAAGCGGGACGGGGCGATGTACTTCGGGCCCTACGCGAGCGCGAGCAGCATCCGGGAGACGCTGAGGATCATCAATCGCTACTTCCAGCTACGGACCTGCTCGGACCACGTGCTGCACCACCGCAGGCGACCCTGCCTGCTCCACCAGATCGGCCGTTGCCCTGCGCCGTGCGTCTATGACGTTTCCCGCGAGGAGTACGCCGAGTCGGTGCGCGAGGTGGCGCTTTTCCTGGAAGGGAAGGGCGTCGAGCTCCTGGACGCGCTCCGGACGCGGATGAAGGCCGCGGCGCAGGACCTGCGGTTCGAGCAGGCCGCGCGGCTGCGGGACCAGCTCTTCGCCATCGAGCGCTCGCTGGAACGGCAGAAGATCGCCACCACCGAGACCATCGACCAGGACGTCTTCGGCTACCACCGCGAGGCGGACCGGCTGGTGGTCTACGTCCTGTACATCCGCCAGGGACGGCTCAACGGGGGACAGAGCTTCCCCTTCACCGGGCAGGAGTTCCCCGACGAGGAGCTCCTGGGCAGCTTCGTCAACCTCTACTACGGCGAGGACAACGTCCTCCCCGACGAGGTGCTGCTTCCGCTCCGGCCGGAGGGTGGGGTGGAGGCACTCGCCGAGCTCCTCACCGAGAAGCGTGGACGCCGGGTGCGGGTGATGGCTCCCCAGCGCGGCGAGAAGCTGCGGCTGGTAGAGATGAGCGCGGCCAACGCCCGGCAGGCGCTGCTCGACCAGCGGCGGAGCAAGGACGAGCTGGAGAAGGTCCTCGAGCGGCTCCAGGACCGTCTCCATCTCACCGGGATCCCGCGCCGGATGGAGTGCTTCGACATCTCGCACTTCCAGGGCAGCAGCATCGTCGCCAGCCAGGTGGCGATGATTGAGGGTGAGCTGGACCGGGCGCGCTACCGGCGGTTCCGGATCAAGAGCGTGCAGTCACAGGACGATTTCGCCTCGATGTATGAGGTGGTGAGCCGGCGGCTGCGGCGCGGACGGGAGGCGGGCGACCTCCCCGACCTCCTGGTCATCGATGGCGGGAAGGGGCAGTTGGCCTCGGCGCGGGCGGCGATGAAGGACGTGGGGGTCACCCTCGACGTGGTGGGGCTGGCCAAGTCCCGTGAGCTGGACTCGGACGACGAGGTGGGCGCCTCGGCCCGGAGCCCCGAGCGGGTGTTCATCCCGGAGCGGCGCGACCCCATCGTCCTGCCGCAGAACTCCCCTGAGCTGTTCCTGCTCGTTCGACTCCGCGACGAGGCGCACCGCTTCGCGATCACCTACCAGCAGAAGCTGATGCGCCGGCGGAACTTCAAGAGCGTGCTCGAGGACATCCCCGGGGTCGGGGAGGGCCGGAAGAAGGCGCTGCTCCGGGCCTTCGGGTCCCTGAAGCGGATCCGCGAGGCGAGCATCGAGGAGCTGGCGGCGCAGGCAGGCCTCGGGACGACGCTCGCAGAACGGATCCACGCCCACCTGCACGCCCCGGAAAGCGAGCTTCGCCGGGAGGTCGCGGAAGGTCAGGTCGACGAGGACGCGGTGCGCGAGGCATCGCTGGAGGATGCGGCGGCGGACGGTCCTGGCCGCGAGACGGGTCCGGTCGGCTGAGCGAGCCTGCGTTCCTCGCGTCGCGCTAGGCTTGACGGCGATGCTCTGCCGTTACGTTCATCTCGTCCCCGCGATGGTGGCAGATTGCCTCGCGCAGCAGAGCGTGCGGGTCGACCGCGCCCGGCGAGGCGAGGTCATCAAACCGGTCGGATGGGCATTCCGGGAACATCTCTCGGACGAGCAGGTGGACCAGTTGAGACAGGCGCACGAGTTGCGCCAGGCGATGATCGACAAGGCGCAGCGAGAGCGCAGATCCCCCGGCGAGGTGCGCCGGGCACCCGAGCCGTCGAGGACACTCCCTCGAACTCCGCCCTACGTGCTGCTCGATCTCCTGGAGTCCAGCTTCGAGCACCAGAAGGGACTGGCCGCGCTCCAGCGGGTCCTCGAGGCTCTGGCGCGCATTCCAGGGCTGGAGATACACGCATCCAGGCACCTCGTTTGGGGACTGGCGCGCGCGATCGGAGAATCAGCCGCGCGTGCTTCGACGACGACGGCCGAGCGGGAGCCAGGCCCGGCCCCGGGTTCTCCTCATGGAGGGCCGGCTCCCTCCGGGGCGCCGGCGGAGCTTGGGCTCCCCCGTGCACCGGCTGCCCTTCCGGATCCTGACGACGGATTCGACGTCGAGTGAATGGACGAGGGGGTCCTTTCCCTTCCCGCCAGGCTCGACCGCCCGCCTGGTAGCGGGGGCAAAAAAATCCCCGTTTTCGTTGCGGCGCGGAGCCCCCCCTGATGTATAGCGGGGGCTTCCACGAGCGAGTTCGGCCGTCAATCTTCGGGGGCACGGCCGCCGGTATTCCAGGAAGGCTTATGAGGCTTTATCCCAAGGTGATTCCCGTCATCTCCCGCGAGACCATCCAGCAGCTGATGCAGGACGGGGACATCGAGGTCGAGCCGATGCGGATCGCCGATGCCGAGATGGACCTCTCGGCGATCATGCGCGAGTACCTCACCAACGAGGAGCGCGTGAACCAGGCGACCCGGGAGGCGCTCGAGCGCCGGGGCTACGACTACAGCAAGTTCAACCAGGTGAAGCGCGAGATGGCGGATGTCCGCGGCTTCAAGATGGGCGACGAGGGGATCGAGTACGTCATCAACCAGATGATCGAGTTCCTCCTCATCAGCCGGAACGTCGAGGAGGTCTTCGCCGCGGACAACTCCCTCCGGCAGAAGATCTTTGCCGTGATGAAGAAGCACCTCGACGTCGACGAGGAGATCGACCGCGAGGCCCGCGCCCGCCTGAAGCACCTGCAGGAAGGCACGAGCGCCTTCGACATCGAGTACAACAAGACGGTCGAGCAGATCCGCCGCGCCCGCGGCCTGATCTGATCTCCCGTTCCGGGGTCCCTCCCGGCGCTGCCGCCGGTGGCCGCGCTGTTGACCAGCGTCCCCTCCGGCCTGCCACTCCAGGCGACGCTGCCTAGCTTTTCCGGGCACATCGCGGGGCCCCTCGCCGATGCCACCGCTCCGCCCTGGCCGGGAGCGCGCCTCGGTTCCGGCATCGGAGGCAGCGGGAGCGAGACCGGGCCATTCCTCCCCGGCCCCCTCCCCACGGTCCTGCCGGAGCCGGAGAGCAGCCGTGCAGGCATGCCGCCGTCCGCGCCCGCTCCGGCGAACGCGGCGCCGGCCCTGCCCCTGCCGACGACGCCCGCGCCCGGGAACTCGGCCCCCCGCGCTTCCGCTGCCCGGCGCGCCCGCGCCGTCGACCGCTCCCTGACCGGCGCAGGGTGGAGCGAGCACACCTGGCCCGACATGGTTCCCGGCGCCGCCGCCGCCTTCGCCCGTGCCGGACTCGCCGCTGCGCGAGACGAAACGCCCGTGCTTCGCCCGGGCCGACGTGGAAATTGACCCGTCAGGCCACGGGTCTACCGTTCGGCGCCGTGTCCAGCTCCGAGCTCGCGCCCTCGACGTCTCCCGGAACCTCGCTCGAATCGCTCTCGCGGACCGCAGCTGACGCGCTCCGCCGCGCGCTCGCCGCTTCCACCTCAGGGAGCGTGCTCTCGACGCAGGTCGAGGAGGACCTGCGCTCGGCGCTGGTGGGGCTCGAGGCGATCCATTCCCATCTCGAGGACCTGGTGTCCACGCTGCTCGAGCCGCGGCCCACGCCGCTCTCGCTCGTCGAGGCCGCGGACGATTCGCGAGCCCAGGCGGCGCTCCTCGCCCTCGAGGAGACGCTGACCTCGCTCCGCCGTCGTCTCGGCCAGGCCGCAGCGCAGCTGCGCATCCGGCCCGAGCCCGCCTAGCGCCGTCGCCGGGATCGGCCGCCGCGCGAGGCGGCCGAGACCGACGCGAGACGGCGCACCCGAGGAGCGAGCAGCGGAGGCGTGCTTCGGGCACGTCGAGCAGCGGAGCGACGAGGCTGCGCGTCGCAGCGAGAGGATCGGCCGCCGCAGCCTAGAGGCCGGCGAAGGAGAGCCCTAGCCGAGCCACGCCGCCGAGCACCAGCAGCCACGCCGGGTTCACCTCGAAGCGAACCGCGGTGAGCGCCGTGGCCGCGGCGATTCCCACCTCCAGCTTCGCGTCGAAGCTCCCGCCGAGCGTGATGGCGGCCGCGGCCATCAGCCCCACCACCGCCGGGGTGAGACCGCGGAGCGCCGCGCGCACCCAGCGCCGTGACCGCACCCGGTCCAGCCACGTTCCGAGCAGGCCCACCAGCGCGAAGGGCCCGGAGAAGATGGCCACCGTCGCCACGCTGGCCCCGAGCCACCCGTGCTGCAGGTAGCCGATGAAGGTGGCCATCAGCAGCACCGGTCCGGGGGTGATCTTCCCGATCGCCACCGCGTCGGCGAACTGGCGATCGGTGATCCACTCGTGGGCGTGCACCATCTGGCGGAGGTGAGGAATGATCGCGAAGCCGCCGCCGTACGCGCCGAGCCCGGTCCGGAAGTACACCACCGCCATCTCGATCAGCTTGGCGTCGAGGCCGGTGGCGTGGACCAGCGCGACGATCAGCCCCAGCGTGCCGACCAGCACCGGAAGGTGAAGGGTGGTGGTGCTATCGCTCGGCGCGGGCGGGTTGGGCGGGGGCGGCGCCGAATCGTCGTTCTTCGGGGAATCCAGCAGCGCACCGTCCTCGGGCAGCGCCACCGGGACACGCTTGCCGACGATTCCCCGCGCCCGGGCCAGCGCCGGACGCGCTCCGAGGTCCACCGCGAGGCCGGAGCAGATCGCCATCAGCACCACCTCTGCCGGCGAGGCGCTCCCCACGGCGGCGAGGAGCAGCGCGCCGGCGGCCACGCCCATCTGCCAGAGCTGGCTCACGCCGGTGCGCACCATCTTCAGGGTGATGGCGCAGATGATGCCGACCACTGCCGCGTTGAAGCCCGCAAGGAGCCGGTCCGCGGACGGCAGCGTCCCGAAGCGCACGTACACCCAGGAGAGCACGCCCACCGCGAGCACGCCGGGCAGCACGAAGCCCACGTACCCGGCCAGCGCGCCGACCCAGCCGCCAAAGCGCATCCCGATGTAGGCCAGGGCATTGGCCGCGGCTCCACCGGGAAGCATCTGCGACACCGTCACCGTGTTCGAGAACTCGCGCTCCGTGAGCCAGCCGCGCTTCTTCACCACCTCGCCGTCGATCTGCGACAGCACGCTGATTCCGCCGCCGAAGCCCACGCAGCCCAGCCAGAGGGCGGTGGTGAAGAGGTCTCGTGTGGAGGGTCGTTCGCGGGTGGTGGAGCGCGCGGTGGCCCTTCGGAGCCATTCCGCGGTGCTGCCGAGGACACTGCTCATGGGAGCAACGACGACTCTAGCGCGCCGGAGATTCTGTGCGAGTCCCGGGCGGAGGACCGCCCCTGGTCGAACGCTCGCTGGCCGGCGCGTCCGGGGCCGCAGCGTCGAGCAGTGCACCATGGACCTCCGCCCAGGTCGCACGGTCCTCGGTGATGTCCCATCCGCTCCGTGCGAGCCGCCGCCCGAGCGCCTCGGCCGCCGACCGACCACGCCGCGCTGCGACGAGCGTGAGCAGCTCGTAGTCCTCGAGCCCGTCCCGAGCGGTCTTGAGTCGGAGCGAGGAGACGAGCTGTGGCGCCTCGTCGCCCAGATGGTCGCGCGTGCCGGGATAGAAGAAGGTTCCGTCCCCGTTGCCACCGAAGCGCCACACATCGCGCCATGGCTGGCCGTCCTTCTCCCAGGCCGACAGCGTGTCGAAGTACAGCTCGCCCTCGATCCGATCGAGGAACGCCAGGACACCCATCGCGCGGTTCCGGGGTCCCGAGTGGTCGATCATGTAAGACGCCCACCCGGTCATCGAGGCGGCGAGCCCGCGATCCCGCGGCGGCCCGTCACATCCATGGAACATGCAGCTCTGGTACCACCACAGCTGCTGCCCCGGACGGAGCCGCGCGCGGAAGGCAGACGCCGGCTCGGGCCGGATCGGGCACAACCGGCGCCCCGGCCGAGGAAACATGCACACCATGACCGGCGCGACGATGTCCGCGGCGTCGAAGAGCGCCGGCCGGTACGTGGTCACCAGCAGCGGGAGATGCCCCACGGCGCGGGTGAGCTCCGCCTGCTCTCGCACCAGCGCATCGTCCTTCGGGGCGGGCTCGTCCTTGGCGTAGTACCAGAGCAGCTGCGGCCAGCCCCGCTCGGAGAAGTGCGCCTCCCAGGCGCGGAAGTACGCCACGCGCTCCGCCCGGGTGAGTCGCGGATCGTCATGAACCTGAGCGGTGGTGAAGCGGGCGCCGGAGGGGAGCGCGGTGCCGCCGAGCACGTCGGCCATCTCGGCGTCGAAGCCGCGGAAGTCCACCACCCGGGTGCCCCCCGGACCGGGACGGGAGGGCAGCGGGTCGATGCCCATCCCGTACCCGCTGAGACGGTGCTCGAGCAGCGCGCGGCCCGCGGCCCGGAGCAGCGCCACGCCCTCCGGCGATTCGCGCCGCACCCCGAACCCGTGCGCCAGGAGGTACACCCCGAGCCCCCAGGTGTTCTTGAGGGTCGAGGTCGCGGGGATGTCCACCTGGGCGACGGCGAGCTCGAGCGGCAGGCTGGCCCGAGGCGCGTCCCGGAACGTCACCCCGAGCTGCCCGGAGTACTTCCCGGGCTCCACCCCCGCCGGGACGCACACCTCGAGGTAGAGCACCAGGGGCCGCTCCGCGGTGGATGGCGCCGGGAGCACGGCGGGATTCGTGCCGCCACCGGCCTTGTGGACGGGGAGGAGCGGGTCGGGCCAGAGACCGGTGGCGCCACCGCCCTCGGTGGCCCGGGTGAGAGCCATCCACTCCTCGCGGAAGACACGCACCGCGATCCCCGCCCGCCCGGGTCCACGGAGCGGCGCCACGTCGGCGGACAGCACCTCGGCCGGAGGCGCGACATAGATCTGAAGGCCCTCGCACTCGCCTCGAGCGGCCCTGACCTTCGCTTCCCCCAGCGCCTCGAGCGGCTGTCCGGGCCGGACCTTTGCCAGCGCCGGCACCGGGACCAGGCGCGGAGAGGCCGCGAGCGCAGCGAGGAGGAGGACGGACAGCGGGAACACGCCTGAGCGTGTCTAGCGGTTGCGCGCCACGGTGGAGGGGTCCAGCGCGCGGCCGGGCTTGTAGTCCGTCCACTCCACGACGACCGGGCCGAGCGCGAAGTCCGCCTCCATGCGCATCGGGACGTGCGCCGGGTCGTCGCTGAACCAAATGCGGACCTCGCGGGCGGACAGGTTCCCGGAGAACTCGGTCCGCAGCCGGACCCGGACCGCCTGCCGCTCGCCGAGCGGTGTCTCCACCGGACCCCGCCCCTCGACCTCGGCCAGACCCCGGAAGAGCTTCGCGCCGGTGAAGATCGGCATGGAGATGCTGTCACCGTCCGCGAGACGGGCGGTGCGGAGGAAGAACACCGCGGAGGCCACGTCCCCTGCGCCGGGAGGCACCTCGACCTGCGCTTCCCGCGGGGACTCGCCCTCGACCTGCCGGAAGACCTTCGCCTTCCCGGCGCTCCGGTCGAACTCGATCTTCAGCCGGCGGCGCTTCCGATTCTCGTCCGCGTACATCTCCAGTCCCCGCGAGCGGCCGCTCGCCGGGTCCCACCAGGAAATGATCCTGTTCCGCACCGGGTACACGACGAGGTCGGACCGCGCGTTGGTGACAAGGGGGAGGCTCCCGGGGCGGTCCGGGGATTCGGCCCCGACCGTCACGTCAGCGGTCCCGGCCGGGAGCCCGAGCCAGTGCACCCGGTAGATGATCTGCTCGCCGGGACCGAGGGACCCCTCCGGGGTTGCACCGGGAGCCACGGCGAGGAGCAATGCCAGGACCACCGTCACGGAGTGAAGTTTACCCCTGACGACTCGGGGATGCTCGGTTCGTCACCCCATCCCACCCGGGCGACCCGGTGCCCGCCCGGCGGTCCGGCGTAGACTCGAGGCCCCATGCCCATCGACAAGAACGCCGAGGAAGAGGACCTGCGCGAGGAGGGTCGGCGTCGGGCCTACACCGACTACGACTGCCCTTCCTGCAACGCCAACAACCCCACAGAAATGGCTCTCCGCGACGGGGACGAGACCCGGTGCAACTACTGCGGTACCGAGTACAAGGTCCGCATCACCGACGAGGGTCGGCTTCGCCTCAAGGAGCTCTGAGCCTGGGCGCTGGCGCGCCGCGCTCGCCGAAGATGGCGGTTCCCACCCGGACCACCGTCGCACCTACGTCGATCGCCGTCTCGAAGTCGTGGGTACTCCCCATCGACAGGCCGGCGAGCCCGTGCTCCCGTCCCAGCGCGGCGAGCGCGCGGAAGAACGGGCGCACCTCCTCCACGGGGGCGAGCGGGGGCATGGTCATCAGCCCCACGACCCGGAGCCCGGGCAGCGGGCGGACGGCGTCGAGCAGCGGCGCGAGCGCGGCCGGGACGACGCCACTCTTCGTGCCCTCGCCGGCCACGTTCACCTCCACGTAGACGTCGAGCGGGGCTCCGGTACGCCGGCGAGAGAGCTCCCGTGCCACCTCCAGACGGTCGAGGGCGTGAAAGACGTGCGCCGACCGGGCCACGTACCGAGCCTTGTTGGTCTGCAGCGGACCGATCGCGTGCCAGCGCAGGCCCGGGAGATCCGACAGCGCCTCGGACTTGTCCCGGAGCTCCTGCGCGTAGTTCTCGCCGAAGGCGCGAGCGCCGGCGGCGTACGCGGCGCGAATGGCCTCGGGCGTCTGCAGCTTGCTGACCGCCACGACCTCGACCGACCCCGAGGGTCGCCCCGCCCGCGTCTCGGCCGCCCTGACCCGGTCCAGCACCGCCCTCCAGCTCGCCGCGACGTCGGTCATCGCTGCTCCCAGGGCAGGATGTAGCCCGCCTCCCGCAGCAGCGCGAGCGTCTCCACCAAGGGCAGCCCGACGACCGCGCTGTACGAGCCCTCGATGCGCTCGACCAGGAACCCGCCGATGCCCTGCACGGCGTAGGCGCCTGCCTTGTCCATCGGCTCGCCGGTCGAGACGTACCAGCGCAGCGCGGCCTCGCTCGCGGCGGCGAACGTCACCGCCGCGGTCACGCACCTCGCTCCGACCCCGGCCACCGCCACCGCCGTCATGACCTGGTGACTCCGACCGCTCAGGGCGCGGAGCATCTCCACCGCTTCCTCCGCGGTTTCCGGCTTCCCGAGGATCCGTCCCTCGAGGACCACGCTGGTGTCCGCGGCCAGGACTGTGTCGTTCGGGTGACGGGCGTGCACGGCCTCGGCCTTCTCGCGGGCGAGCCGGAGCACGTACTGCTCCGCGGGCTCTCCGGGGCGAGCGTTCTCGTCCAGGTGCGCAGGATCGATGCGGAGCGGAATTCCCAGCTGCTCGAGCAGGGCGCGACGGCGCGGGCTGGCCGAGGCCAGTACCAGAGGGGACACGGGAGGCATGCGCGACCCACCCGTCTACCGAAACCACGGTTGACCTGCCACGCCGGCCCCGTCGATGGTGGCAGGTGGGATGAGGGCGACCGACCTTCTCGCAGCGCTGCGCCGGACGGTGGAGCAGCTGGCCGCGTTCAACGAGCTCGCCAAGGCACTGACCTCCACGCTCGAGACCCGCGAGGTGCTCGGGCTGGTGATGCAGAAGGTGTCCGCGCTGCTCCGGCCGGCCAACTGGTCGCTCCTCCTCCACGACGAGGCGACCGACAGCCTCTACTTCGAGATCGCGGTGGGCATGGGTGCAGACCGGCTCCGGAGCGAGCGCATCGCGGTGGGCGAGGGCATCGCCGGGACCGCGTTCCGCACCGGCAAGCCGCGCCTGGTGGACGACGTGCGCAGCGCGCCGGATTTCTCGCCCCGCTTCGACGCGCTCACCGAGTTCAGGACCGGCTCGGTGCTGGCCGTTCCGCTCATATTTCGCGGGCGGGCGCTGGGGATCATCGAGCTGGTGAACGGGGAAGGGGACCCGCGCTTCGGCGAGGAGGACCTCGCGGCGGTGATGGCCATCGCCGACTTCGCCGCCATCGCCATCCAGAATGCCCGCGACTTCCAGCGAGTCCAGGAGCTCACCCTGGTGGACGAGCACACCGGCCTCGGGAACGTCCGCTCCCTGCGGAAGCAGCTCGATGCCGAGGTGACCCGCGCCCGGAGCCTGGGCCACCCGCTCTCGCTCCTCTTCCTCGACCTCGATCACTTCAAGACCGTGAACGACAGCCACGGGCACCTGGTGGGAAGCGCGCTGCTCCGCGAGGTGGGCGTTCTCTTGCGCGAGGAGCTGCGGCCGGTGGACGCGGCCTTCCGGTACGGGGGTGACGAGTTCGCGGTGATGCTGGTGGAGGTGGACACCCGGAGCGCGGTGCAGACCGCGGAGCGGATCCTCACCCGTTTCCGGACCCACCGGTTCGGGAAGGCGTCCGGGCTCGACCTGCGGGTGACCGCGAGCCTGGGGATCGCCGCCTGTCCCGAGCACGCGTCGCAGTCCACCGAGCTCATCGAGGCGGCGGACCGGGCGATGTACCTGGTGAAGGCCCGCGGCCGGGACGGGCTGTCAATCGCGACGGGCTGACACCGGGGCATCCTGGCGGCCCGGCGGAGGTCTGTTTCGGGAGGTACCGACCCGGCGCCGGCGCCGGCGCTCCGGAGTCCGCGGGGCTCAGCCCCCCGCACCAGGGGGACGCCTGCGGAAGCGCGCAGGGGCGCGCCAGCGTCCAGGCTCAGTCCCCCGCACCAGGGGGACGCCTGCGGAAGCGCGCAGGGGCGCGCCAGCGTCCAGGCTCAGTC
>RPRB01000050.1 GCA_003818285.1 Myxococcaceae bacterium
CCGGGGTGACGATGCGGACGTGCAGGGGAACCCCCGCCGACGTGCTGGCGAATCTCCGGTACTCGACCCGTCCCCACCGCACGCGCTCGAACTCGGACGGCGGCGAGCGGGTGATGCGCCGGCCCCCGAGGTACAGCTCGGTCGGCGCGGTGTCGTCGCTGTGGAGGATGGCGACCGCGCCGCCGTCGGGCGAGACGAACGCGCGGTCCGTGCCCGGCAGGGTGCTCACTCGCGTCGGGGCGCCCCCGTCCGCCGGGATGCGCCAGACCTGCCGCTGCTCCGGCGAAGGATCGTTGGAGAGGTAGTGAATCACCTTTGCACCGGGCGGCGCGATGGCGTGCCCGAGCACGTCGTGGGGACCGGTGGTGAGCGGCTGCAGCTCGCGCGATCCCGGGACCAAGAGATAAAGGCGGTACCAGTCGTCGAGGTCTCCGGTGAGCAGGATGCGCTTGCCGTCCGGATGCCAGGCCGAGGCGACCTGGTTGTAGATGCGCGAAGGGCGCTCGTCGCTCCAGACCAGGGTGAGCGCTCCGCTCGCAGCGTCCACGACGTGCACCGCACGATGGATGGAATCGTCCGTCTCCCGGTCCACCAGGAGCTGTCCCCGCGGCGAGAAGGCGAGGGAGACGATGTGCCAGCGCGTCGGCTCGGGCAGCTCGAGCAGCCGGAGCTTCCGCGCCGGAACCTCGATCACCGCGACCGTCCGGAGGTCGTTCACCTGCCCGGGAGCGCCGCGCCGCACCCGGTCCACCGTCGCCTCGTCCGGGAGGTAGTCGGGGATCGGGAAGGCGGGCACGCCGCGGCGGTCCGCGTACTGGAGCGCGAGGTAGCGCCCATCCGGTGACCAGCTCGGCGCGAGCTCCTCGTCCCAGGCGCTGCGGCCGAGCGCGACCTCCGGCTGGTCGTAGACGCCGCCCCCGTGACCGATGCCCTTGACCGCGACCTGCGTCACCCGCACCGGCTTGCCGCCTTCCGCGAGGGAAAGCGTCCACAGGTCCCCGTCCTCCACCCAGGCGGCGGTCTTCCCGTCCGGGGAGATGGTCAGCGCGCTGCGATCGCCGCCCGCCGGCGCGAGCACCTCGGGGGTGCCGCCCGTTGCCGCGGTCCTTCGCAGCTCACCGGCCTCGAGATAGAGCAGCCGCTGCCCGGGGAGCCACGCCACCTCCGAGACGCCGCGGGGGGTGCGAGGCTCGGTCAGTCGCCGCAGCCCCGTTCCATCGCGCTTCACCACCCACACCGCCCGCTCGGGCAGTGCCCGGTCGTTCCAGAGAATGGCGAGGAGCTTCCCGTCCGGCGACCAGGTGGGAGCCGCGGGCGCGGTGCCGAAGAGCGCCGGACGGCGAGAGACGATGCGCTCCAGTGAAAGGGAGAGCGGGGGCTCCGCGGCGAAGGCCTGCGCAGTGACGAGGAGCAGCAGGAGGGCGAGGCGAATCCTTGCGCTGGGCATCCCACGGATGCTCAGGTCCCGGCCCGGCCTTGGCAAGCGCGAGATTGGTGCGGAGCATCGGTCTGGTCGGCCTCACCGCGACCGGAATCGCCTCGATGGTGGGCGCCGGCATCTACGTGGTGCCGTTCATGATCCAGCGCCACGTCCCCGGAATCGGGTCCGGCGTCCTGCTGGCGTACCTGCTCGCCGCGGTCCCGGCCATCCTCGCCGGCCTCGCCTATGCCATCCTCGCCTCGGCGATGCCCCGGGCCGGCGGCAGCTACGTCTATGCCAGCCGCGGCCTGAGCCCGTACCTGGGCTTCATCGCCAGCTTCTCGCAGTGGTTCTCGCTGTGCATCGCCATCGGGGTGGTGAGCTATCTGCTCACCCCGTTCGTCCGGGACGTGGCCCTGGCGTCGGGGGCCACCGAGATTGCGCGCGCGCTCGATCTCCCGGTGGTGCGCCTGATCCTTCCGCTCTCCGTCCTGTGGTGCTTCGTGGGCGTGAACCTCCGCGGGCTCGAGACCTACCAGCGGGTGCTGCTGCCGCTCCTGGGCCTCACCTTCCTCCTCGGCGCGGTGGTCATCGTGGCGGGCTTCGTCCTCGGCCCGGCCGCCGTGGCGACAGCTCCCGGAGCGGCCGCGCCTCCCGGAGGGCCGGGCACCATCGCCACGGCGGCGGCGCTCCTCTTCTCCAGCTTCATCGGGTTCGACGCCATCGCGCAGGCAGGAGGGGAGGCGCGCGATCCCTCGCGGACGCTTCCCCTCGCCATCGGGCTGGCGATCGGGATCGTGACCGTCTTCTACGCGCTGTTCGCGGGCGCGGTGTACCACGCGGTGCCCTGGACGGTGGTCCGGGACGAGGCGCTGCGGCACGACACCTCGGCCGCGGCGCTCCTCGGGGCGAGACTTCCGCCGGCGCTCCGGGTGGCGGTGGTGGCCGGAGCGGCGGTCGCGCTGGTGAAGGACCTCCCGGCGATGCTCCTCGGAGTCTCGCGCCTGATGTTTGCCTGGGCCGAGGACGGCATCGTCCCGCGGGTGGTGGCCTCGGTGCACCCGCGGTACCACACCCCTCAGGTCGCGATCGCCGTCAGCGCGACCGTCGCCTCGCTGGGCATCGTCGGCTGCCACCTCGCCGGAGACTTCTTCCTCGGGGTCGACATCCTGGTCACCTCGATGCTGGTGAACTTCCTCCTGATGTGCGGCTCGGTACTCGCGCTGCCGCGCCGGAACCCGGGGCTCGCCCGGCAGATCCGGGTGCTCCGCTCGCCGACCGCGAGGAGCGTCGTCGCGGTCGCCGGGATCGTGCTCCTCGGCGCGCTCCTGGGGGTGCACACCGTCCGGGACCTCGGGTCCTCGTCAGTGCCGTGGTACCTGCGGAGCACGGTGGTGTGGCTCGGAGTGATGGCCATCGGCTCGGTGGTGTACTGGCGCGAGCTGCGTGGTCTGGAGCAGCGTGGGGTCGACGTGCAGGCCCTCTTCGCGGCGCTGCCCCCGGAGTAGGACAGGACCTCCATGGCCAGCATCCCCCGACCGGAACGACGGAAGCTCGCACCCGACCTGGACATCTCCCGCGTGGTGACCGGCCTCTGGCAGATCGCGGACATGGAGCGCGGGGGCCGCGAGCTCGACCTCGACGCCGCGGCGCGCGCGATGCAGCCGTACGTGCAGGCCGGCTTCACCACCTTCGACATGGCGGACCACTACGGTTCGGCCGAGGAGATCGCCGGACGGTTCGTCGCCAGCGGTGGCCGGGCGGAGCTGCTGACCAAGTGGGTCCCCGAGCCCGGGCCCATCCAGCGGGAGACGGTACGCACCGCGGTGCAGCGCGCGCTGCGGCGCCTGCGGCGCGAGCGCATCGACCTGCTCCAGTTCCACGTCTGGCAGTTCTCGAATCCGTCGTGGCTCGATGCGCTCTTCTTCCTCGACGAGCTCCGGGCCGAGGGGCTCGTCGGTCACCTCGGGGCGGTGAACTTCGACACGGCGCACCTCCGCGTGGCGATCGCCAGCGGCATTCCACTCGTCTCGAACCAGGTGGTGTTCTCGCTCCTGGATCGACGGGCGGCGGGGCGCATGACGGACTTCTGCCGGGAGCACGGAGTGCAGCTGCTCGCTTACGGAACGCTCGCCGGGGGATTTCTCACCGAGCGCTGGCGGCACCGGGCGCCGCCGACGGAGGGCGAACGCTCCACCTGGTCGGAGATGAAATACCACCGGTTCATCGAGACCATCGGTGGGTGGGAGCGGTTCCAGGGCCTGGCCCGCGCGGTGGAGTCGGTTGCGCGGAAGCACGGGGTGTCGATGGCCAACGTGGCCTGTCGGTCCATCCTCGACGAGCCAGCGGTGGGCGCGGTCATCGTCGGTGCTCGCCTCGGCGAACGCTCGCACCTCGAGGACAACGCCCGGACCTTCTCCCTGGTACTGGACGCGGAGGACCGGAAGGCCATGGCGGACGCCACGGCCGCGCTCGCGCCCATCCCCGGAGACTGCGGCGACGAGTACCGCCGCCCGCCTTACCTGACCGCCACCGGCGACCTCAGCCATCACGTGCAGAGCTTCCCGGCCCCGTACCAGACCCGCGCCGACGGCGACCGCGTGCGGTGCTTCAGCGGGACTCCGTGGGAGCCGCTCGCCGGGTACTCGCGCGCGGTCCGCTCGGGATCGCGGATCTCGGTCTCGGGGACGACCGCGTCGCACGGGAGCCGCGCGATCGGCGGCGCCGATGCTGCAGCGCAGACCCACTTCGTCATCGACAAGATCGAGGGTGCCCTCGAGTCGCTCGGGGCCCGCCTGGAGGACGTCGTGCGGACCCGGGTGTTCGTGAGCCGGATCCAGGACTGGGAGGCGGTGGCACGGGCGCACGGCGAGCGGTTCGGGCACATCCAGCCGGCGAACACGCTGGTCGAGGCGAAGCTCGTCTCGGCGGACGCGCTGGTCGAGATCGAGGCCGACGCCGAGGTCTGAAGAATCTCGACGAGCGATGGCGATGGCAGGAAGCGGAGTGCTTCCGCGGCGTTGCCGAGCAGCGCGACGCCGTGTTGTCCCCGGAGGCCCGGACTGCTATCGACTCGCTCGCGCCGTTCCGGCGGCGCCCCATGACCACCCACTCCTGAGCCCGAAGCCGACGCCCTGGTGAGCGCGACATGCGCCCGGGGCGGACCGCGTCCTCTTCGCTCCAGGAGCCCTGCTGTGCCCAGCATTCGATTCGAACGGGTGACCTTCGCCCCAACCACCTCGACCTTCCCACGGTCGAGCGGCTCACGGCGGCGCTCCGCGCCTATCCGGGTGCGCTGCTCCTCGTGACCCACGACGATGCGCTGGCAGATGCGTGCACCACGAACCGCTGGTGCCTGGAGGAGCAGCGGGTGGTCATCTGCTGATCAGGTCTTCCGCTCGTCCTCGCGAGGGCCGACTCCCACCCCGTGGTGGAATACGAGATGTCCGCCGAGCCAGCCGCCCGCGGCGAGCCCAGCCGCGACCAGCGCCAGCGCCCCGACGTGCAGCACGAGGCCCGCGCCCGCCGGAGGCGCCGCGCCCCGGTACACCAGGTCCACCGCCGCGATGCAGGTCACCGAGAGCATCACCGCCAGGTGCACCGACGCCGTCCGGACCGCGCGCGGCGCCGTCTCGCCGAGCGCCAGGTAGTCCATGAACCCGGCCGATGCGGCCAGCACCGCCGCCGCCGTGCCCCCGATGAGCGCCCACCGCCCCAGCATCCAGAGGAGGGGAGAGCCCAGCACCAGCGCCGCTCCATCCAGCGCCACCCAGAGCAGGAGCAGGACCATCGGGAAGTCGCTCAGCGCCGCGTGCAGTGGGTGTCCACCGATGCGCAGCCCCCGCCTCATCTCGCCTGCATCGCGGCCATCAGCAGGATGATGAAGCCCACCACCGCGACCAGTCCGTGGACCACCATCACCGGGATGGGCAGGGGCTTCTTCTGCATGTGCTGCGCGAAGAGGTAGAAGCCGCCAAGGGCCGCCACGAGGAACACCACCAGGGCGGTCCGCGCCGATCCCGGATCCGGCACGTTCATCACCGCGACGATCAGCGCGATGAGCCCGGCGGCCGCTCCGGCCCCGTGCACCAGCGCAAGGGCGGTGGGTGGTCGCTCGGCACCCCGGAGCCGTATCGCCGCCATGGTCACCCCGCCGAGAGCGGCGAGCGCGAACAGCACAAGTGCGATCGTCATGCCGTGTCTCTCCTGTCATCGGCCGAACAGGTGCTGGCCGGCCCATGGATGCAGGAGATGGACGGAGGTGACACGGAGCCACCCCCCCTCCGGTACCACTTGTCACCGGACGACATCCCGTGCATCCGATGGATGACGCCATGGCCGTCCAGCCGCTCCCGCCGCCAATGCCGGACCCGGGCCCCCCCGACGAGGCCCTCGTCGAGCGGGTGCTCGCGGGCGACGTCCAGGCGTTCGAGCTGCTCATGCGGCGGAACAACCAGCGCCTCTATCGTGCCATCCGTTCCCTGGTGACCGACGAGGACGAGGTCGAGGAGCTGATGCAGCAGGCCTACCTCCTCGCCTTCACCCGTCTCGGGCAGTTCAGCCACGGCGCGCGCTTCTCCACCTGGCTCCTGCGCATCGGCGTCAACGAGGCGCTGCAGAGGCTCCGCCGCGACCGCCGCTGGCCACGCGCCGCCCCCGAGGTGCTCGAGGAGGAGCCCTCCATGCATTCCACTCCCGAGCAGGGCCTCGCCCGCGCCCAGCTGAACCAGCTCCTGGAGCACCTCGTCGACGAGCTGCCCGAGTCGCACCGCTCGGTCTTCGTCCTCCGGGAGATCCAGCAGCTGTCGACCGCCGAGGTCGCCGAGGCGCTCGGCCTCAGCGCCGACAACGTGAAGCAGCGCCTGTCCCGGGCGAAGGCCACGCTGCGGACCGCCCTGGAGCAGCGCACCGGCGCATCGCTGGCCGAGCTGTACCCGTTCGAGGCGCCTCGCTGCGACCGCGTCGTGGCCGGCGTCCTCGCGCGCCTGCCGGACCGGCACTGACGCCCCCACCCGCGGACACGCGGGCCCACACCGTCCCACCTCTGCTGGAACGGCAGGGAACTCCGCGATCTTGGTACGCTTCCAAGGTTGACCGGAGCGGGGGCGACGCCGTCCTGTGGCACTCCTCCGGGACACCTCGAAGGACATCCCGACAGGGGAGGCCGCGCGTTTGGGGACCGGTGCCGATTCCGTCAAGGCGTACTCCGCCGTCCTGCACAAGAAGCCGAACGACGCCGAGGCCCTGGCGGCGCTGGAAGCGCTGCTGAAGGACGACTCGGTCCGCGCCGAGGCGGCACGCGCCCTCATCCCCGCCTACGAGGCGGTGAAGGAGCACCGCAAGCTCGTCGCCGCCCTGGACCTCGTCGCCGAGATGACCCAGGACCAGCTGGAGCGGGTGCTCGCGCTGCAGCAGGCGGCGCACGTCCACCTCCACCACCTCCGCCAGCCCGAGCTCGCCTTCGCCGCGCTGTCCCGCGCGCTCCGCCTGTCGCCGGCCGACCCCAACCTCCGCACCGCCGCCCGGCGCGCCGCCGAGGACGCCGACGCCATGGACGGCTTCGCCAACGTCCTCAAGGAGCTGGTCGCCCGGGGTGACCTCGAGTCCGGAGCGCGGGTGGCCCTCCACCGCGACCTCGCCGACGTGCAGGAGCGGAAGCTCGACGATCGTCGCGGCGCCATCGCCCAGCTCGAGTCGGTGCTGGTCATCGACCCCGGAAACGTCGACGCGCTGCGCGGGCTGCAGCGGCTGCTCCGGGCGACCGAGGACTGGCGGCGCCTGGTCTCGGTGCTGGACAGCCTCGCCACCGCGGTGCCGGACCCCGCGGAGAAGACCGCCCTCTGGCGGGAGATGGCCCTCCTCCGCGAGGGGAAGCTCGAGGATCGCGAGACCGCCGCCGCCGCGTGGCGCCGGGTCTCCGAGGCCGACCCGCTCAACCGCGAGGCGGTCTCCGCGCTCGACCGGCTCTACACCGCGCTCGGGAAGTTCGAGAACCTGGCCTTCGCCCTGGAGCTCCGGCGCGCCCAGGAGGGCCAGAGCCCGCAGGGGCGCGAGGCCACCTTCCGCCTGGCCCAGCTCCGGCGGGAGAGACTTCAGGATTACGGCGGCGCGCTCCAGCTCCTCGGCCAGGTGCTCTCCGAGGATCCAGGCCACACCCCCACCCTCGACCTGCTCGACGCCTGGGCCCGCTCGCACGACCCGGAGAGCCGCAGCGCGCTGGAGACCCTGGACCCGTTCCTCGCCCGCTCCGGCCAGCACGCCCGCCGGGTGGCCATCCGCGAGGCGCGGATCGCCGATGCCCTCACCGACGAGAAGACCCGCCTCACCCAGGAGATCCGCTCCATCCAGGAGCGGGACATGGGCCAGCCCGGGCGCGCCTTTTCCTCCGCCGGCCAGGCCTTCGCCCAGAACGTGGACCGCGCCGGCGCCAAGGCGGACCTCGAGCGCCTCGCCCGGGTGACCGGCAGCTACGAGGAGCTGGCCTCGACCTACGAGAAGGTCGCCGCCGAGACCCGCGGCACCGACCCGGACAAGGTTTCCTGGCTCCGCCGCGCCGCGGAGCTGCGCGAGCACCTCGCCCAGAGCGAGGAGTCGATCAAGGACTGGCAGGCGCTCCTGGTCGAGGCCCCGCAGGACCGCCAGGCGCTCGACGCTCTGGGGAAGCTCTTCGAGCAGACCAAGAACGCCAAGCAGCTCTCGGACGTGACGCTCCGCAAGGCCCAGCTGGCCTCCGATCCGCACGAGCGGCGGACCCTGCTGCTCAAGGCCGGCGAGGCCCTCGAGGCCGCCGGGGACGACGCGCGCGCCATCGACGCCTACAAGGAGGCGCTCGCCCTTCGCCGCGGAATCGACGGGCTCGAGGCGCTCAACCGGCTCTACGCCCGCACCAAGCGCTTCGAGGAGCAGGCCGACGTCCTCGCCCAGCTCGCCGCCTCCACCACCGGTGAGGCGCAGAAGGCTCATCTCTTGTCCCGCGCCCAGCTGCTGGAACGGGAAAACGCGCTCCCCGCGGCGGTGGAGGGCTACGCCCGGCTCCTCGCGGTCGCTCCCACCGACTCGAACGCCGTTGCCGGCCTCGAGCGACTCATGGAGCTGCCCGACGTCCGTCCGGACGCCGCGCGCCTGCTCGAGCCCGTCTACCGGAGCCTGAACGACGTCCGGCACCTGGTGGAGGTGCTGGAGATCCGCCTTGCCGGGGCCTCGCCCCAGGACCGGCTGCCGCTCCTCGAGGAGATCTCCAACCTCCGCGAGACCCTGGGCCAGAAGGACCTCGCCTTCGCCGCCCGGGTGCGCGCCTTCGGCGAGATGCCCGAGAGCGCCGAGGCCCGCGAGCAGCTGGAGCGGCTGGCCGCCGAGACCGGCGCCTTCGAGGAGATGGCCGCCGCCTACCAGGACCAGCTGGAGCGCGGCGTCACCAACGCCACCTCCACCGAGCTGTGGCGCCGCCTGGCGGTCCTCTGGTCCGAGCGGCTGGACCGGCTCGACCTCGCGATCCGTGCCTACGAGGAGCTGGCCCGTCGTGAGCCGCGGAGCATGGCGGTGCTGGAGTCGCTGGCCCGCATCTACACCCGCTCCGGCGAGGCCCGCGAGCTGGCCTCGGTGATGAAGCGGATGGTGATGGCCGAGGCATCGCCGCCGAAGCAGATCGATCTTCTCTTCCGGCTGGGCACGCTCGCCGAGGAAACGCTGGCCGACAAGCAGCTGGCCGCGCAGTGCTACGGGGAGATCCTCGCCCGCAAGCCGGACGACGACGACGCGATCAAGTTCCTCGGGAAGGTCCTCACCGAGAGCGAGCGCTGGCCCGAGCTGGCCTCGCTCATCGTCCGGGAGATCCAGCTCGCCGAGTCCACCGGCCGCAACGAGGAGATGTACGACCTCATGGTCCGCCTCGGGCGGCTGCGCCTGGCGCGGCTGCGGGATCCCCGCGGCGGGCTGGACATCTTCGAGGACGTGCTCCGCCGCAAGCAGGGGCACGCCGGAGCGATCGGCGCCCTCGAGGAGATGGCCCGCTCGGACAGCCCGCTGCGGGGCGAGGCGGCGGAGGCGCTCGAGCCCATCTTCACCTCCGGCGGCGACCACCTGCGACTGGTGCAGATGCTCGAGTCGCGCGCCTCCACCGAGCCGGTGGCCCAGGAGCGCGCGGCTCTGCTCCGCAAGGTGGCCAAGCTCTACGCCGGGCCCATGCAGAACCCGGACCTCGCCTTCGTCTCCGCGAGCCGGGCCCTGCGCGAGCTTCCCGACGAGGAGGCCTCACTGACCCTCTCGGTCACTCTTTCGGAGCGGGCCAGCCACGGCGGCGAGGAGCTGGTCGGGCTCCTCGAGGAGATCCTTCCCCGCGCCTCGGAGGACGCCGCGCGCGTCGCCATCCTCCGCGCCCTGGGCAAGGCCCAGGAGAAGCTCGGGCACGCGGCGGAGGCGATCGACGCCTGGCGCCGCACGCTGGAATCGGTGCCCTCGGACAGCGAGGCGATGGGATCCCTGGTGCAGCTCTACCAGGCGGCGGGTCGCGCGCCCGAGCTGCTGGAGATCTACAAGCGCCAGCTGGCGATCAGCGACGAGGTCGCGGTCCGCACCGCGCTGCTGTTCCAGATCGCCGCGCTTCAAGATGGCGCGCTCCACGACACCGTGGGAGCCATGGCCACCCTCCGGCGCCTGCTGGAGCTGAAGCCCGACGACGCCCAGGCGCTGGAGAAGCTGGACTCGCTCTGCGAGAAGCAGGAGCGCTGGCCCGAGCTGGCGGACGTCATCGGCCGACGGCTGGCGCTCCCGGGCGGGGACCTGGACCTCGATCTCCGGACCCGGCTGGCGGTGGTCCGCGAGACGCGGCTCCTCGACAAGTACGGGGCGCTCGAGCTGTACGCTCAGGTGCTGGCCGCGCAGCCGAAGCATCCCGCTGCCCTGGGCCAGCTCGAGGCCTGGGCGCAGCGCGAGCCCCAGAACAAGCCGCTGGTCGAGGTCCTCCTCGCCGCGTTCCGGGCCGCCAGCGAGCTGGTGAAGCTCCCTGCCCTCATCGAGCTCCGGGTCGAGGCCTCGGCCGACGCCTTCGAGCGCAAGCAGCTGCTGGTGGAGCTGGCCGGGCTGCGCGAGGCGGAGAAGGACCCGGCCGGGCTCTTCGGCGCCCTGTCCCGAGCCTTCCAGGAGGACCCCAACGACTCCGCGCTCCGCGGCCGGCTGAGCAAGGCGGCCAACGAGGCGCGAACCTACGCCGAGCTCGCGCAGCTCTACGAGGAGGAGCTGCCGCGCATCGCGGAGACCAAGGACGCCGCGCTGGTGCTCCTCGAGCTGGGGGAGCTCTACGAGCAGCACCTCTCCAACCCCGCCCGGGCCATCGAGGTCCTGGAGCGCTCGCGCGAGCTGGACTCGGCCACGTCGCTCCCGGCCCTGACCGCGCTGGCGCGGCTGTACGGGCAGGCGGGGCGGAGCGACCGGCTGGTGGAAAGCCTGGACGAGCTGGAGAAGCTCACCCCGGACGTGAACGAGCGAGTGCAGATCCTCTTCCGCCTCGGCCAGGTGGCCCAGGACGAGCTGGAGGACGAGGCCCGCGCCTCGGACGCCTTCGAGCGCTTGCTCGCGCTGGACAAGACGCACCTCCCGGCGGCGCGACTGCTGGAGGCCATCTACGAGCAGAGCGGGACGCCGGATCGGCTGTTCAACGTGCTCCGCATCCAGCGTGACCTCACCTCGGGCGCCGAGCGCGAGCGCATCCTGGCCAAGATGGTGAAGGTCTCGGCCGAGGGGCTGGCGGACCTCGAGGCCTCCATCGAGCTGTACAGCGAGCTGTTCAAGAAGAACCCCAAGTCGGACCAGGCGTTCGGCGCGCTGGAGCAGGCGCTGGAGAAGGCCGGTCGATGGGAGGACCTGCGCGCCCTGCTGGCGGGGAAGATTCCCCAGACCGCCGAGCCCCGCGAGCTGGTGCGCCTGAACGAGAAGCTGGGGGTCGTCCTCTACCGCCACCTGGGCCGGGGGGAGGAGGCGATCGCCCCGCTCCGGACGGCGCTGGAGCGGGACGCCCGGAACCGGAAGGCGCTGGAGACGCTGCGCGACATCGACGAGCAGCTCGGCCGCCGCGAGGAGCTGGTGGCGGTGCTCCGCCGGCTCATCCCGCTGCAAGAAAACCCCGAGGGGGTGAAGGGCCTCCGCATCCGGCTGGCGGAGGTGCTGGGGGAGATGTCCCGGCGCGAGGAGGCCCTCGACGCCGCCCGCCGTTCGCTGGAGATCGAGCCGCACAGCGTCCCCGACCTGGACCGGGTCAACAAGCTCTTCGTCGGGCTCCGGGCCTTCGGCGACGCGGTCCGCGCCCTCGAGCTCAAGGCCGAGGTCTGGCAGCGGCTGGAGGAGAAGGACGGGGTCGTCGCCGCGCTGTGCGAGATCGCCGAGGTCTGGATCGGCCAGGCGAAGAAGCCGGAGCAAGCCGCGCCCATTCTGGAGCGGGTGCTGGAGTTCGATCCCGCGAACCGGGACGCCTACGAGCGGGTCCTCTCGCTGTACTCCGACGCCGGCGACTGGCGCGCCTACAGCCAGGTGGTGGACCGCTACCTGTCGAACCTCGTGACCGACGAGGACAAGATCAAGTCGCTCCGCGAGCTGGGCCGCATCCGCGAGCAGAAGCTGGGGCAGAAGGACGCCGCCTTCCTCGCCATGTGCCGCGCCCTCGAGCTCGATGCCTCGGACGACGCGCTCCGCGAGGACGTGGAGCGGCTGGCACAGGAGACCGGCTCGTACGAGGAGCTGGCCGCGGTCTACGAGCAGGTGGCGGACGACCTTCCCCGTGGTCCTCTGGCCGAGCGGATGTACCTGGTGCTGGCCCGGGTGCAGGACCGGAACCTGGACGATCCGGAGGAGGCCGAGGCCGCGCTCCGGAAGATCCTCGAGTTCGACCCCACCAACGCCTCCGCGCTCGACGCGATGGCCCAGATGTTCGGCCGCCGCGGGCGCGACCGCGAGCTCATCGTCTCGCTGGAGCACAAGATCGAGGCGGCGCCGTCGATCGAGGCGCGCAAGACCATCTTCCGGGAGATCGCCCGCATCCACCTCGAGCGGCTGAAGGACCCCGACGAGGCGGCCAACGCTCTCATCCGCGCGCTCGAGCTCGAGCCGGACGTGGAGACCCTCGGCGAGCTGGCGAAGCTCTACCGCGACCAGCACTTGTGGGGTGATCTCGCCGCCACCCTCGCGCGGACCCGCGACCTCCTCCCCACCTCCGAGGAGCGCGCCCAGCTCCAGAATGCTTTGGCCTCCGTCCAGGAGAAGGAGATCGGCGACGAGGAGGCGGCGATCGAGGCCTATCGAGAAGCCCTGAACCTCGACCCGCGCAACACCGAGGCGCTCGCCGCGCTGGAGCGGCTCTACACCCGGCTCGACCGGCCGGCGGACATGCTCGCCATCTACGAGCGGCAGCTGGAGCTGACCGAGGACTACCGGGAGAAGGTGAAGATCCTCTTCCACTCCGCCGCGATCTGGGAGGACCGGTACCAGAACGCGGCCAACGCCGACGCCTGCATCGAGGGCGTGCTCGCGCTCGACCACACAAACCTCCAGGCGATCAAGGCGCTGGAGCGGCTGCGCCGCGCGCAGGGGCGGTGGGAGGATCTGGTCGGGGTGCTCGAGCGGCACATCCATCTCGCCACCGACGCCCAGGAGCAGGCGGACCTCATGGTGGAGGCCGGCGAGGTGCTGCGGACGAACCTCCACCTGACCGACAAGGCGGCCGACGCGTTCCAGGCCGCCCTCGGCGTCTTCCCCGGCCACACCCCGGCGCTCCACGCCCTGGGGATGGTCTACGAGCGGAGCGGCAACTGGCCCTTCGCCCTGGAGATGCTGCACCAGGAGGCCGAGGCCCTCGGGAACGACCCGCGCGCGGTGGAGGTGCTGCACCGGATGGGGAAGATCAACGAGGACATGCTGATGGACGTGTCCTCGGCCAAGGCCTGCTACACGCAGGCGCTGCACATCGATCGGGAATTCCTGCCCTCGCTCCAGGCGCTCCGCGGCATCGCCGAGAACGAGCAGGACTGGGAGACCTACGAGCAGATGCTGGTGGCCGAGGCCCAGGCCACGAGCGAGGCCTCGGCGAAGGCCCGTGCCTACCTGGCCGTTGGCCGGTACCACAGCGAGCGCCGCGAGGACCCCGACTCGGCGATGCAGTGGTACGAGGAGGCGATCAAGCTCGACCCCGAGCTGGCCGACGCCGCGCTCCCGCTTTCCGGCCTCTACATCGCCCGCGAGCGCTGGGAGCCCGCCGAGCAGATGCTGGACGTGGTCATCCGCGACCTCAAGTCGCGGCTGGCGACCGAGCAGGACGACGCGCTGGGGAAGGACCTGTGCCGCCAGGTGTACCGGATGGGCTACGTGCAGGAGAAGCTCGGCCGGCGCGACCGCGGGCTCGCCGCCTACGAGGAGGCCTACCAGCTCGACGCCACCTACCTCCCGGCGCTCGAGGGGTATGGCAACCTCCTCGTGCAGTCCGGCCGGCACGACCAGGCGCTGAAGGTCTTCCAGACCATCCTCATCCACCACCGCGAGGACCTGACCGACCTCGAGATCGTCGAGCTCTACTGGCAGATCGGCGAGGTGCACATCGCGCTCAAGCAGTACGACCGGGCGCAGAACCACTTCGAGAAGGCGCTGGCCATCGACCCGGGCCACGAGCCGAGCCTCCGCGCCCTCATCCAGCTCGCCGACGGGGCAGGGCGGTGGGACCGCTCGGCCGAGTACCGGCAGGCGCTGGTCGGCATACTGGACGGCGACCCGAAGGCCGAGGCGGCGCTGGAGCTGGGGGCTCTCGCCCGTGACCGGATGAAGGACCTCCACACCGCCATCGACGCCTACGCCCAGGCGCTGCGCCTCCGCCCTCAGTCCCTCGAGGTGATGGACGCGCTCTACGTGCTCTACCGGGAGACGCGGCAGCCGGGGAAGGCGGCGGAGATTCTCGAAGTCATGCTCGGCCAGCCCGAGCTCCAGGCCGACGCCCAGCGCGCGAAGCGGGTGTGGTTCGCGCTCGGCGAGAGCCTCCGCGACGAGCTGCGGGACACCGGCCGCGCGGTGGAGGCGTTCAACGCCGCGCTGGACCTCGACCCGCTCTTCATCGAGGCCTTCAGCGCCATCGAGGCGATGCTCGGCGCGGCGAAGGAGTGGAAGCAGCTGGAGGAGAACTACGCCCGGATGATCCAGCGGCTCCCCAAGACCGACGAGACCGAGTCGGCGCGGATGGCGCTCTGGCGGACGCTGGGCGACCTGTACCTCCAGGTCCTCAAGCAGCCGGAGAGCGCGCTGATGGCCTACAAGGTGGCCGCCGCCGGGCTCCCCGACGACGCCATCGTCCAGGAGACCTACGCCGAGCTCCTGCTGGCGTCCTCCGGGAACGAGGAGCCCGCGGTCCAGGCGCTGCGGCGGGCGCTGGCCCACACCCAGAACCCGAAGAAGGTGGCGAGTCAGCTGGCCGAGCTCGCCGCCCGCAGGAAGGACTACGACGGAGCCTGGCTCGCCGCGCAGGTGGTGACGGGGCTCCTGGGCGATCCCGGACCGGCGGAGAAGGAGATCCTCACCAAGCTCGGGCCCTACGCGAAGAAGCGCGAGACGCCGCGGGCCACCCTCAACGACCGGGTCTGGGCCCAGTACCTCCTGCACCCCAAGGTGCGCACGCCGTTCGCCGAGCTGATGGGGCTGCTCTTCCAGGGCGCGGGCCAGCTCTCGGCGGTGCCGCTCGCCCAGGCGCAGCTCATCCCCAAGAAGCACCGGATCGACGTGGCGACCGCGCAGGAGTACCAGATCCACCACTACCGGGCGATCGCGCGCCTCCTGGGCCTCGAGGCGGTGGAGCTGTTCTCCCCGTTCCTGGTCGCCACCCGCGACAAGCTGGCCAAGCGTTCGATGGACCCCGCGCCGGACCCGCTCGTGAGCGTGGAGATCGTCCACAGCCAGCCGGTGTGCCTGAAGGTCGGCGGGAAGTTCTTCGGCGACCCGCAGGCCAAGGACACCCACGCGCAGCTCGGGCGAACGCTGGCGCTGCTCCGACCCGAGCTCATCTTCGCCTCGCGCTTCGCGCCCGAGCGGCTGGCGGCGGTGTTCCAGGGCGCGGTGCTCCTCTCCGGCTTCCAGATGCGCTGGACCGCGCCCGCGCCGGTGATCGACGCCGAGCGGCAGGCGCTCGAATCGGTCATGACCGAGCCGTTCCGCGCCGCCCTGGCCCGGCTGGTTCCCGAGGTGCTGCGCCGCTCCGACGGCGACGCGGTCAGGGATTACCTGGAGGGGGCAGAGCTGACCGGGGTCCGCTGTGCGCTGTTCACCGCAGGAGACCTCGAAGCGGTGAAGAAGCTCGTCCAGGGTGAAACCGGGTCCAGCTACCGCGTCGCCGGGAAGGTGAAGATCCGCGAGCTGATGACCTTCGCGGTGTCGGAGGACCTCGCCGCATTGCGGATGGCGGTGGGCACCAACGTCGAGGTGCCCACGCGGAAGTAGATCTCCTCCATCCCTCGGGCGTTCCTTGACCAGGCCGGGGGGCGACCTCTACGCTCGAGGGCTAGGCAACCGCTCGGAGTTCCATGCGCTTCGTCTGCGACAGCTGCCGCGCCCAGTACATGATCTCCGACGACAAGGTCGGGGAGAACGGGGTCAAGGTCCGCTGCAAGAAGTGCGGCAACGTCATCGTGGTGCGCCGCCCACAGGACGCCGAGGCCGACGCCGCCCTCCAGGGGCTGGAGGAGTCCGCGCCGCCGCCCCCCGCTCCCGAAGCGCCCACGGGCGAGAACTCGATCTTCAGCGACGTGGATGACGCGGAGATCGGCGCCGCGTTCGAGAGCGCGCTCGGTGAGCGCCACGACGACGAGCCGGTCGGGCAGCCTTCCGCCGAGGAGCCCGCCCCGGTGGAGGCCAACCTGCCGCCGGTGAGCGACGGCCCGCCGCGGGCGCTCGACTGGTACGTCGCCATCGACGACAAGCAGACCGGTCCCCTGACCCCCGAGGCGATCAAGGACCACTGGGATCGCGGGGAGATCGGCCCTGACAGCCTGACGTGGCGACAGGGCTTCGAGGACTGGGTGCCCCTGTCCGAGGTCGCCGAGCTGGCGGCGTGGCTCGCGCCACGGCCGCAGCGGCCGGTCTTCTCGCCGGCGTCGTCACCCTCGGGTCCGATGCCCGTCGTGTCGGTCCCGGTCGAGTCCGCGTTCAACGCCGGTGGGGTGATGCGCACGGTGCGGACCGAGGTGCCGACGCCGGTGCCGGAGACCGCGGGAGGCTGGAGGCCCTCGGCCTCGGCTGCGCTGGCGAGCCTGGTGAAGGACGAGATCGAAGCGCTCAGCAAGCCTGACGCGCCGCCGCCCGCTCCCGAGCCGATGTCCGCGCCGCGGGGCTTCCTCGAGGTGCCGCCGCCGACGGGAGAGGTTCCTGCCGCGAGCGTGAACGGCCGGCCGGCGCGCGCCGAGAAGCCCACCCCGGTGACCGCCGTCGAGCGGCCGCCGACCTTCACTTCCGCCTACCCCTACGCCACGCGGCCGGCGAAGGCCCAGGGCAACAAGGGGCTCCTCATCGGGATCGGCGTCGCGGTGCTGGTGGTGCTGGGCGCGGTCGGGGGAGGCGGCTGGTACCTCTTGCAGCGGCAGAAGGCCGCGGAGCTTGCCGCCCGCCAGGTCCCCCCACCGCCGCCCGAGCCGGCCAAGGTGACACCGCCCGAGCCACCCAAGGGCACCCAGGCCACCGCGACCACCACGCCGGCTCCGGCCTCCACGCCCGCAGTGACCCCCTCGGTGACGCCGGCGGTGGCGAAGGTCACGCCGGCCGTGCCGCCGAGCGAGGGCAACGGGACCCGGCGAGGGACCCGCGGCACCCGACACACCGGCGGGAGCAAGGCGTCCGGTGGGGGTGACGAGCAGGTCGCCTCGGCCGATCCGGCCCCGAAGAGCTCGGGGAACGGCAAGAGCAAGGCCGACGACCTGTTCGACGAGGTGTTCGGCACCGGCGGCGGCTCGAAGCCCACCGAGAGCCGCAGCAACGGCAAGAAGACCGCCTACGTTCCCCCCGCGCCTGGCTCCTCGAACAGCACCGAGGTCCCCGATCGGCTTCCCAAGGGGGACATCATGTCGGTGGTGCTGGCGAACAAGCCGAAGATCGTCCAGTGCGTGAACGAGCAGAAGGCCCGCGAACCGAACCTCCATGGCACCCTGGTGATGCACTGGGTCATCCAGACGTCGGGGAAGACCACCTCGGTCTCCGCGGTGACCGACCAGTTCAAGTCGTCCTATATGGCCACCTGTCTCAGCGGTCTGGTGAAGTCCTGGAACTTCCCCAAGCACAAGTACCAGCCGGGCGAGCCGGTGGACTTTCCCTTCACCTTCTAGACTGGTAAGGGGCGCCGCCCCCATGCGCCTCCCCGTCGAGCCAAAGCTCCCGGATCTCCCTGTCCGCTCCGTGGCCGAGATGGGCCTCAAGGAGCTCGAGCGGGTGCGTCACGTCCTCCGGGGGGGCTCGGTCATCGACTGGCGGCGGCTGCACTTTCGAAACCGGGACGAGGTGGACCGCTTCCTCCGGCTGTGCGGACTGGACCTGACGCACGCCGAGGACGAGGCCTGGGCCCGCCTGGTGCTGTCCGACGCGGTCGAGTACCTGCGCCGCACCTTCTCCTACCGGGTGGCGGATGCGGTGGCCCGGCCGGCGGAGGTCCACGACCTCTTTCTCTACGCCAGCGGGGTGAAGGAGCCGCACCGCTTCCGGCGGATCGCCTGCATCGTCCTCAAGTGCATGCACGTGGTGCAGCACATCGAGGGGAGAGACCTCCTGTTCCGTCTGGCGGTCTCCGAGGCGGACCTGTCGCGGATGGTGACCGCGAAGGTGAACGGGGTGCTGTCGGAGGCTCGGGAGAAGGGGCTGCCCATCCTCGACTACAGCCCCTCGGTGAAGAGCCGCGAGTCGCTCATCACGAAGCTCCTGGCGAAGAAGGAGAACGTGGCCGCGCAGGTCTACGACAAGACCCGCTTCCGCATCGTCACCCCGACGCGGGCGGACATCCTCCCGGTGCTCTACTTCCTGACCCAGCGGCTGTTCCCCTTCAACTTCCTGGTGCCGGGACAGACCGAGAACACGCTGCTCCCCTTCAAGTCACTCCTGCACGAGTTCCCGCACTTCCGGCAGCACGCCCACGAGCTGCACCTCGACCTCGACTTCGAGGACCGCGAGGGCCCGCCGGGCAACGAGTTCAGCGGAAGCGGGTACAAGGCGCTCAACTTCGTGGTGGACGTGCCGCTCCGTCTCGACGAGTGGCTGCCGCCGCCGGAGCTGGATCGCCGGGAGCGGAAGGGCCGGATCGCCTTCACCCTGGTCGAGTTCCAGATGCTGGACGCCGGCACCGCCGAGGAGAACGAGCAGGGGGAGAACGCCCACGCCCGGTACAAGCAGCGGCAAAAGCTGCGGGTGCTCCGGCGGCTCTCGCGGGGCCTGGTCGTCCCGCGCCTCGAGGATCCACCGGGCGAGGCCGAGTAGCGGCCGAGCATCCCGCCCGCGGAGTGACGCTCCCCGCGCCTGGTCGCCAGTCCGTGACCTGTACCCTCAGCGTCTGGCCCGGAGCGTTCCGCTGAGTCCTAGCGCCGCTTCCGGTTCTTCTTCCGCGCTTGCCGCTCGCGCTTGCGCCTGTCCTTGAGCGCGTCGCGGTCCACCTGCTTGGCCATCGGCGCGTCCGAGTAGCCCATCAGCCGCGCGCGGGCCATCGCGCCCGCGCCCATCGGCGGCGTGTAGCCCGGCGCCACCTGCGGGATCTGCATCGGCATCCCCCCGCCACCGAGTGCCTGCTCCATCATCTTCGCGTCCTTCCCGAAGACCTGGGACAGGTCCATGTTCTTCAGCTTCGAGAGCTGACCCAGCTGCTTGAAGCCGGGGATGCGGCCCAGGAGCCCGGGGTTCTGGCCTACCGCGCCCATCACCTGCTGCATCATCCCGTGCTTCTGGAGCAGCTCCTGGACGTCGCTCTTCTTCCGGCCCGAGCCTCGGGCGATGCGCGTCATCCGGCTGTCGTCGATGAGCGAGGGCCGCAGGCGCTCCTTCTCGGTCATCGAGTCGTACATCGCCTCGATCTTGCCGAGCTCCTTCTCGTCCGGGTTCAGCTGCTCGGTCATCTCCCCGAAGATGGGGAACTTCTCCAGCAGGTCCTTCAGCGGACCCATCTTCCGGACGGTGCGGATCTGCTCGACGAAGTCCTTCATCGAGAAGTTCCCGGAGAGGAGCCTCTTCGCATCCTCCTCGGCCTTCTCCTCGTCGACGACCTGCTCGAAGTCCTGCATCAGCCCGACGATGTCGCCGAAGCCCAGGATGCGGCTGGCGAGCCCGTCGGGGCGGAACTCCTCGAGCTTGTCCAGCGACTCGCCCATGCCCAGGAACTTGATGGGCTTGCCGGTGACCTCCTTGATCGACAGCGCCGCCCCGCCGCGGGCGTCACCGTCGAGCTTGGTGAGGATGAACCCGTCGAGCGCGAGCCGGCGGTCGAACTCCGCCGCGGTCCGCACCGCGTCCTGGCCGATCATCGCGTCGCACACCAGCAGGATGTCGTCCGGCTGGACGGCGGCCTTGATGAGGTTCAGCTCGTTCATCAGCTGCTCGTCGATGGCGAGCCGGCCGGCGGTGTCGATGAGCACCACGTCGCACTTCTTCGCCCGGGCCTCCTCCACCCCCCTCACCGCCAGGTCCGGGGGCAGGGTGTCGGGCTGGAAGAAGACCGGCACGTCGAGCCGCTCCCCCAGGATTTGAAGCTGGTCCACGGCGGCGGGGCGGTAGATGTCGGCGGCGACCAGGAGCGGCTTCCGGCCCTTCTTCAACAGGTAGCTCGCCAGCTTCCCGACGGTGGTCGTCTTTCCCGAGCCCTGGAGGCCGACCATCATCATCGTGGTGACCCCGCCCTTGGGCTTGAACTTCAGGGAGGTGTCCACCGGACCCATCAGGGCCTCGAGCTCGTCGTGGCAGACCTTGATGAAGTGCTCGCCGGCGGAGACCTTGTGCTTCCGCCCCTGCTTGTCGGTGATGGTCGTCTGGACGGTGGCGCCGACCGCCTTCTCGCGCACCCGGGCGACGAACGACTTGACGACGTCGAACGCGACGTCGGCCTCGAGGAGCGAGACGCGGATGTCCCGCAGCGACTCGTCGACGAGCTCGGGGGTGATCTCCTGCTTCCCGGCGAGCCGGTTCTTGGCCGCCCGGAAGCCCTTGGTGACGGTTTCCAGCATGGGGGGAAAGGTCTTTAACACCGGCCCCGGTGTAGGTGGGGCCCCGAGCAACTTCCTTGCGTGCTCCCTCCCCGACCAGGTGACATCGGGTCTCCACCTCTCGAGGAGGCTGCATGCGGAAGGGGCTGTTCCTGGCGTCCGTGCTGCTGCTCGCGGTACCGGCGCGGGCTGCCGAGGACGGAGGACCCGACGATCCCGGCCGGTTCCGGGTGGGGGTGAACCTGGGAATCGTCAGCATCCCCCGACCGATCAACGTCGAGGGTTACGCACGGCTCCACCCCTACATCGGGGTCAGCGGCGGCTGGAGCACCTTTCCCAAGTTCGCCTCGGACGCCATCCTGAGCTGGGCCGGCGCGAAGAGCGACACGACCGTCTCGTCGCTCAACCGGTTCGACGCCTGGGAGGTCGCGCTCAGGGTCTATCCGCTGCGAGGAAGCTTCTTCCTGGGGGTCGGGGTCGGACAGCAGGTCATCGACGCGGTGGTGACCGAGAAGCAGACGGGGTCACCCATCGGGCTCGGCGGCTCGGCACGCGTGGACAGCTGGGTCATCACCCCGCGGATCGGCTGGCAATGGGTGTGGAGCAGTGGGTTCGCGATGGGATTGGACCTGGGCGCGCAGTTCGTGCTCGGTCACACCGAGAGCGTGGTCATCCCTCCGGGGACCCCGCCCGACGTCGAGCAGGACGTTCGTGACGTCGTCCACTTCGGGTCCACGGTGCCGCTGCCGGTCATCCGGTTCAGCCTCGGCTACCACTTCGGGTAGCGCCGCCCGGCCCCCCGCCGCGGTGAGGCCAGGACGGGTGAGGGCCTCCTACGGCGTCGACATCAGCAGCGCCATCAGCGCGCAGATGTTGATCGGCTTCCACTCGAGGATGGTGGTGGGAAAGGTGACCGTCACCGGGGAGATGCCTCCGGCGCAGGAGCGCGAGCCGGCGTAGCTTTCCCCGGACCGGGTGAGGTCGTACGAGCAGAGCCCGATCGTGCCGGTGATCCGCTCCGTCGACGCGCTGATGTTCGACGGCCGTCCGGTGACGAGGCCGGTGCACTTGAGCTGGTCACCCTCCTCGGCGGCGTTGAGCGTGATGGGCCCTTCTCCTGCCTGCCCGGTCGCCTTTCCTCCCGCCTGATCGATGGAGAGCTGAAAGGGTCTGTTGCGCAGCGTGCCCCGGAGAGTGGCCCCATCATCGTAGCGCCCGACATCGACGCTCGGGCCCTGAGCGCCATCCTTGCTGATGAGCGCGGTGGTCTCGAATCCGTTGCCCACCATGCTGAAGCGCTGCTCGGGGCCACTGGAGGCCGTGTGGAGCTTCGCCTTGCTCGAGGAGGCACAGCCGGCGACGAGGAGAACGACGGAAGCGCAGGCGAGCGCCAGGTGGCGCATCCGGAATCGGGCGAAGGACATGGACACCTCGGACGTCGGGCTCCCCTCGGGGCCGGGACCTTACACGCAGAGGTGGGGTCGTGTCCCCGCCTGGTTTCCCCGACGGAGCCCCTCGTGCTTCCGAGCGCCGCCGTGGCGGACCGGCGTTCCGTCGCCGGGGAGCAGCCGTCGAACCGCGAACAGGCCTCTCGAGGTCACAGATGTCTGCGCCCGACGTCGGCCCCAGATCGCGAGGCGGAGATGAGCACGACCGCCAACATCCTCATTGCCGAGGACGACTTCGGGTTCCGTGACACGCTGGAAGAGGTGCTCGCCGAGGAAGGCCATCGGGTCTCGGTGGCCCGGAACGGGTCGGAAGCGCTCGGCGTGCTCGGGAGGATCGGACGTCCGGTCCTCATCCTGCTCGACGTGAACATGCCGGTGATGGATGGGATGACGTTCCTCGCGCACCTGAAGGAGTGGCCCGACCGGGAGCAGATGGAGGTCGTGATCATGTCCGCTGCGGTCGAGGTCGAGCTGCTGTTCGGGCACGCTCCGGGCGTGATCAAGGCGCTGAAGAAGCCGTTCGATGTGGCGGAGATCCTCGTGGTGGCCCAGGAGTTCGCGATCCGCCACGAAGCCCCCGGTGCCTCGGCTGCGGGGGCCGCCGCGCAGCCGACCACGGTCACGGCCGGAACGATCCCGCCGCCCGCCGCGCCGGAGGAGTGACGATCCACTGCCCAGGACCCCGAAGATGTGCTCTTCCGCTCCGGAAACGCCTCGCGCTTACCTGGTGATCGTCACGGTCGAGAAGGCAGGTAATCCTGGTGCTGGTGCCCCCCTCCTTCCTCGTCGCGGAACGAGATCCGTCGCTGCGGCAGGTGCTTGCCGAGATCACCGCGGACAGCTTCCCCAGCGCCGCGGTCTACTCGGCGCGGGATGAGACGGAAGCCGTCGCGAACCTTCCCAGGCTCCGGCCTCCGTGCGTGGCGGTCCTGCACTGGAGCATTCTCGACCAGGGCTCTGCGACGCTCGCGCGGTTCCACGAAGCCGGAGTGCCCGTCCTGCTCACTTCCGCGTGGGATCCGGACAGCATCGCCGGAGCGGGTCCGGCGAGCGGCAAGCTGAAGAAGCCGTTCGACCTGCACGAGTACATCGCCTGCTTGAAGGAGCTGCTCGCGACGTGGCCCGCTCCGGGGACCCCCGATTGACCCCTGGCTCGCCATCTTCGATGGCCAGGCCTGGCGAGTGGATCCCGCGCCCATCATCGCGGTCAGGAGAGCGGCTCAAACGGACGAGAATCGCTAGAGTTCGATCTCGCTCGGGTGGCGGAACCGGTAGACGCAGCGGACTTAAAATCCGCGGCTGCCTCGGCAGCGTGCCAGTTCAAGTCTGGCCCCGAGCAAAGGCCTCAGGTGCCTCAGGGTTGGGCGCCTAGTGCTCGAAGAACACCTCGGGCCCGCGCAGCGCTCGCCGCACCAGCAGCCGCACTGCCCACACGCCGAGCCAGCCGCCGATGACCAGGCTCAGCGTCGGGTCCACCCAGTGCCACCCGAAGAGGGAGATGCACCCCGCGCCCACCAGCCCGGCCAGCGTCATTCCTCCGTCGGACAGCTCGTGCGCCAGCGCCGCCCGGAACGAGAAGTGGGTCTCGGCCGGCCTGCGGAAGAGCAGCGCCGAGCAGGTGTTCGCCGCGAGCCCGAACAGCGCCACCAGCATGGCCGCGGGGTTGGGCAGCTCCTCGGGCGGATGCAGCAGGTGGTCCACGCTGAGCCACAGCACCCAGCCGGCGACGGCCACGATGATCCCCAGCACCGCCACCGCGCCCAGGTCCTCGCTCGTCCCATGGAGGCGACCCGGGGGGATCAGCAGGACCAGGAAGATGCCCAGGTGAGCCAGGAGGTGCACCGCGTCGGCGAGGAGGAACAGGCTCCCGCTGGCGCGAGAGGCGAAGAGCTCCACGCCCCCGGCGACCACGGTGATGACCGCGGCGAGCGCCACCCGGGAGGCGGGAACGTGGGAGAGGTGCCGGTGGTGTTCGTGCGGCGGGTGCGAGCCCAAGGCGGGGAGTTCTATGCCAGGCCCGAGCCGGGCGCTCGAAAGTCACACCCCTCGGTGGATCATTTCCTCGCCCCCGCGGTTCCGGCCGCGGCCGACGCGCTGGGGGAGGGTGGGGCGCGCCCGAGGCCGAGCGCCTCGGCCATCACCCGGAAGACCTCGGTGTTGTCCAGGAAGCCCTTGACCCGCTCGGCCCCCGGCCCGAGTGCCCGGGGGTCAGCGCGCCGACGTCTCCGCGACGAGCCGGCGGATCCGCGATTCCGCCGGGCGGAGGTCGAAGGGGATGCCGAAGAGCTTCGCCACGTCCTCGGCCTCGGTCTTGTTCCCCTCGGCGACGAGGCTCTTGATGAGCTTCCCTGCCTCGGGGCTGCCGTACCAGTCGGGACCGAAGCGGGTGCGCAGGCCCTCGGACATGAGATGCGCGAGGGCGAAGGAGCGCGCGTAGTCCAGCGAGTAGAAGGTGTCGTCCACGTCGGTCCGGAAGCGGAGCGCGTCGCTCTCGTCCATCGGCACGGCGTAGGCGGTGGAGAACAGCTCCCGGTAGACCGCCATCGGGTCGGCGGTGGGACGGTCGTAGATGCCCTTCCACAGCGAGGGCGAGCCGCCGTGCAGCACCGACTCGTAGACCAGCTTCGCGTACGCGTACCGGCGCAGGTAGTAGAGCTGGTAGAGCAGCTGCAGCCGAGCGAGCTCCCGGATGTCCTGGTCGCTCATCAGGGGATCGTTCCGCTTCGCCTCCGCGTTGTGGGCCTGGACGAAGCTCCGGTACCGGCGCAGCCACACCGGGTCGGCCCACGCGTAGCGGAACACCTCGCCCAGCCCCTCGGTGAGCGCACCGGGCCCGAGCTGCTGGAACTCCCAGACCTTCGTGGTCGTGTTGGCGAACATCACCGCGTGGCCGCCCTCGTGGAAGAACGTGCCCAGGCTGTCCAGCCCGGGGATGGGCTTGACGTTGACCCGCACGTCCGACGGCACCCGGATGCCCCAGCAGGCGGCGCGTGGCTCCTTGAGCGGGTTCAGCGCGGCGTCCACCCGCACCTCGGTGCCGGCCACGGTCTTGAAATCGATGCCCATCCCGCCCAGGAACGAGCGGAAGGAGGGCACGGCGATGTCCGCCGGGAAGTAGCGCTCGTGCCGGGCGCCCTTGAACAGGCGGCTGAAGTCACTCCGGCGAAGCTGCGAGGCGGGGATGCCCAGCTCGCGTGGGCTGATCTCTTGAAGGAGCTCGCGGAAGATCCCGTCGGTCGCGTCCAGGAAGCGCTTGCCCTCTACCATGAAGGGCCGGAGCTGCGCCCGGCGGCTCTCTTCGGAGAGCTCCACGTAGGAGCGGTACCCCAGCTCGCGGGCCAGCCGCTGCGCGGTCGCCTCCTTCTCCGCGAGGATGGGGTTCAGCACCGTCCGCCAGATCTCGGCTCGTGCCTTCTCGATCTCCGCCCGTCTTCCGGCGTCCTTCTCGTCCGCCACCAGCAGGTCCAGCTGCTTGTAGGGAACCGGGTCCTTCGTCCACGGCAGACGCACCGTCGTCTGGAGCGCAGCGTTCTGCGCGCGGTCGTCGTACTTCGCCGTCGACTGGGAGAGGAACTCACCGGCGAGGTAGGCCTGGAAGTACTCGCGGGCCCGTCGCTCGTCGGCGGAGATCCCCGGCTCCTTCGCCGCCTTGCGCACCCGGGCGATGCTGTCCCTGGAGAAGAGCCGGTCATGCCCGAGGTAGGTCTCGGCCTGGATGCTCGTCTCGCCGACGGTCGCGGTGTACCACTGGAGGGTCTGCTGGATGAGGACCAGGGCCTGGGCCTCGGCGCGTGGTCCGGCGAGCGGATCGGGCCCCGCGGCCAGGGCGAACGCGGACACCGTGAGGAGGGGAGCGAGCATCCGCGCAGGCTACGACGGCGCAGGAATTGCGCTCTCCTCGTGCAGCGAGCGGGGCGCTCCGGACGGCCTCCCTCGTCCTCCGCCGGGGGAGTAAGGTCTTCTGCGAGCAGGAGGTGCTCGCCATGTCCCGCGTCGCGACCGTCGGAGATCTGATGTCCACCGCGCTCATCGTCGTACGCGATAGCGACACCATCGGCGTCGCCGACGCGCAGATGAAGCTCGGGGCGATCCGTCACATCCCGGTGGTGGATCCGAAGCAGAACCTGGTGGGCATCCTCTCCGCCGGGGACGTGCTTCTGGCCCTCGCTCGGGGAAAGAAGTCGGTCCGCGTGGGCGAGACCATGAGCCGCAATCCGGTGACCGTCACCCCGGACACGCCGGTTCACGAGGCGATCGAGCTGCTCCTCGAGAACCGCTTCGGCTCGCTGCCGGTGCTCGGGACCGACGGGCATCTCATGGGCATCGTGACCGACACCGATTTCCTCGCCGCTGCGCGCGAGGCGTTCAGCGCGCGTTAGCGCCGTGGGCCGACGACGAGACCGTCGCTAGCGCGCCGGCTCGACTCCCGTCGCCGGGGTGCTCTCCTCGGTGTCGGCGTGAGTGGCGCTCTCCCCGCTGCGGTCGAGCGCCGCCTTGAACAGGATGGGGCCGACCAGCTCGTTCAGGGCCACGGTGGCAACTGCCATGGCGGCGAAGCCCGCCCCGTATCCGGGGTGCTCCTTCTGGATCTTCCCGGCGATGCCCAGCGCCAGGCCCGCCTGGGACACCAGCCCCGTCCACCCCCAGCGCCGGAGCCTCGGTGGGTCGTCCGCCAAGTGGCACCCGCAGCTCGAGGACCGCGCGCTCCCGGATCCGGACCACCCCGGGCGTCGGGCTTGCTGGCTTGTCGTCCGCGCCCGCGCCCAGCGCGGTCCTGCAAGCCAGGAGCACCAGCACCAGCGGGAGAAGGCGGGATTTCACGGACCGCGCGACCGTTTCCGTGCGGGGGCCCCGGGTCAAGTCCCTTCGCCTGGGGCACGGCGCTCCCCCGGACCCGCCTTGATGCCTAGCTTGCCGCGGATGGAGGGTGGCTTCCGTCGGTTCGCGAACACCTGCTCCCGGGGACTGGGGACCCCGGTCGCCTTCGCGCTCGCGGTGCTGGTGGTCGCGGTCTGGGCGGTGACCGGGCCGCTCTTCCACTTCAGCGATTCGTGGCAGCTGGTCATCAACACCGGAACGACGGTGGTGACCTTCCTGATGGTGTTCCTGATCCCGGCCACCCAGAACCGGGACGCGACTGCGCTGCATCTCAAGCTGGACGAGCTCATCCGCACCACCCACGAGGCCCGGAACACGTTCGCCGCCCTGGAGGACGCCTC
>RPRB01000051.1 GCA_003818285.1 Myxococcaceae bacterium
CTCCTCGAGGCCGGCGGCCGCGGACGCACCCAGCCCTCCCGGAAGGCCCGGTCGGCGATCTCCTTCTCGATCTGCTCGATGGTGACCGGCGCCTGGTCGATCGCCAGCACGCAGGCCGCCTCGCAGGGGGCGGGGCACAGCCGACCGGTGAACTCGGGGAAGTCGTTCGTCGAGGAGAGCGTGGCCCAGGCCTCCTCCCACCGCCCCCGCCACACCTGGTCGTTGAAGTCGGGGATGAGGTTCCCGAGCGGACAGCCCTGGTGACAGAAGGGGATGCCGCAGTCCATGCAGCGTCCCGCCTGCCGCCGGCTCTGCTCCACCGGCTGGGGAAGGATGAACTCGCGCGTGTCATGGACACGCTCGGACTTCGGGCGCTTCGACGGCGCCTCGCGCTGCCACTCCAGGAAGCCGGTGGTCTTGCCCATGAGTGCTCCGACTTAGCCTTCCACCGCCCGGAGCCGCGGACGCGCGGGGACCGTCGTCGGCGGCCGCTGCGCCGAGCGGCGCGCCTGCAGCACCCGCTTGTAGTCGGTGGGCATCACCTTCACGAACTGCGGGACGAGGTGCGTCCAGTGGTCGAGCACCCGGCGCGCCACCGGGCTCGCGGTGTGCCGGAGATGGTTCTCCACCAGGCCGTAGACCAGCCAGATGTCCGACTCGTCCACCAGCGACTCGAGCTCCACCATGTCGGTGTTGCAGCGGTCGCGGAAGCGCCGCTCGCGGTCGAGGACGAACGCCATCCCCCCGCTCATCCCTGCTCCGAAGTTCCGGCCGGTGGGCCCGAGCACCACCACCACGCCGCCGGTCATGTACTCGCAGCCGTGGTCGCCCACGCCCTCGACCACCGCCGAGGCACCGCTGTTCCGCACCGCGAACCGCTCACCGGCGAGCCCGGAGGCATACAGCTCGCCGCCGGTCGCGCCGTAGAGGACGGTGTTGCCGATGATGACGTTCTCCTCGGACGGGAAGCGCGCTCCCGCCGGCGGCCGGACGATGACCCGCCCTCCGGAGAGACCCTTGCCGACGTAGTCGTTGGCGTCTCCCTCGAGCTCGAGCGTCACCCCCGCGGCGAGGAACGCGCCGAAGCTCTGCCCGGCCGAGCCCTGCAGCCGGACGCGGATGCTGTCGTCCGGCAAGCCCGCCGCGCCTCGGAGCCGGGCGATCTCCCCGGAGAGCATCGCCCCGACGGCGCGGTGCGCGTTCTTCACCGGAACCACGATGAGGCTCGGAGCCCCTCCCTCGAGCGTGGCCCGCGCGCGCTGGAGCAGCACCCGGTCCAGGTGATCCGAGACGTCCTTCTTCTGCACCTCGATGCAGTGCCGTGGCGCGTCTGCCGGAGCCCGGGGGGTGACCAGCATCGGTGACAGGTCGAGCCGCCGGGCCTTCCAGTGCCCGACGTCCTGCCGGCGGCGGAGCAGATCCCGCCGGCCGATGATCTCGTCGAGGCTGCGCGCGCCGAGCCTGGCCAGCAGCTCGCGTACCTCGCGGGCGACGAAGAGGAAGAAGTGGACCACGCCCTCCGGCGTTCCGGCGAAGCGCTCGCGGAGCTCCGGGTCCTGGGTCGCGATGCCCACCGAGCAGGTGTTGAGATGGCACTTGCGCAGCATCACGCAGCCCATCGCCACCAGCGACGCGGTGGCCATCCCGTACTCCTCGGCCCCCAGCAGCGCGGCGACGACCACGTCCCGTCCGGTGCGCATCCCGCCGTCGGTCTGCACCCGGACCCGGCCGCGCATCCCGTTCTCCATCAGCGTCTGGTGGGTCTCGGCCACGCCCAGCTCCCAGGGCAGCCCGGCGTGCTGGATGCTGGAGACCGGTGAGGCGCCGGTGCCGCCCTCGTAGCCGGCGATGACCACGCATCCGGCGCCGGCCTTGGTGACCCCGGCGGCCACGGTCCCCACGCCGACCTCGCTGACCAGCTTCACGCTGATCCGCGACTGGGGGTTGACCGACTGCAGGTCGTAGATGAGCTGCGAGAGGTCCTCGATGCTGTAGATGTCGTGGTGGGGCGGGGGAGAGATGAGCGTCACACCGGGCGTGGAGCAGCGGACGCGGGCGATACGGTCGTCCACCTTGTGCCCGGGGAGCTGCCCGCCCTCGCCCGGCTTGGCGCCCTGGGCGATCTTGATCTGCAGCTCGTCGGCGTTGACCAGGTACTCGGCGCTGACCCCGAAGCGTGCGCTGGCCACCTGCTTGATGGCGCTCCGGCGCAGATCGCCGTTGGCGTCGGGCTCGTAGCGCCGCGATTCCTCGCCGCCCTCGCCGGAGTTGCTACGCCCGCCGAGCCGGTTCATGGCGATGGCCAGGGTCTCGTGGGCCTCGGCGCTGATGCTGCCGAAGCTCATCGCCCCGGTGACGAAGCGCTTGACGATGGACTCCAGCGGCTCGACCTCCTCGAGCGGGACTGGCTCCTTCGCCGGCACCAGCTCGAGGAACCCCCGCAGGGTGGCCCCGCCGCGGATCTCGTCATCCGCCGCGGCACTGAACTTCCGGAATGCCTCCCAGTCCGCGCCCTGGACGGCGGCCTGGAGCAGGGCGACCGTCTGTGGATTCCACCGGTGCTGCTCGCCCTGCCGTCGCCACTGGTACAGCCCTCCGATGGGGAGCGCCGGGCCGGCTCGCGGGTCGTAGCCCCGGGCGTGGCGCTCCAGGGCCTCGCGCTGCAGCTCGGCGAACCCGACGCCGCCCAGGCGCGACGGCGTGCCGGTGAAGTGCCTGTCGACGAGCGCGCGGTCGAGCCCGACCGCCTCGAAGATCTGCGCCCCGCGGTAGGACTGGAGGGTGGAGATGCCCATCTTGGACATCACCTTGAGCAGCCCCTCCTCGATGGCCTTGATGTAGCGGCTCTGCGCCTCGGTCTCGTCGAGGGCGATCTCCCCCGAGTCGGCCAGCGCTCGCACCGTGTCCAGCGCGAGATAGGGATTCACCGCGGCGGCTCCGAAGCCGAACAGCGCGGCGAAGTCGTGAACCTCTCGCGCCTCGCCGGTCTCCACCAGGAGCCCGGTCTGCATCCGGATGCCGTCCCGGGTCAGCCGCTGGTGCACCGCGGAGAGCGCGAGCAGCGCCGGGATGGGAGCGCGCCGCGCGTTCACCCCGCGATCGCTGAGGATGAGGAGGCCGCAGCCCTCGTCCACCGCCTCCACCGCCTGCTGGCAGAGCCGCTCCACCGCCGACTCGAGTGCGCCCTCGCCGGCGTCCAGGTCGAACAGCGCCGGCAGGTGGCGGGGAAGGAACATGCCCTCGTGGTGGCTCTCTGCGAGCCGGGCGAGCTGCCCGCTGGTCAGGACCGGACCGGGCAGGGTCAGGCGATGGCACTGGTCCGGCGTCTCCTCGAGGGTGTTCCCGTCGGGGCCGGTGGCGGTCCCCAGGCTCATCACCAGCGCCTCGCGGTGGGGATCGATGGCCGGGTTGGTGACCTGGGCGAAGAGCTGGTGGAAGTAGCGGAACAGGCTCGGGGCCTGGTCGCTGAGGACCGCCAGCGGGCTGTCCTTGCCCATCGAGCCGGTCGGCTCGTGAGCCGTCTCCGCCATGGGCGTGACGATCTGCTTGAGGTCCTCGTCGGTCCAGCCGAAGGCCCGCTGGGTGATGCGGAGCTCGTGCTCCTCGAGCCGCGCCGGGGCGGGAACGCGGGGGAGCTCGTCGAAGGTGAAGACGTTCCGGTTCAGCCACTGCCGGTAGGGCCAGCGGGCGGTGATGTCCCGCTTCACCTCCTCGTCCTCGAGGATGCGGCCCTCGACGGTGTCCACGAGGAACATGCGTCCTGGCTGGAGGCGGCCCTTCTTGCGGATCTTGTCCGCGGGAACGTCGATGACCCCGGTCTCGGAGGCGAGGATCACCCGGTCGTCCTCGGTGATCAGCCACCGCGCGGGACGCAGGCCGTTGCGGTCCAGGGTGGCGCCGATCAGCGATCCGTCGGTGAAGCCGATCGCCGCCGGGCCGTCCCACGGCTCGAGGAGGGCGCTGGAGTACTCGTAGAAGGCGCGCCGGTTCTCGTCCATCGCGGCGTGCTTCTCCCAGGCCTCGGGGATCATCAGCATCATCGCGTGCGGCAGGCTTCGGCCGCCGAGGACCAGCAGCTCGAGCATGTTGTCGAACTGCGCCGAGTCGGACTGCTCGGGCTGGACGATTGGGAAGAGCCGGTCGAGGCTCCCGCCGAACTTCGCCGAGGACAGCTGGCTGCGCCGGGCGTTGAGGTGGTTCCGGTTGCCGCGGAGGGTGTTGATCTCCCCGTTGTGGCCGATGAAGCGGAAGGGCTGGGCCAGCTCCCAGGTGGGGAAGGTGTTGGTGCTGAACCGGGAGTGGACCAGCGCCAGGCCGCTCTGGACGTCCTCGTCCTGGAGGTCCTGGTAGAAGCTCGCCAGCTGCGAGGGGAGCATCAGACCTTTGTAAACGATCGTCTCGGAGCTGAGGCTGGGGACGTGGAAGCGTCGCTCCGGGTCCAGCCCCTCGGCGCGGATGTGGTTCTCCACCAGCTTGCGGATGACGAAGAGCTTCCGCTCGAAGGCCGAGGGCACCACGCGGCGGCGCGCGATGTAGACCTGCCGGAGCACCGGCATGGAGCGCCGCGCGAGCCAGCCGAGGCGGGAGGCGTCCACCGGGACGTCGCGCCACCCGAGGATCCGCTGCCCCTCGCGCTCGGCGACCTCGGCGAACACCCGCTCGCAGGCCGCGCGGGCCGCCGGGTCCGCGGGGAGGAACACCTGGCCCACCGCGTAGCAGCGGGGCTCGGGCATCTCGAAGCCGAGCCGCGTGCCCTCCTTGCGGAAGAAGGCGTCCGGAAGCTGGAGGAGGATGCCGGCCCCGTCGCCGGTCTGGGGGTCCGCACCGCAAGCCGCCCGGTGCGACAACCGCACCAGGATGTCCAGCCCCTGCTCGACGATGGCGCGCGACTTCTCCCCGCGCAGATGAGCGACGAACCCCAGCCCGCAGGCGTCGTGCTCCATCGTGGGCTCGTACAGTCCGTGCCTCGAGGGCAGGGGCATTCCAGACCTCCCGACCGACCGGTTTGCCGCAGGGCGGCAAACGCACAGCGTATGGGAAGTGGCTGACCCTGCTCAAACGTGGGCGCATCGCGGACGCCACTGCCCCGGATGAGCAGAGCTTCCGGCGCTTGAGAAGGGGTCTCGAGAAGGTGTCAGACACCTTCAAAAGCACAAGCACATCAATGACTTACGTTGTGCCTTCTCACCTGGCGTCCGGACGAGCAGGCAGCTCTCGAGCAGGGCTTCCCGAGGCAGGACGGGGATCGACCGTGCGAGCGGCCCGGGGGGGCGCGCGACTCGGCCCTCGGAGGAGCTGGCGGACTGCGTCAGCCGTGCGAAGTGACGGAGCGCTCCCACAGGGACCGGAGATCGGGCGGGAGCTGTCCTTCCACCTGCCGGGCCTCTCCCTCGCTGACCTGGGCGCGCAGCGTGTGGAACACGGACAGGATCAGATGCTCGGCCCGGTCCGGCGGAACTCCCAGCTCGTCGGCCACCATCGCCACGAACTCGGGACGGTGGATCTTGTGCGGCTGGATCCCCGCGTGGGTGTCGCAGCGACGGACGAGCTCGCGAAGCTTCACCGGCAGCTGCGATTCGAGATCCTTCGCCTCGTCGGGAAGGATGCGCCGCTCGAGGGCGCAGAGGACGGCGACCGCCGACTTCTCCGCCACCTCCTCGGAGATCGATCCCACGCGCCGCAGGTAGGTCATGAACGCGGCGAACGTCTGGTTGTACCGTTGCTCGCGCCGCTCGGCCCTCTTCTTCTCGTCCATGCCGCAAGCCCTCCGTGGAGTGCAAGGAACCAGTGCTCGCCCAGGCCCGTGTTTGCAACGGTCCCGTAGGGGCGATGCGCCCGAGGCGCGTCAGATGCTGAGCCGAAGGCCCACGCCGACGTCGAGAATGGGAGCGTTCAGCGGACCGAAGAACGACCCCGACGGGAGGCCCGTCACGCCGTCCACGGTCGACAGATCCGTCCGGGGAAAGCCCAGTCGCAGCTCGCCCCCCGTGCGGCCGAAGTGGCCGGCCACGTAGCTCTCGACCGTGAGATAGCTCAGCACCGTGATCACGAAGTCCAGCCGAGCGATGTAGCTGCCGTCGGTCAGGTTGCCGATGCCGGACAGGATCCACGTGCGCCTGGCCGCGGTCTCCAGCAGCGTGGCGCTCAGCGCCAGGTAGTGCTTCCCGACGTAGAACGACTGAAAACCGCCGAGGATCAGCAGCGGCAGGTACTCGTCGCGCTCGTAGCTGGCCGAGTTGTAGAAGTACTCCGCTCCGAAGGTGATGCTCTTGTTTCCCTCGAAGTTGAGGGAGTACGTCGCACCGCCCGCTGCCTGGATGACCGGCGTCGAGCGTGGCGGGACGGACACGGTGGCCTCGCTGCTCGCGGTGACGGTCGTTCCGGGAGGCACCCGCGGGTCGAGCCCGCTGACGTCGATGGGGGTGTTGACGGTGAAGGTCCGCGAGGGAGGCGTGTCCAGCCTCTCCTTCCAGGCCACCTCGCCGTAGACGTCGAAGTCGCCGATGGACATCGTCACGTCGGCACCCGCCCTCGCGGCCCGGTTGCGCTGCACCAGCCCATCGACGCCGAAGGCGCCGTTCTTGAAGGAGACCTCGGCCCGGGCCGCGCCGCCCACGTCCCGGAGCAGCGTTCCGGTGTCGGCGGGGTTCACGCCCGATCCGCCCGGGTTCTCCACCGGCGCGCTGCCGGAGTAGCCGCCACCCACGTTCTGGGTGGGCTCGAACAGGGCGACGGCGGTGAAGTTCCAGCCGGCGCGCTCCCAGGGAATCTGCACCCGCGCCATGGTGACTCCCAGCCGCGCGTCGAAGAGGGCCAGCGGGTCGCGCGGTTGTGAGGCGAGGAAGTCGGTGGGCGAGAAGAACCGGGCCACGCCCCACTTCACGTGCTGGCGTCCCACCGTGACGAACACCGAGCGCGCGATGTCGAAGGAAAGCCAGGCCTGATCGAGGAACACGGCCGGGTTGTCGGCGGTGGTGGTGGCGGGAATGCCGGGGAGCGCCGTCCCGCCCACCGTGGTGGAGAGGAACGGATCGTAGGTCATTCGCCCGAGCACGAAGGCGCGGAGCCGGTCGGTGGGCCGCGCGTCCAGGTACACATCGACCAGGGTGGGCAACGAGACCCGCGACTCGTTGAAGGGCTGGTCCTGCTGCACCTGGAGGAAGGCGCGGGTGTAGAAGAGCCCGCCGATCTTCAGCGGATCCTCCTTCACCCGGCCGGTGGCGAAGGCATCGGAGGTGGGCGCCTCGTCGAGGCCCCGGGACTCCTGCGCGGCGGTGCCCGCCGGCCCGGTGCTCCTTCCCGCCTCCCGCGCCGGGGTTCCTGCGTCCGGCGCCGCTCCGAACATCGAGTTCTCGCTCGGTCGGTCCGGCAAGGCGCCGCCGTCGGGCTTGCCGCCGAACAGCGCGTCCTCGTCCGGCCGCTGTGCCAGGGCGGTGAGCGACAGCGCGAGCGCGCCCAGCACCGCCCAGCGAGTCATCGGCTCTTCGACTCCAGCCAGGCCTTGGTGAAGATGTTGGCCTCCAGCGGTCGGAGATCCACCGACTTGAGCACCACGATGGTGCTGTTGGCCTTCTCCACCTCGTCGTAGATGCGGATCTCGCCGGGGTACCAGACGTCCGCGCCCTTCGACTCGCTGTAGAGCTTCTTCCAGCTCGGGTAGTAGAGCGTTCGCATCAGCCGGCCGGAGAGCGCGAACTCCTGCCGCTTGAGCACGTTCCCCGTCGCCTGGTCCACCCAGAGCTTCAGCACCGGAAAGGCAACGTCCACCCCGGGCTTCACCTTCGACTCGATGATCCAGGTGTCGAACGCGCCGAGCTTCGCCTCCCCCATGAAGGTGGACGTGTACTCCTCCGCCAGCCGCGACTCGTCGAAGTCGGCGCGGCGGCTGTCGGTGCCGGCGATGCGCTCGCGCTCCGTTCGCCGCTCCCACTTGCCGGTGGTGGGGTCGTAGCTCCAGAGGTTCTTGTCCAGCCGGAGGTAGCCCTTCCCTGCCTCGCCCTTCGGCTTGGTGAAGAGGATCATCAGCTTCTCGTCCGCGCTGCGCCGGTAGACGATGGCCTCGCGCGCGGTGTCGGTCTTGTCCTTCTCCTTCTGCTCCAGGTACGCGAGCGAGCGGTAGTCGCCCGAGTTCCGCTGCCGGTCGTCGATGATCTTCACCACCTCGGTCACTTCGGCAGGAGCGAGGGGCTTCGCCCAGGCGAGACCGGAGAGGCATCCCACCAGCACCAGGGCCAGGCGCAGCATCGTGGTCCTCATGTCGTCGGTCTCACCCCACGCGGTGCATCGCGGTCACCGGCTGCATCCGGGCGGCGAGGAAGGAGGGGAAGAGCGCGATCCCGGTGGTGCACCCGGCGATGAGGGCGATGGCTCCGAGCAGAGCCGAGGGCTTCACCAGGAGGCGGACCTCGTCGCGCATCAGGAAGAGCTGCAATGCGAGCGGGGCCTGGAGGTGTGCGAGGTTGAGCAGCGCGCAGAGGCCCACCCCCAGCGCAGCGCCGGCCAGGGTGGCGGTCACCGCGAGGGTGAAGGCCTCGGTCATGAACATCGCCAGCACCCGTGCTCGCTGCATCCCGATCGCCCGGAGGGTCCCGATCTCGCGGGTACGCTCGCGGATGGAGATCCACATCGTGTTCATCAGCCCCACCACGATGATCACCAGGAGAATCCCGATCAGCGTGTACGAGAGCCAGGTGATGGCGGTCACGGTCCACTGGATGAACGAGATCTCGTCCTCCCAGGTGGTCACGTCCAGCTTCTGCCCGGTCCATCCCTCCCGGTTCACGGTCTCGAACTTGAACCAGAACGCGCGGGGGTCCGGGTCCATCAGCGAGTACCCTGCACCGGTGAGGACCGTCCGGAGCCTTTCCTGGACCCGCGGGACCTGCTTCACGTCCTTGAGGTAGAGGAACAGCGCTCCGGTGGCCTGGTCGTTCATCTGGTACAGGCCCCGGAGGGTCGAGTCCGGAACGAAGGTGTTCCAGCTGCTGAGGAGTCCCACGTTGCGGGCGATGGCGACGATGCGAACGTCGACGGTGTTCGCCACCCCGCGGACGGTGTAGGCGCTGAGCGTCAGCTGATCGCCGACGCGGACGCCCAGCTTCTGGGCCTGCTCGTCGAAGATGAGGATCGTGCCCGGCTCGGCCAGCGCATCCAGCGAGCCGTCCTTGACCTGGATCACCCGCCGGAAGCCGGGCTCGTGGAGGATGTCGATCCCTCCGACCCCGGACTGCAGCGATCCGGTGTCGCTCACCACCTTCGCCCAGCCCCGGCCGCGCTGGGTGACGTAGTCGAGCTCGGGAACCTCCTTGCGGATGACCTCGAGGATCTTCGGGTAGTGGGTCACCACCGGGGCGCCCGCTCCGGCGGTCACCTTGTAGAACCCGCCCACGTTCACGTGGCCGGTCATCAGGGTGGTCGCGGACTCGAGGATGGTGGAACGGATCCCGTTGAGGAGCCCGAGGAGCAGCACCAGGAGCGCGGTCACGCCCAGGATCGCGCCCCCCAGAAGCAGGGTGCGCCGGCGGTGCGTTATGAGATTTCGGACGGCGATCAGGAAGAGCTGGCCCATGGTCTCACTCGTCGGCTTGCATCGCCCTGACCGGGGGGACGCGGGTGGCCAGGAAGGCCGGGTAGAGCGTGGAGAGCACGGTCACCACCACCACCACGACCAGCGCCACCACGATGTTCCAGGGGCTGAGGGTGGGGAAGAGGCGCGGCCCGGAGAAGAAGAAGTAGAGCGTCTCGTTCCCCGCGGGAATGCCCCACCAGTGCAGGAGCGCGATCGCGCCGGCGCCGAGCGCTGCCCCCAATCCGCCGAAGATCAGCCCCAGGGTCACCGTCTCCACCAGGACCATCCAGAGGATGAAGGCGCGGGGTGCGCCGATGGCCCGCATCGTCCCCACCTCCGGCGTACGCTGGAGAGTGGCCATCATCACCGAGTTGTTGATGATGACCATGGCGACGATGAAGATGATCCCCACCGCGAGCAGCAGCACCACCGTGGCGAGGAGGATGAACTGGCCGAGGAGCCCCGCCGCCTCGCGCCAGGAGACGACGCGGAGCCCGAGGTGTTCGCGGTCGGAGAGCGCGCGGATGTCGGCCAGCGTCTTCTGCAGGTGGCGCGGATCCTGGAGGATGACCGCCGCGTCGAGGACCACGCCCCGGCCGATCTCCGTGGGGTCGTACACCCGGCGGACGAGCTCCTCGCGCCGGAGCGCCGCTCCGGCGCCCTTGAACCGCTCCTTCTCGTCGATGATCCCCGGCGTGGCCTCGGCGACGACGCGCCGGTTGGGCTGCCCGAAGAGCTCCTCCTCGGCGCGGCTGCGATCGATCTCCTGGACGCCGCCTTCCTTCTTGATCGCCTCGATCTCCGCCTTGCGATCCGCGCTGAGGTAGCCGTAGAGCTCGCGGAAGCTCACGATGTCCATGAGGTTGATGTTCCCGGAGAGCGCCGACTTTTCCAGCCCCCGGAACTGGAAGGTGCCCCAGACCTTGAGGTTGAGGCTCTGGACGTAGCCGCTGCGGGTGAAGGCGGTGATGGTCAGGACGTCGCCGACCTTGAGCCGGTAGAGCTGCAAGAGCGGGGCGAGGTCCCGGTAGAACACCTCGTAGCGCTGGTAGAAGTTGGCATCGTCAGTGTCGAAGAACGCGTTGAGGAGCTTGTCCAAGTCCTTCTCCGAGGAGCCGAGCGTTCTCTGGAGCAGGGCGATCGCCCTCTCCGTCTTGAGGGGATCGAGCTGGAGGAGGATCTCCCGGGTCTGGGTGCGGTTCTCGCGGACGTACCGCTGGAGGGTCTCATCGCGGGCAATCGATCCCTTCAGATCCAGGGCATCCTTGATCTTGTCCAGGCGCCGCGCGGTCCGGAGCTTGAGCCGGTCCTCGTAGACGAACTTGGACATCATGAAGCCGCGGTGGCCCGGCGGAACCGGCTGGCCATCGACGATCTCCATCCGGTCGAAGTGCTTCTGGAACGCGTCGAGATCCGTTCCCACGTACCGGAGCGGTACCAGATCGGCGTCGGAGAGCAGCGGGGCGAGCCGGTTCTCCAGGAACTCGAGCGCCCCGTAGGGGTCCCGGTCGAAACCCGCCCAGAACTCGTCGGACGAGGCCCGCCCGATGGCGGCGCGGGCCTCGGGATCGAGCGCGTCGGAGGTGTTGATCTCCTCCACCCTGCCCATGTCCGACTGCAGCACGCGGACGATCTGACGGACGTGCTCCTTCAGCGAGGCGCGCTGCGCTTCCAGCTCGGGCGTGCTCCCGTGCGCCTTCTCCTCGCGCACCACCGAGCGCAGCTCCGCCAGCGTGAGATCGACGGTGTTCCCGCTGGTGATCAGCGCGGCGTTGATCCCCATGGGGATGACCGCCTTCACGTTCGGCACCGCCTCGAGCAGGCGCTGGTTCTTCTCCCAGTCCACCATCGGGCTGAGATCCGGGTCGTTGCCCCCCATCGGCCAGATGGCGAACTCTTCCTTGCTCGCCGCGCTGTAAACCTGGATGTGGCCGGCGACGCTGCCGATGATGCTCCGGCTCATCGAGCTGATGACGCTGCCGAGCAGTGCTCCCCCGACCACCACCAGGAGCGTCCCGCCGAGGATCACCGCCCCGATGAGGAGATTGATCCGCGACCGGAAGAGGTTCCGGAAGGCAATGCGGAGGAGGATGCCGGCGCGCTCCACCACGGCTCAGTGCCCTCCGGAACCGGAGGCGGCCAGCGCCGCGCCTGCGGAGTCCCGGCCGACGATCTTTCCGTCGGCCAGCTTCACCACCGCATCCGCATGGGCCATCACCTTCGCGTCATGGGTGGAGAAGATGAAGGTGGTCCCGTCCCGCAGGTTCATCTCCTTCATGAGATCCACGATCCGCTCGCCGGTCTCGGAGTCCAGATTGGCGGTGGGCTCGTCGGCGAGGACGATGTGCGGGCTGCCCACGAGGGCGCGCGCCACCGCGACCCGTTGCCGCTGGCCGCCGGAGAGCTCGTTGGGACGGTGCCGGGCGTGGTCGGCGAGGCCCACCTGCTCCAGCAGCGTCATGACCCGGGCCCGCCGCTCGTGCCCGCGGAGCTTTCCCTGAAGCAGCAGCGGGAACTCGACGTTCTGGAAGACGCTGAGGACACCGACGAGGTTGAAGCTCTGGAAGATGAAGCCGATGGTCTCCAGCCGGAGCCGGGTGAGCTCCCGTTCGCTCAAGGCCGCGGTGTCCCGTCCCACCACTCGCACCGTGCCGCGCGTCGCCACGTCGACGCAGCCGATGAGATTGAGCAGCGTGGTCTTGCCGCTGCCCGACGGGCCGGCGATGGAGATGAACTCTCCCTTGTGCACATCGAGCGACACGCCTCGCAGCGCGGGAACCACGGTGCTCCCGAGCTGGTACTCCTTCACCACGTCGACGATGCTGACGATCGGTTCGTTCACGCCGGCTCCTCGCGCCCGCCTGGGTGCTATCGAGCGCGACGTTCCGCGTCAACGACAGTCGACCGTTCGCTCGCTCCTCCGCGAAGGAGCAGTTGCGGACTGGTGAAGTTCGGTGAAGGCAGGGCGAGGCGAGCGTGCAGAGGCTGCGCGAGGTGGATCGATCCGCCATCACGAGTGGGCGTCGGAGGCTCGCCGGAGGCGCGAGGGCGATCGAAGGTGTCTTGCACCGTGGATGCCCATGCCTCGGAGGCCGCGCTTGCGTCGGGCCAGTGCGGCGTGGGGCGGGGCGGCTGGGTGATCCGCGGAACCTCGGGCCGAGGCGTCAGAACTGGCTCCGTCGTCCGGGCCGTTGAAGGTGTCCGTTGAAGGTGTCTGGCACCTTCGAAGGCCTTCGATGTCCCTGATCACGTCTCCGATTCAGGCGTCAAACACCTTCGAGGCGCGATCGAAGGGATCGAAGGTGTCTGGCACCTTCGATGGGCACCTTCGATGGCACCTCGATGCCCGGAAGCCGTGCTTGCGTCGGGTCAGCGTGGTGTGGGGCGGCGGCTGCGTGATTGCCGGAACCTCGGCCGAGGGCGTCGCCGTCCGGCTCGCCCGATCGAAGGTGTCTGGCACCTTCAATGCCCCGGAGGCCGCGCTTGCGTCGGGTCAGTGCGGCGAGGGGCGGGGCGGCTGGGTGATCGGCGGAACCTCGGGCCGAGGCGTCGGGACCGGCTCCGTCGTCCGGGTCGGCGGCGGCGTCTCGCTCCCGGTCCCCACCGGAGTCGTCGTCTGGGTTCGCGGCGCGGGCAGCTCCGCCCCGGCCGGGGGCGCAGGGGGCGTCCGGTCCGGGACGGTGGTCCCCTTCTTCGCAGCCGTCCCGGCGTCCGCCGTCGCTTTGCGCGGACCCCCGTCCGGCTGCGCGGTCGCCAGGGTCGCGGCGCACAACGCGGTCAGCAGCAGCATGCGGGCGGGCATCGAGCTCCTCCTGTCGGGCACGGCCTCTGCAGTCCCCCGGAAGCTAGGAACCGGGGGCGCGAGCTGCCGCCTCCCGGGTCAGGAGGTGAACGATGGAGACCCGCTGGACCTCGGTCTGCCCGCGTGCACGCATCCTCCCGGCGCCGCTTCTCGCTGCCCGGGACGACGCCCGGCAGCTCCTGAGCGCCGCCGAAGCCCGCGCCGCCGAGCTCATCTCCGAAGCGGAGCAGGCAGCCGAGTCAGTCCGGAGCGAAGCGCGCGAGGCGGGCCGCGACGAGGGACTCGCCTACGCGCAGCGGCTGCTGGTGGAGATCCAGCAGGCCCGGCTCCGCACCCTCGAGGGAGAGGCCCTCCGGCGGAACGTCAGCGAGCTGGCCCTGACCGTCGCCCGCCGGGTGCTCGGGGACGCGTGGGAGGTTGCCCCGTCCCTCTGGGCGCGGGCGGTCTTCGCGGCGGCGGAACCGCTCCGGCGCTCGGCAGCGCTGTCACTCCGGGTTGCGCCGTCGAGCGCCGCTGCCGTGCGGGATGGACTCGTGGCCGAGATCGCCTCGGGCGCCGTGCAGGTGGTGGGGGACCCGACAGTGGACGAGGCCGGGTGCATCGCCGTCTCCAGCTGCGGCCGGGTCGACGGGAAGCTGTCGACGATGCTCGCCTCCTTCCGCGGGCCGCTCGGGCTCGAGGACCCTGCGTGAGTGGGGCCGCGCTCCTGGACGCGGCACGGTCGGTTCGCCCGTTCCGCGTGACCGGCAGGGTGGAGCTCGTCCGGGGGCTGCTGCTCGAAGCGACGCTCCCGGGAGCGCGGGTGGGGGAGGTGGCCACCATCACCGATGCGCGCGCGCAGGTGCTCGCGGAGGTGGTGGGGTTCGCCGGGGGGCGGGTCCAGCTCCTTCCGCTCGGCAGCGCCGCCGGGCTCGGAGAAGGCGCCGAGGTCGCCTGCCGGGGCGAGTCCCTCACGGTGGGGGTCGGTCCAGGTCTGATCGGCCGCGTGCTCGATGGCCTCGGCCGGCCCATGGACGGAGCCCCGCCACCCACGGGCCTCCAGCCCTGGCCGGTGGATCGCCCCTGCCCGAAACCGTTCCGCCGGGCACGGGTGGAGGTGCCACTCCCGCTGGGTATCCGGGCCATCGACGGGCTCTGCACCGTCGGCCGAGGTCAGCGTCTCGGGCTCTTCGCCGGCGCCGGCGTCGGGAAGTCCAGCCTGCTCGGACAGATGGTCCGTCAGACGCGGGCCGACGTCACGGTCGTGGCGCTGGTGGGCGAGCGGGGCCGGGAGCTGCGGGAGTTCGTCGAGGACGCCCTCGGGCCGCAGGGCCGCAAGCGGGCCGTGGTGGTGTGCGCGACCTCCGACGAGCCTGCCCTGGTCCGCCTGCGCGCCGGCTTCGTCGCCACAGCCATCGCCGAGTGGTTCCGCGACCAGGGCGGGAACGTCCTCTTCCTTCTCGACTCGGTGACCCGTCTGGCCCGGGCGCAGCGCGAGGTGGGGCTCGCGGCCGGAGAGCCGCCTGCGCGCCAGGGCTACCCGCCGTCGGCCTTCTCGATGCTTCCGCGGCTGCTCGAGCGGACCGGCAACTCGGAGCGCGGATACTGCACCGCGCTCTACACCTGCCTGATCGCCGGAGACGACCTGAACGACCCGATCGCCGACGAGGTGCGCGGCATCCTCGACGGTCACGTGGTGCTCGACCGCCGCATCGCCGAGCGCGGGCGCTGGCCGGCGGTGGACGTTCTCGCCTCGCTGTCGAGGGTCATGTCCCAGGTCACCACGGAGGAGCACCGGAAGCTGGCACTGCGGTTCCGCGCGCTGCTCGCTGCCTACGAACAGCGGCGCGACCTCATTCTCCTCGGGGCATACGCCCCCGGAACCGATCCTCTGACCGACGAGGCCATCGCGCGGCAGCCGGCGCTGGAGGCCTTCCTCGCCCAGGGCCGCGACGAGCCGCCCGGCGCCCTCCTGGAGCGAATGCGCGAGGCGGTCGAGGGATGAACGGACTGGGAACGCTCCGGCGGCTGAGGGCCGACGCCCGTGACGGAGCGCTGGAGGCGTTCGCGCGTCGACTCGCCGAGCTCCGGCTCGCAGAGGAGCTCCTCCGCCGCGCGAGTGCCCGGTGGGAATCACAGCGAGGACGGGTGGGTGCCCGCGCGGATGCCCGGCTGTCCGTCGCTCCAGGCGCGGCGGCAGCCACCGCCGTTCTCCATGCTCGCCACGAATCCCGGCTCCGGGGCGAGCTCGAGGTGCTCGCCTTCGGCCGAGACATGGCTCGGCGGGAGCTCGCCGCGCGCTCCCGCAGGAGCGACGACGCACGGGACGCTCTGGAGAAGGCGGAGGCGAACCTGGCCGTCCTGGACCGTCTGCTCGAGCGCCGAGCGGCAGACGCGCAGCGGCGCGAGGCCCAGCGGCTGGATGACACCTAGGGGAGCGGCCGCAGGCTCAGGAAGGCATCCGAGAACACCTCGGCGTGCGTGCCAGGCCCGTTCTTCAGGCCGACGAACATTCCCCAGCCGTCGATCACCCGCACCGATGTGACCTCGTTGCCGCGGCCCCCCGGTCCCGCAGGCAAGCTCACCCGCTGACGCACCGCCCCGTCCGGGCCGACGCTGACCGCGAGATTGTCCCGCGCATCGCTCACGCTGAGCCCGCTGGGGTTCTGGGTGTAGTTCGTCGATCCCACGGCCAGGAGCGAGCCGTCACCCAGCGGCGCGAGGTCCCAGAACATGTCACCGCCCTGGACATCGACCAGGTGCTCGCTCCGTGCCTGACCGGTCGATGCCTCGATGGACTGGACCCACCCATCCCAGCTCCCGGGCTCGTTGCCGGTGCGGATCCTGCCCGCCAGCCAGAGCGTCTGCGCCGTGGCTCGGATGTTCAGCAACCGCTTGCCCGTTCCGAGGCCGGAGAGGACGGCGTAGCTCCGTGTTCCCTCCGGCGAGAGCCCGGTGATGATGGAGACGCCGTAGTCGAAGTGGTCCGGATCCGCGCCGGCGAGCAGGTGCTCCCCGAAGAGCGCATCGTGGGCCGCGAGCACCTCGGGCGTGCTGGGGACCACGACGTACGCGGCGCCGGTCGAGTCGACGTCAAGGTAGACGAACGCCGTCCGGTCGCCCTGGTGGAAGTTGTCGAATCCGCCGCCGATGATGCCGATCGCCAGGAGATCCGCCCCCGGCTCGACGAGCGTCGTCCATGCGGGGTGGAAGGTCCCCTGGTGGAACTCGAGCCGGTGAGCCCGGACCGAGTTGTCCGACCACCGCACGGCGACGAGCACGTCCTCGCCGGAAGCGGAGATCCGGGCACGATCGAGGGAGAACACGATCCGTCGCGTCGCGGCCGGGTCGGGGAGACCCGGGTCGAGCTGGGCGGAGACCGCCCTCCCATCGGGGAGGAACCGGGTCACCCAGGTCCGGATCGGCTTCACTCGCCGGTCACGCCCCAGGGGCCGCACCCGCGGAGCCCAGGAGCGCGAGCTCCCCGCCGGCTCGCGAGGGCGCCCGTGCGCTCACAGCTCGTCGAGGAACTCGTCGTTGTACGTGTACCGGGAGAGCCGCTTCACCAGCGCCTCCATCGCCTCCACCGGCTTCACGGCGAAGAGCATCTGCCGGAGCTTCTTCACCTTCTCGTACTCCTTCTGGGTGAAGAGCTTCTCCTCCTTCCGCGTGCCGGACTGCGGGATGTTGATCGCCGGGAAGATCCGCTTCTCGGCCAGGAGGCGGTCGAGGGTGATCTCGCTGTTCCCCGTCCCCTTGAACTCCTCGAAGATCACCTCGTCCATCCTGCTGCCGGTGTCGATGAGGGCGGTGCCGACGATGGTCAGCGAGCCGGCCTCCTCGGTGGCCCGGGCCGCTCCGAAGATGCGCTTCGGCCGCTCCAGGGCCCGGCTGTCCACGCCGCCGGTGAGGGTCCGGCCCGAGCTGTCGACCTCCTTGTTGAAGGCCCGCGCCAGCCGGGTGATCGAGTCGAGGAGGATCATCACGTCCTTCCCGCTCTCCACCATGCGGCGCGCCCGCTCGAGCGCGAGCTCGGCGACCTTGAGGTGATCCCCGGTGGGCCGGTCACTGCTCGAGGACAGCACCTCGGCCTTGATGCTCCGGCGCATGTCGGTGACCTCCTCGGGACGCTCGTCGACGAGGAGCACGATCACGTGGATCTCGGGATGATTGGTCAGCACCGCCTGGGCGATGCGCTGGAGCATGATCGTCTTGCCCGCCTTGGGCGGGGAGACGATCAGCGCGCGCTGGCCTTTGCCCAGGGGGGCGATCAGGTCCAGCACCCGGGTCACCATCTCGCGGTGCCCGTGCTCGAGCTTGATCCGCTCCACCGGATCGATGCTGGTCAGGTCGTTGAAGTGCGGGAGCCGCGGCGCGCCGTCCACCGACTGGCCGTCCACCGTGTCCACCCGCTGGACGAGGCCCTTCGGCCCGCGCATCTGCGCCATCGCGGTGAGGTACTGCCCCTGCCGCAGACGCAGCTTCTGCACCAGGTTCTTCGGAATCTCCGCGTCCTCGGGACCGGGAAGGAGGTTGCGGCGGATCTGCCGGAGGAAGGCGTTCGGCCCTTTCGCCTCGGTGTCGAGCACTCCCTCCACCGGCGCGAGGTTGGGCTGGACCTGCGCCTGGGGCGGCCGGGGCGCTCCGCCCGGAGCCTGCTGGCCGGGCTGGGGCTGTTGCTGCTGGCGCGCCTGCCACTGCTGCAGCTCCTGAGGCGTGAGGAAGACCTGCGTCTGCTGCCCGTCGGGTCCGGTCTGCATCCGGTACGCCTGGCCCTCCGGTGTGAACAGCACCGGGGCGCCACGCCCGCGCCGGCGGCGGCGGCGACGGCGACGGCCGGAGCCGGGGGCCTGGCCCGGAACGGGCCCCGGTCCACCGCCCGGAGCGGAGCTCTGCCCGCCGGACGCCTCGGCCTCGTCGGGCCCATCGTCATCCGCGCCATCGTCTCCGTCGGTGTCCGGCGCCTCGGGCGCGGTGGCCGGGGCGGGGAGGGTGTCGGTATCGTTTTCGTTGCTCATCCAGTGCTCACGAGGGGGTGAGAGACCTGGCGGCGGAAGAGGGCGAGAGCACGAAAGCGCTCACGAGCCCCGACCGGTCCGGCAAGCCCCGGAGTTCGGCCCCGCCAGCCAGCCCGGGAATTGGGCCCGACCCGACGAGGACCCCCACACCATAGCACGCCCCCCGCCCGGATGCAGGCGATCGGCTTCCGTTCGCTCGCTCCCGAACACGGGCTACTGCAGCTGCAGCTCGAACGGCAGCGCGGCCTTCATCCCAGGCTCGAGCAAGAACAGGGAGGGGAGTCCCACCTCGCGCGCGAACCGCTGGAGCGCATCGGGCTCCGGCGCCGAGCGCTCGGCGTCCACCCCCATCCCCAGCTGGGTGAGCACCCCGTTCTCCCCGGCCAGCGCGCCGAAGAGGCCCACCGGCCCGCCGTAGGTCACGAGCTGGAGCTCCTCGCCGTCCGGGACCCCGGCGCGGCGTCGTGCCTCGGCGATGGCCTCGGGGAAGCCGCCGAGGGCGTCCACCAGTCCCCGAGCCAGCGCGTCCTCGCCGGACCAGATCCGTCCGCGCGCCACCGCGTCGACCCGGGCCCGCTCCATCCCCCGGCTCCGGGCCACCTCGTCCACGAAGTCTTCGTAGAAGGCGTCCACCCATCGCTGCGCCGCCGCCTGCTCGGCCGGGGTCCACGGCCGGTACAGCCCGAGGATGTCGGCGAGCGGCCCGCGCTTCAGCGTCTCCACGTTGATGCCCAGCTTCTTCCCGAGGCCCTCGAGGCCCGGCTTCAGGACGAAGACCCCGATGCTGCCGGTGAGCGTGGTGGGCTCGGCGAGCACCCAGTCCGCTCCCATCGCCGCGTAGTAGCCGCCCGAGGCCGCCGCCCCTCCCATCGTCGCCACCACCGGCTTGCGGGTCCGCGCCCGGAGCACCGCCCGGTAGATGATGTCCGAGGCGAGGCCGTCGCCCCCGCCGCTGTCCACCCGAACCACGATGGCCGCGACGCGCGGGTCGCTCTCGGCATCGCGCAGCCCTCGCTGGATGGTCTCCGCACCGGCGGCTCGGGAGAAGCCCAGCGGATCGCTCCGGCTCTTGCCACTGGTGATGGTCCCCATCACCGGCACCACCGCGATGCGGCGGGGCTCACCCCAGCGGCGCTCGGGCGGGTCCGGCCAGTAGGTCCCGATCCACTTGCCCTCCGGCAGCAGCGCCGCACCTGCGCGGTCCAGCTGCGCCGGGTCCACCACGTCGTCGGCGAGCTTCTCGCGGACCGCCAGGCGCGGCGGCAGGAGCCCCTCCTCGAGCACCTTCCGGAATCGCTCCGGGGAGAGCCCGCGGGCCTCGGAGACCAGGCCCTCGTAGCGACGCATCTCCGAGTCCAGGAAGGTGTCGAGCGACTCGCGCTGCTCGCGGCTCATGCTCGCCCGGGTGAGCGCGTCCGGCGCGTCCTTGTACGGACCCACCCGCGCGACGTCCCACTTGATGCCCAGCTTCTGCATCGTGTCGCCGAGGAAGATGGCGCTCGCCGTCAGCCCGTTCACCTCGAGAAAGGACTGCGGCGAGACCCAGATCCGGTCGGCGCCGGTCGCGACCAGGTACTCCTTGTCGCCGCCGGAGAGCAGCACCGCGGCCACCTTCTTCCCGGACCTCCGCAGCCGTAGTAGCTCCCCCCGGAGCTCCTCCGCCTCGGCCAGGCCCACCGGGAGTCGCTCGATCTTCACCACCAGCCCGCGGAGCGTCCGGTCCTCGGCGGCGCGGTGGAACCGGCGGAGCAGCCTCAAGTACGGGTCCTCGTCGCGGATGCCGAAGAGACCGAGCGCCGAGCCGCCCTCGCGAAGCGCCGTATCCAGGTCGATGAGGCCCACCCGCTGACCGAACTGCTCGAGTCCGTGATAGCGAGACGCCGAGAACCGGCCCTGGACGAGGTGGTCGAGCCCGTTCGGCCCTCCCCCGAGCGCATACGTTCCACCGGCGTGCGCCGTGTTCAGGGTGACCGACACCTGCCAGAGCCACGGGTCGCCGGCTTCTCGCCAGCTCTTCGTGACCGAGGTCCCGACCAGCACTCCCGGAACCACCTCGGCCTGGACCACTGCGCCCACCCGGCTCTCGCCGAGAGTATCGAACGCGGGAAACTGCCAGTTCGCCCCGAGGGTGAGCCAGTCGCCCCACGGTCGGACGCCGAACGCCGCTTCCCAGGTCCGTCCGCCGGTGTCGTCGCCGATGTCCTTGAGCGCGAGGCCCAGGGAAAGGAAGCGGGTCGGCCGGCTGGAGAGGCCGACGTCCCAGGTGTTCGGTCCGGGTACCGTGCCGAGGCTCGGGGTGTAGACGTTGAGACTCGTTCCCGCGCTGAGCCACTGGCCACCGGCGGAGAAGGTGTACGAGGTCTTCCGGTAACCGCTGCGCTCGGTGCCGGCGTACGGGCCGCGAACCCAGCTCAGCCCCACCCCGAATCCCACCCAGTCGAAGAAGGTGCTCCCGAACCAGAGGCCATCGACGATGGAGTCGAGGTGGAGGTTCCGCTCGTGCTGGTAGATCAGCATCGGCCCGCCGATGAACTGCAGGCCCGCGGGGTTGACCTCGGGTGCGGTGACCTCGTCGGCCAGCGCGGCGTTGGTGGGGGGAAGGGTGGGGCGGAGCTCGCCGATGGCCGAGGCCTGGGCGAGAGCGAGCGAGGGAAGGAGCAGCGCGAGCGGTGCGAGGCGGCGAGTCACCCCCCCTGCTTGGCCCAGGTCCAGCCCCGGAGCAGCAACAAAGCGGTGGGCTGCTGCGGCGGTCCGACACTCCGGGCGTGGCCCCCGTTTCTTGCCACGTGGGCGCCCGCCGTTAGGATGCCCTCGCTCCTGCAGGGTGCTACAGGGGAGAACCGCGCGGATTTCCTCGCCTTCTTCCCAGGCAGGCGGGCGCCCGGAGCGAGGCGATGGCACGACAGACCACGGCATTGAAAGCGCGAGGAGGCAAGGCGCCCCCCGGCAAGAATGGTGAGCTGGACCTCGGTGGAGGCGGCGGCGGTGACACGCCCGCGGCGCTCCACGAGGAGGCGCGCCGGCGGTACCTGAACTACGCGCTGAGCGTCATCACCTCGCGCGCGCTTCCGGACGTGCGCGACGGGCTCAAGCCGGTGCAGCGCCGGATCCTCTACGGGATGTGGCACGACCACCGGCTCACGTCCGACGCGAAGTACGCGAAGTGCGCCAAGGTCGTCGGCACCATCCTCGGGAGCTATCACCCGCACGGCGACACGGCCGTTTACGACGCGCTGGTCCGCCTGGCCCAGGACTTCTCGCTGCGGTACCCGCTGGTGGACGGGCACGGGAACTTCGGCTCCCTGGACGGGGATGCGGCCGCAGCCATGCGCTACACCGAGTGCCGGCTGGCGCCCCTGGCCTCGGACCTGCTCGCCGAGCTGGACAAGAACGTCGTTCCCTACCGCCCCACCTACGACGCGAGCACGCGCGAGCCGGTGGTCCTGCCCGCCCTCGTTCCGCAGCTGCTGATGAACGGCACGACCGGGATCGCGGTGGGGATGGCCACCAACATCCCGCCGCACAACCTGACCGAGCTGTCCGACGCGCTCACCGCGCTGGTGAAGAACCCGAAGCTCGAGACCAAGGATCTGCTCAAGTTCGTCAAGGGCCCGGACTTCCCCACCGGCGCCCAGATCCTGAACAGCAAGAAGGAGCTCCGGGAGATCTACGAGACCGGCCAGGGGTCGGTCCGTGTCCGCGGCGAGTGGAAGGTTGAGCAGCTCCCCCGCGGCGGGCAGCAGATCGTCATCACCTCCATCCCCTACGCGGTGAACAAGGCCAACCTGGTCGCGAAGATCGGCGACCTGGTCCGGGAGCGGAAGCTGGCCCCGCTCACCGACGTCCGCGACGAGAGCACCGCCGACGTGCGCATCGTGCTGGAGATCAAGCGGGACGCGGGCGCCGAGCTGGTCATGGCGTACCTGTACAAGCACACCCCGCTGCAGACGAACTTCAATGTGAACATGACCGCGCTGGTCCCCGGCGAGGACCCGGAGGTCGGCACTCCGCAGCGGCTGGACCTCAAGGCGATGCTCCAGCACTTCCTGGACTTCCGCTTCGAGGTGGTGACGAAGCGGCACGAGTTCGAGCTCGCCCAGGTCAAGAAGCGGCTCCACGTCCTGGAGGGTTTCGAGAAGGTCTACGACGCGCTCGACGAGATGATCCGCATCATCCGCAAGTCAGACGGCAAGCAGGACGCCGCGGCCAAGCTGATGAAGCGCTTCGAGCTGGACGCCGAGCAGGTGGACGCCATCCTCGAGCTGAAGCTCTACAAGCTGGCCCGGCTGGAGATCCTGGTCATCCAGAAGGAGGCCAAGGAGAAGCGAGCGGAGGCCGCGCGGCTGGCCAGCGTGCTGAAGGACACCAGGAAGCGCTGGGCCGTCGTCACCGACGAGCTCGCGCAGGTGAAGGAGAAGTACGCCGACCCGCGCCGGACCAAGATCGGCGGCGGCGGCGACGACGTGGAGTACTCGGAGGAGGCCTTCATCGCCGACGAGGACGCCCACGTGGTCCTCACCCGAGACGGCTGGGTGAAGCGGGTCCGGGAGATGAAGGATCCGAGCACCACCCGCCTCCGCGAGGGCGACGAGGTGATGGCGGTGGTCGCCGGGTCGTTGAAGAGCAACCTGGTCTTCCTCTCCAACTTTGGCTCGGCCTACGTGACGCGCTTCAACGACGTGCCCGCGTCCACGGGCTACGGCGATCCGGTGCAGAAGCTGTTCAAGTTCGACGACGGCGAGCGGGTGGTCGGTGCCCTGTCCCTCGACCCGCGGCTGCCCCGTCCCGAGTTGCTCATCGGCGTGAGCCGGCGCGGCTACGGGCTCCGGTTCCCACTCGCGCCGCATACCGAGGCATCCACGCGCTCGGGGCGACGCTACGCCCGACCGGGCGAGGGCGACGAGCTGGTGGGCGTGGTTCCAGTCGGCAACCGTGACCTCCTGGCCGTCGTCACCGAGCACGCCCGCGCCCTCGTCACCAAGGCCAACGAGGTCAACGAGCTCGCCGGTCCCGGTCGGGGAGTGACGGTGATCAAGGTCGAGCCCGACGACCGGGTGCTGGCCTTCCTCTGCACCGCGGACAAGGAGGCTCGCCTGGAGCTGGAGACCTCGAAGGGCAAGAAGCTGGTGCTCTCGCCGACGAAGTACGAGGTGAGCACCCGCGGCGGGCGCGGCCGGGAAATGGCCCGCAAGGAGACGGTGAAGCTCCTGCCGATGCCACTCCAGTGGACGCCGCTTCCTGAAGCGACGAAGGAGGAGCGCTGACCATGGCGACCGCGAAGAAGGCCGCTGCCCGCGGCGGGAGCTACAGCGCCAGCGACATCCAGGTCCTCGAGGGCCTGGAGCCGGTCCGCAAGCGACCGGCGATGTACATCGGAGGAACCGACCTCAGCGGGTACCACCACCTCCTCTGGGAGATCGTCGACAACAGCGTCGACGAGGTGATCAACGGCTACGCCGAGCGGATCGAGGTGACGCTTCACAAGGACGGGAAGACCGTCACCGTCACCGACAACGGCCGCGGCATCCCGGTGGACGTGCACCCCCGGTACCGGAAACCGGCGCTGGAGATCATCCTCACCACGCTGCACTCCGGCGGGAAGTTCGAGCAGGGCAACTACCTGCACTCCGGCGGTCTGCACGGGGTGGGCAGCTCGGTGGTCAACGCGCTCTCGAGCAAGCTGGTGGCCGAGGTGAAGCGCGAGCAGAAGAAGTGGGTCCAGTCCTTCTCCCGCGGAAAGCCCACCTCGAAGCTCCACTCCACCGGGCCGGCGCGCGGCACGGGGACCGCCATCACCTTCACCCCGGACGCCGACATCTTCGGGGAGAAGATCCGCTTCGATCCCGAGCTCATCCGCGAGCGGCTGGAGGCCAAGAGCTACCTCCACAAGGGCATGGAGGTCGTCTTCCGCGACCAGAGCACCTCGCCGGCCACCGAGGTGAGCTACCGCCACGACGGCGGCATCGAGGAGTACCTGGGGAAGGTCATCGCCGAGCGCGGGAAAGCGCTGGTCCCCGCCGGCGCCGCCCCGTTCTACGTCTCGCGCGAGGACCCCCGCCTGGAGCTGGCGGTGGCCTGGACCGAGGCCACCGACGAGCACGTCCGGAGCTACGTCAACGGCATCCCTACCGCCAACGGCGGGACGCACGAGGCCGGCCTCCGCTCGGGCCTGGTGAAGGCGGTCCGGAACTACATCGAGACCCACGAGCTGACACCCAAGGGCGTGACGCTCACCGCGGAGGACATCCGCGAGGGCATGGTGGCCATCCTCTCCACCTACGTCATCGAGCCGCAGTTCCAGGGCCAAACCAAGGGCCGGCTGAACAACCCGGAGATGGCCGGGCTGGTGGACAACGCGGTGCGGCCCGCGCTGGAGAAGTGGCTCAACGACAACCAGTCGGTGGCCGAGTCGGTGGTGGCCCGCATCACCCTGGCGGCCAGGGCACGCGAGGCCAGCCGCGCGGCGTCGCTGGAGGTCACCCGCAAGAGCGCGGTGAGCCACAAGCTGAACCTCCCCGGGAAGCTGGCCGACTGCGCGTCCACCAACCCCGGCGAGAGCGAGCTGTTCATCGTGGAGGGCGACTCCGCCGGCGGCTCGGCCAAGCAGGGCCGGGACCGGCGGACCCAGGCCATCCTCCCGCTCCGGGGCAAGGTGCTGAACGCCGAGCAGGCCTCCACCGACAAGGTGGCCAGCAACAAGGAGCTGCAGGACATCGTCAGCGCCCTCGGCTGCGGCATCGGCGCGGACCTGAATCTGGCAAAGCTCCGCTACGGGCGGGTGTTCCTCCTGATGGACGCCGACAGCGACGGACACCACATCGCCACCTTGCTCCTGACCTTCTTCTACCGGCACCTCCGCCCGCTCATCCAGAACGGGGTGGTGCACATCGCCCAGCCGCCGCTGTACCGGATCGACATCGGCAAGGAGACCTACTGGGCGCTCGACGAGGCGGACCGCGACCGCATCCTCACGGACAAGGCGAAGGGCAACGCCAAGCCGAACATCACCCGCTTCAAGGGTCTGGGCGAGATGCCGGCAGAGGACCTCAAGGCCACCACGCTCGACGCTCGGCGGCGGCAGTCCCTCCGGGTCAGCATCACCAACGAGCTGGAGACCGATCGGGTGATCAACGACCTGCTCGGTAAGGACGTCTCGGCGCGTTTCAAGTTCATCATGGAGCGGGCACGCGAGGTGGAGGGGGAGGAGCTCGACATCTGAGCGGTGAGACCCTGCGGTTCGTCGGCGTGGGCTCTCCCCAGTACGCCCAGGAGCTCGACCTCCGCTGGCGCGTGCTGCGGGGGCCGCTCGGCTTCGGGCGCGATGCAGTGGCCTTCCCGTTCGAGGCGGAGAGCCTGCACCTGGTGGCGATCGAGGCGGGGAGGGTCGTGGGCTGCGTTCTCTTCCATCCCGAGGGGACGGCGACCGGTCGGCTGTTCCAGATGGCCGTCGAGCCGGATCGCCAGGGCACTGGTCTCGGCACCCGGCTGGTCCGGGCCCTGGAGGACGAGGTGACCCGGCGAGGGTTCCAGGAGATCACCCTCCACGCCCGGGACACCGCCGTCGCCTTCTACGCCGGCCTCGGCTACGAACCATCCGGACCTCCTTCCGTGGAGGTCGGCATTCCGCACCAGAACATGCGCCGGGATCTGCCGGCCCCGGGGGCCTGAGCCGGGCCGCCGGTCCCGATCGTCGGCGAAGTCAAACCTGCCGGTTCCCGCGCCTGCACAGGTTGACCAGGCCCTTGGGGCACGCCGGGGCCGATCTCGTCCCTCGCTGTGGCCTCGCCCCCTCAGGTTCGCGTGGTGTCGACGCCGCATCGAACCAAGTCGGATCGGTCAGGCGAAGAAAATTGCAGGAAAGGATCGAGAGGCGATCCCCGCCGCCGGGCGATGGGTACGGACCTTGCCTTGCGACTGCGATGCGCGAGGGGCGAGGAGCAATCCGATGGGCGCTCGTCCGTGGCTGGTGCTCGTGGTCGGTCTCTTTCTCGCGTGGTCGGTCCCGGCGCGAGCGCAGAACAGCGACAACCCGGAATGTCTCGGCACCCAGTGCGGCACGCCGCAGGAGCAGGGCGGCGGCTGCGGATGCGGCTGTGGCTGCGGCTGTTCGGTGTGGGTGAGCTACACCGACGACGGCAAGACGCTGTCGTACACCGACGATGCCGACGGTGACGGCAAGTCCGACGGCTTCGACAACTGCCCCTTCGTCGCCAACCGC
>RPRB01000052.1 GCA_003818285.1 Myxococcaceae bacterium
ACCGTCGATGTTGGCTGTCAGCGCAGCGCCGCCCCCTCCCCCACCTCCGCCACCCCCTCCGCCGCCTCCGCCCCCACCCCCTGGGTTGTTTTCACCCCCGCCACAGGCCGTCCACAGGACCGCGGCGGCCATCATCCCGAGCGCAGCTCTCATCGGCCCAACCCTCCGTTTGCCCGCGCTCCGTCGCGCGTGCTACGCCCTCCGGTGCGCAGAAACAGGACGGAACCCGTCATGCCCCGAGCAGGACCCCGATCGTCTGGAGTCCTCGACGCTGGAGCACGGGACCACCTGTTCACCGCCGCCTACGACGAGTTGCGCCGCCTCGCGGCCACGGTGCGCCGCGACGACCCGAGCCGGACCCTCAGCCCCACCGCCCTGGTGAACGAGGCCTGGCTCAAGCTGGCCTCGTCGCCGGAGTTCGCCGCCACCTCACCCGCCCACTTCAAGCGCATCGCCGCGCGCGCCATGCGTCAGGTGCTCGTGGAGGCGGCCCGGCGTCGCTCGGCGCGCAAGCGCGGCGGTGGCGCGCCGCTGGTCACCTTCGACGAGGACACGCTTCCGCCCGAGGCGGGCTCCGAGCAGGTGCTGGCCCTCGACACCGCGCTGGAGTCGCTGGCCCGGCTCGAGCCGCGCCAGGCGCTCATCGTCGAGAGCCGCTTCTTCGGTGGCCTCGACGTCCGCGAGACCTGCGAGGTCCTCGGCGTGTCCGAGGCCACGGTGCTGCGCGACTGGCGCGCGGCGCGCGCGTTTCTGGCCCATGAACTCCGGCACACCGGCTGACCCGATCTCCGGCCCGTCGCGCTGGCGGCGGGTGCAGGACCTCTTCCACGCCGCGGCGGATCTGCCGGCTGCCGAGCAGCATGCTTTCCTCGAGGAGCGCTCGGAGGGAGACACAGCGCTGGTGGCGGAGGTGGAGGCGCTGCTGGTCGAGGACCGGACCCCGGGCTCGTTCCTGGACCGATCGCTCCCGGAGGTCGCCGGCCACCTGTTGCTCGGGTCCGCGTCGCCGGGACGGGTGGGCACGTACCGGGTGCTGCGTCTGCTCGGCGAGGGCGGGATGGGTGTCGTCTACCTCGTCGAGCGAGAGGACGTGGGCGGCCGCGCGGCGCTGAAGCTCCTCCGGGATGCCTGGGTCTCACCGTCGCGCCGGGCGCGCTTCCTCTCCGAGCAGCGCACGCTCGCGCAGCTGGACCACCCGGGCATCGCCCAGCTCCACGATGCGGGGGCGCTGCCCGACGGCACGCCCTGGTTCGCGATGGAGTACGTGGAGGGCGTCCCGCTCACCGAGTACTGCCGCGCCCACGGCTGCGGGCTGGGCGAGCGGCTCCGGCTGTTCCGCGCAGTGTGCGAGGCGGTGCAGCACGCGCACCGGCATGCGGTCATCCATCGAGATCTCAAGCCCTCCAACATCCTGGTGAAGGCCGACGGGGCGGTGAAGCTGCTCGACTTCGGCATCGCCAAGCAGATCGATCCCACGGGTCCGGGGACGGACCCGACGCGCACCGGTCTGCGCCTGATGACCCCGGCCTACGCCGCGCCCGAGCAGGTCGAGGGGGGCCGGGTCGGAGTCGAGACGGACGTCTACGCGCTGGGAGTGCTGCTCTTCGAGCTGCTCGCGGGTCGACTCCCGTTCGACCTCACCGGCCTGCAGCCCCACGAGGCGGCGCGACGGGTGCTGGAGCAGGAGCCACCGCGGCCCTCCCAGGTCGCGGGCCGACCGGTCCAAGCGAGCCGCGCCGCGTGGGCCGACCTGGACGTGCTCGCCCTCACCGCCATGCAGCGCGACCCGGCGCGGCGGTATCCATCGGTCGAGGCGCTGATCCGGGATCTCGACCACCACCTGGCCGGGGAGCCGCTGGATGCGCGCCCGGACTCGCTGGCCTACCGCGCCGGGAAGCTCCTGCGGCGGAACGCCCGGACAGTGCTGGTCGCGTCCGCCGTGGGCGTGGCGGTGCTCGGAGTGACCGCGTACTCCGCGGTCCGGCTGGCGCGGGCCCGTGACGCGGTGGCCGCCGAGGCCGCGAGGACCCAGCGCATCCAGCAGTTCATGCTCCAGCTCTTCGAGGGAGGGACCGGCGAGGTGGGACCCTCCTCCGACGTCAAGGTGGTGGACCTCGTGGACCGGGGCGTCCGCGAGGCGCAGTCCCTCGACGCCGAGCCCGCGGTGCAGGCGGAGCTGCTGCAGACGCTGGGAGGCATCGCCCAGAACCTGGGGCGGCTGGACCAGGCGGAGACCTTGCTCAGCCGCGCGCTCGAGCTCAGGCGCACGGCGTTCGGCCCGGACCATCCGGACGTGGCGCGATCGCTGGTCGCCAGCGGACAGCTCGTCAGCGCGCGCGGACGCTACGACGACGCCGAGCGGCAGATCCGGGAAGGCCTGGCCATGCTGCGCCGACACCGCCCCCGGAACGATCCCGAGGTGGCGCGGGCGATCTCGGCGCTGGGTCGCGTGCTGGAGAACGCCGGCCGGTACCCGGATGCGATCCGTGAGCTCGAGGAGGCGGTCCGGCTCCAGACCGGCCGTCCCGGGCTGGAGGCCGACCTGTCAGCGAGCCTGACCGAGCTGGCCAACTGTCACTTCTACACCGGCCAGTACCCGAAGGCCGATGCGTTGAACCAGCAGGTTCTGGAGGTGGACCGCCGCCTCTACGGGCCGCGCCATCCGCACGTGGCGGACGACCTGATCAACCTCGGTGCGGTGCAGCTCGAGACCGGACACTACGACGCAGCCGAGCGGTGGAACCGCGAGGCGCTGGAGATCATGAGCGCCTGGTACGGGCCCGACCATCCGGAGACGGCCTCGGCGCAGACCATCCTCGCCCGCTCGCTCCTGAGGCTGGAACGCCGGGACGAGGCGCGCGAGCTGCTGACCCGCGCGCTCGCGACCCAGGAGCGGGTGTACGGGCCCGTCCATCCGCGCGTCGCGTCCACCCTGAACGAGCTGGGCCTCGTCGCTCGCGACCAGGGGCGGCTGGACGACGCGGCGGCCGGCTTCGGCCGGATGGCGGCGATCTACGACGAGGTCCACCACGGCAAGCACTACGTCATCGGGGTCGCGCTCTCGAACCTGGCGGACGTGGAACAGCGGCGCGGCAACTCCGCCCGGGCGCAAGAGCTGTTCCGCCGGGTCCTGGCGGTCTACGGGGACACGCTGCCCGAGGACCACCCGCTCCAGGGTGTCGGGCGGGTGCGTTTCGGGCACGTGCTGCTCGCGGCGGGACGGACGGCGGAGGCAGAGGCCCAGAGCCGAGCCGGGTACGAGCTCCTGGTGAAGCGCAAGAACCCGCAGGCCACGTGGCTCACGATGGCGCGCCAGGACCTGGCCACCGCGTACCGCGCGCTGGGTCGGGCCGCCGACGCGGATCGCTTCCAGGCTGAGCTGGCCGCCGCGTCGACCGGCACGAAGAAGTGAGCCGGCCTCAAGAGGTCGCCTCACGAGGTGTCTGGCACCACGGTCTTCTCGTCTTAGGTTTTCTGATGTGTTTTCAGGCGCTTAGGACTCGAAGGGACTGCCCAGGCCCGTTTGGGCTCAGCACCGGGCGCTGGGATCGTTCGGCGCCCCCCCAGTAACGAGGTGTCAGTAACGAGGTGTCCAGTAACGAGGTGTCTGGCACCCGTTCCGGGCACCCGTTCCGGGAGGGTCCCTCCCGTCCGTCCCGCCAGCTCGGCCGAGGCCGCGTGACAGCCCGGCCGCCGTTCCTGCGCATGGAGGGCTGGAGTCGTCCCCCGGAGGAGCCCGATGCCGACCTCTCTCACCCGGAATCGCCGCGCAGGCGCCCACCCGGCCCGCCGTGTTCACGCTGCCCTCCTCATCGCCGGCGTTCTCCTCGGCGCCCCCGCCCTGGGCGGCTCGAGCGGCGAGTGGCTGGCCTCCACCGACGGCCCCAGCCCCATGGTCACCTCCAAGTCAGGCGTGGGCACGGCGCAGGCGACGGCGTCGGCGAAGATCACCTCGGACTCGATCAAGACCCTCTGCGCCGAGGAGGCCGGGAAAGGTGATCCGGCGAAGGCGGACGCCGCCATCGCCGCGTGCACCAAGCAGCTGAAGCCGCAGCTGGGCAAGAGCTACACCGTCCGCGCCGACTGCACCGTGGGCCGGCTCGAGCCGCTCGACGGGAAGTCGTACGTGCTCGACGGTCTCTGGGACAACTCGGACGTCGGTGCCGGTCGTACCCGCTGGAAGGGCCCCGACGGGGTCGTGGGCCGGGATACCGCCAGCGGTGGTCTGGCCCTCTCGCAGCAGTGGGAGGTGCTCTGCCCGGGTCGGGTGAGCGCGTCGGTGCTCTCCAAGGCGCGCACCCTCAGTCCCCCGGCTGGTGGCGGCCCGAGCGCTCCGGCTGCGACCGCGTCAGTCTGCGGAGGAGACGCCTCGTGCACCGAGGTGGGCGGCTTCGCGATGTCGGTCGTCGAGTTCCGCACCAGCCTCCAGGGCGCGTGGAAGGTGCTGACCACGACCCTCCGCTTCCGCAACAAGCTCAATCGCCCGCTGGTGCTCGGCTACGTCCTCGGCTCGGGCGGAGCGACCGATGATCGGGGCAATCGCTATGTGGTCAAGGACTCGGACGTGCGCGGCATCGGCCTCATCGCCCAGCGCGCCGACGACAAGTTCGTCGTCTCCCCGGGTCAGACGGCGGATGCGCGGTTCACACTGGTGTGGAGTGGCCAGGCCATCTTCGGGAACACCTTCGACCTCGACCTGACGGTCCGGGAGATCGTCCCGGTCGGGAACGGACAGACCACGCTCGGGCCCGAGTACCCGCTGCAGGTCGTCGGGCTCGTCGATGGGGCGCGCTCGGCCGGTCCGGGTGTCGCGCAGGCGTCCGGAGCCGCGCCCGCCGGCGGCTCGGCACCCACGCCCGGCCCGGCGCCGGCGACAACGGACACCCCGGCGGCTCCGGCCAGCGCGCCGCCCGCACAGACCGGCGTCGCCTCCCCGTTCGGCATTCCGGCGGCGGCGGGAGGCGCTCACTGCGCCGCGGGCACCAGCTGCCATGACGCGGGCTCGTTCAGCGTCACCGTGAGTCAGACCTCGGCCGCGGTGAGCGGGAAGAACCAGGTGGTGCGCTTCGCGTTACGGGTGAAGAACCACACCGGGCAACCCCTCGTGCTCGCCTACAAGGCAGGGACGAACGCTGCCGTGGACGAGAAGGGGAACAGCTATGCGTGGGGGCGTCCGGGGACGCACGACGGAAGCGCCGCGGGCATCGGAGTGGTGGACGGCGCACGCATCGAGCCCCAGTTCCAGGTCGCCCCGAACGCCACCCGCGATGCGCAGATGGTGCTCACGCGGTTCGAGGCAGGATCGAAGCCCGCTGGCAAGAGCTTCACCCTGGACACCGTCCTGGTCGAGCTGAAGGCGCTCCCCAACGGACAGCAATGGCAGAAGGTCCGGGAGCACGCCGTGCACCTCCCTGCCGCCGGAGCGGGTGTCATGCCCGCAGTCGGGCAGAACCCGCCCGGTGTCACGCCCGCCGCGGCCCAGAACCCGCCGAACGATCAGGTGCAGAAGGCCAGCGATCTCCTCCGGGGGCTACTCGGAGGCAAGTAGACCGAGACGCTCACCCGGGGATCGGCCGTGCCGCCGGCGTGTTGACCCCCACGCCGGCGGCACGTGCTTTGCGGAACGCCGCCTGCGCCCGTGTCCCGCACGCCGGGGTCCTCGCCTTGCTGGTGGCCGGCGCGCCGGTGGTGGGCGCCATCGGCACCAGGCAGCTCATGCCGGCGACCGGGACGCAAGGAGTGCCGGGCTCACGGCCCTCCGCCGCCGGAGTCGGTCGAAGGAGACCACCGACAGGAGCAGGAAGAAGCCGAGCGATACCAGCACGTGCCACCACGCGTGCAGCTGCGGATTGGGGATGCCGTGGGCGGGGAGGGTGACGCTCACCCAGCGACAAGCCTTGAGGTCCACGAACCAGATCACGATGCCTGTCGCATAGGCCGCGAGCCCGAGGGCGAACCAGGTCCGGACCGGCCGGTTCTCCGGACGCAGGGCCAGCCACGTCACGCGCCCGAGACAGAAGATCTCCAGCGCCCCGAAGCTCACATGGAACGCCAGGAACTGCGCGTCGCCCCGGTTGAGCGTCGCGCCGGCGGTGGCCAGCACCACGTACCCGAGCAGCGCCGCCGGAAACCAGGAGCCCAGCCGTCGGGCCGGCCCGGTCTCGACCAGCAACCACACCAACCAGGTGACCAGGTAGAGCATCGGCAGCTCGTCGAGCATCTGCAGCTCGAAGCGCAGCGTCCCGTGGAAGGCGATGCTTCCCATGCCCACCAGGACCAGCAACCCGAAGGCGACGCGGATCTCCCGCGCGAACCGGCGCATCGAGAGCCCCACCAGCCCCGCCACGACCATCGCCAGGCTGGAGGTCGTGTTCCAGATCTCCGCCACCCAGGGGGTGACGGCATAGTTCTGCTCGCACCAGTCGATGCTCGCGGTGGGAATGCCCCAGAAGCCCAGCGGATCCACCGGCACGCCGGCCAGTGTATCCCGCTCAGGCCACCAGCTCGGCGCGCGGCACGTCGGCCCGGAGCCGTCGCCCGGTCACCTGCATCATCATGAACAGCGTGAGGATCGCGCCGACGGTGATGCTCAGGCCGGTGAACCCCTTCAGCAGGAAGGTCAGCGAGAAGCCCACCAGGTACACCAGCTGGGCGAGCCCCATCTCCCGGAGCGCGAACCGCCAGCCGACGAGCCACTGCGCGTAGGTGACCGCGAGCAGGATGGACACCGCGCTGGACAGGGCCAGCGCCAGCCACAGCGGCACGTGGTCCGCGAGGTACGCGAAGAGCAGGTGATCGGCGAAGAAGGCGCATCCGATGAGGAACCAGCTCAAGGGGTGCAGGCGGTGCCCACGGCCCTCCGCGAGCAGGCCGACCACGAAGAAGTAGAAGAGCAGCGCCACCGGGGCGAAGAAGGTGATCCGGGCGGCGAGCGGCCCGGGGTTCGTCTTCTGCGGAAGCTCCAGAGAGATCGGCGCGCTTCCGACCAGGGTCCGGAACTCCCACGTCCCGCGCCAGCCGGCACCGTCGGCTCCGACGCTACTGGGCGAGATGCTGCCCGGCGAGAAGTCAATGCCGCGCGCGGTGCTCCGGATCTCGAGCGCGAAGTCGCGGATCACCGAGCCTCCGGTGGCCGCCGGCCGATAGCTCCACGACGACGTCCCGCGCGTCCGATACCGGACCTGGAAGGTGTGGCGCGTCGACGGACCGAGGGAGACCATCCAGTGCGCCGAGCCGCCGTCCACCTCGGCGCCGAGGGCTTGCCCCTTCTCGTCCAGCACCTCGAAGCCGTCGTAGATGGGACCCCGGGCCGGAAGCGGGAAGCTCACCGTCACTGCCCGCGTCACCGGGGTATCGTTCAGCACGACGTAGCGCCCCTCGAAATCGGCCGCGTAGGTCGGGAACCAGAGGAGCCCCGTCTGCCGGTGCTCGAGCGCGAGCGAGACCCGCGCCCGGGTGGAGACCAGCGGGAGCGGGATCGAGACGTCCTCCATCTTCTGCACGGTGGTCTCGTGGGGGCGCCCGCTCGCGTCGTAGACGGTCCGCCGCTCCTCGCGGGGGCGCTGCTCGGTGTACTGCGCGGACGGGGCGGCCTGATCCAGCGGAGGACCCCAGAGCTGGTGGACCTCGTTGACCAGGGCGGAGGACGTCTCGCCCGAGCGCACGAGCAGCGTGGCCCCGAGCAGCATCCAGGCGGCGGTGCAGCCGACCCAGACCACTCCCAGCACGACGTAGCGTCGGATCATGCCGGCCGCGCGAAGCAGCGGGCGTGCCACCCCGGGCGGTGCTGGAAGGAAAGACGCCTCCGGCGGCAGGTCACCCGCAGGACGGCGGGCCAGCAGCCACGGGTCGCCCGGCTGGAGGCGCGAGGGACCCGGTCAGCGCCGGTACTCGCGCGCGATGCCCGCGAAGGCCTCGTCGATCGCCCGAGCCATCGTGGCCTGGAAGTCCTCGCCCGCCGTGCTGCGAATCCGTACCAGCAGGGCGGTCAGGCGGCGGGCCAGAACCTCCAGGCGCGGCTCGAGGCTCTGCTTGGACACGGTTTCGGGGCTCACGGCGGTCATGCGACCTCTCCAGGCAAAGGCCGCCCGGGTTTGCCGGTGCGGCACTCCTCTCGTTGCTCCCGGAAGAACCGCCGCGCTTGCCTCGTTGCCCCGTGCTTCCGAGCTTCGGGGGCATCTGTGCTGGTCGTCGAGGTCCTACCCGGAGTCCGCTCGCCCGGTTGCACGTGTCCATCCGGATCGATCTGTGCGGCGCTCCGGGTCTCGCGAGGGGTGACTGTTCGAGCGCACCGGTGCCGTCGCTGCGCTCTCACCGGTCGTCGCTAACCTGATCTGCAACTCCGGTGTGGGATCGCGCGGGCCGGCACTGCCTCGGAGGCTCCGATGAACGCTTCTCGTGCCCGCGGTCTGTTCCTGGTTGGCATCCTTCTCACCGGGAGAGTTCAGGCACAGGGCCTCCCTCCTGGCGAGGCTCCTCCTCCCGAATCGGATCTCCTTCCGACCGACAGCGCGCTTCCACCTCCGCCCGTCGACGTCCCGAGCGCGGATGCTCAGGAGCAATACGACGAGCAGGCCATCGGGTTCGATGACTTCGGCGGTGTCGTGACCGAGGACGGCAGAGTCACGGGAACCGTCCAGTGGAGCTCCCCGTACCAGGGCAAGTACAAGAAGCGGCTGGTGGGCGTGGACTCTTACCGGGCGGTGGGCCGCTCGGATCTCGTGAAGCAGTACGAGGACCGCGCCGCTCTCAAGACCGGCCTGATCGTCGGCGGAGGGCTGGTCCTTCTCGCGGGTCTGATCACGGCGACGCTTCTGGCCAGCAGCCAGACCACGACCTGCACCCCGATCACCCCGGGCAGCTTCTCGCTCCCGACGTGTACGGCACCGACGCCGGTCGACCCCGCGATCGGGTGGCTCGCGGTGGGAGGGATCGTCGCGGGCGGTGGGGTGCTCATTGCCGGAGCCGGCATCGATCCCGACCCGGTGGGGACGGTCGGAAAGCGTCAGCTGGCCGAGGCCTACAATCGAGAGCTCTGGCAGCGCCTCTCGGCCCAGCCGCGCGCCGTCGACGTCCGCGTCGCTCCGGGTCTGGAGAAGGACGGTGCGGGCGTGACCCTCTCCGTTCGCTTCTAGCCCGCTCCGCCGCTAGGGTCGGCGGGCCGATGGGATTCGCCGAGTACGGACGTCTCGATGCGGTCGCGATGGCCGAGCTGGTCCGGCGGCGCGAGGTCAGCCCGCGCGAGCTCGTCGACGAGGCGATCGCCTGCATCGAGCGCGTCGACCCACAGCTGAACGCCGTGGTGGAGCGGCTCTTCGACCGGGCCCGGGACGCGACCGGCGGCAGCATCCCCGAGGGTCCGTTCCGCGGCGTGCCCTTCGCGACCAAGAATCTGCTCGCGCCCATCGCCGGGGTGCCGATCGACGGCGGGAGCCGCTTCTTCCGCGGGCACGTCGCAGCGCGCGACAGCACGCTCGTCTCACGCTACCGAAAGGCGGGGCTGGTGTTCGTCGCGACCTCCAACGCCCCCGAGCTGGGTCTCCTGCCGTTCACCGAGCCCGAGCTGCACGGCCCCACGCGCAATCCATACGACCCGGCGCGAACGCCCGGTGGCTCGAGCGGTGGCGCGGCGGCGCTCGTCGCCTCGGGCGCGCTCCCCCTGGCCCACGCCAACGACGGGGGCGGGTCCATCCGCATTCCGGCGTCGTGCTGTAACCTCTTCGGGCTGAAGCCCTCGCGGGGCCGCATGCCCGTGGGCCCGGACTACCAGGAGATCTGGCACGGCTTCGTCTGCGACCACGTGGTGAGCCGGACCGTGCGGGACAGCGCTGGGGCGCTGGACGTTGCGCAGGGTCCCGAGCCCGGCGCCCTGTACCACGCCCCTCCGCCCGAGCGACCGTACCTCGAAGAGGTGCGCCGGCCCCCGAGGAGGCTGCGCATCGCGCTGTCGGTGACGCCGCATCTGCCCGCGCGGGTCGACCCACGGTGTGCGGAGGCGGCCCTGGCGGCCGGCCGGCTCTGCGAGTCGCTGGGTCACGTCGTCGAGGAGGCGGCGCCGGAGCTCCACCCCCGTGAGCTGGCGAAGGCGTTCTTCACCATCGTGGTCTCCGAGCTCGCCGCGGACATCCGCCGAGCGGAGCAGCTGATGAAGAAGAAGGCGCGTGCGCGGGACTTCGAGGACGCGACCTGGCTGGTGGCGCTGCTCGCCCGGGAGGTGAGCGCCGCGGACTTCGCAACCTCGATGGCGCTGCTGCGGGATGTGACTCGCCAGGTGTCGGCGTTCCTGGAGACCTACGACGTTCTCTTGACCCCCACGCTCGCCCATCCGCCGCCAGGAATCGGCGAGCTGTTGCCGAAGGGACTGGAGAAGCGCGTCCAGGCGATCGCCGCTGCGACCTCGTCGTCGCTGCTCCTCAAGCTCGGTGGGGGGATCGACGCCGCGGTGGACCGGGTGTTCGACTTCGTGCCCTTCACGCCGCTGGCGAACTTCTCCGGGCTGCCGGCGATGTCGGTCCCGCTCGGCGAGGCGGATGGGCTGCCCATCGGGGTCCAGTTCGTCGGACGGTTCGCGGACGAGGCGACGCTGTTCCAGCTCGCGGCCCAGCTCGAGCAGGCGGCGCCGTGGACGGGACGTCGGCCGAAGGTCACCGCGCAGCCAGGGTGACCGGCTCGACGGGTTCCTGTCCCACGGCGTTCGTCTCGGTCTCAGTCGGCGTGGTCCCCGAGGACCACGTGAACGTTGAACGTCCGCACCACCGGAGGTCTGCCCCCTGGCTTGGTGATGGTCGCCACGCCGTGAGGAAGACGACCTCCGGCATCCTCTCCAGCCCGACCCTCCGGATGACCTCGAACCCGTCGACCTCCGGATGTCCACGTCGAGAAAGAGCAGCTCCGGCCGATCCTCGACGATGACCCGCACCGCCCGCGCTGGCCGCCATCCGCCTCCAGGCAGTCCGTCAGGCCGTGCTCGCGCAGCAGGTGGCGCACGTTGACCCGCGCGCCGCGCTAACTTTCATGTCGCGGCGAGTGCGTCCGCTTCCTCGGCGAGCTTCGTGTCGCGATAGGTCAACCCGCCCGCGTCGTGCGTCACCAGCGCGAGCGTCACCTTCGAGTAGCGGATGTCGATGTCCGGATGGTGGTCCGCTGCCTCCGCCGCGTCCGCTACCCGGTTCACGAAGGCCATCGACCCCCGGAAGTCCTTGAAGGCGAAGGTCCGGCGGATCATCCCCCCCTCGAGCGCCCAGCCCGGGTGCGCCTTCAGCCAGCCCTGCACCTCCGCATCGCCCAGCTTCGTCCGATCGCGTGCCATGGCCGGCTCTCTACGCCCGTTCCACCGCCCGCTTCCACTTGGCCAGGGCACGCGCCCGTGCACCGTCGTCCATCTTCGGCTTGAAGGTCTTCGCCGCCCGCCACGACCCGCGAATCTCCTCGGGATCGGTCCAGACACCCGCCCCGATGCCGGCCAGGAACGCCGCGCCGGCGGCCGTGGTCTGGAGGTTCCTCGGACGCACCACCGGAACGCCGAGGATGTCCGCCTGGTACTGCATCAGGAGGTCGTTGGCACTCGCGCCGCCGTCCACCTTGAGCACCGGGATGGGCTGCCCCGAATCCTGGGTCATCGCCTGGGCGAGCTCGTAGGTCTGCAGCGCGATGCCCTCCAGCACCGCGCGCGCCACGTGCCCGAGGTTGCTCGAGCGGTCGAGACCCATCAGGAGCCCCCGCGCGTCCGGCCTCCAGTGCGGTGCCCCCAGCCCCGCCAGGGCGGGGACGAAGACCACGTCGCCCGAGTCCTCCACGCTCCGGGCGAGCTTCTCCACCTGGGCCGACTTCTTGATCGCCTGCAGCCCGTCGCGCAGCCACTGCACCGCCGCGCCAGCGACGAAGCTCGAGCCCTCCAGCGCGTAGGTGACCGTGTTGCCCAGCTGCCAGGCCACCGTGGTCAGCAGCCCCGTCTTCGAAGCCACGGGCTCGACCCCGGTGTTCATCAGGAGGAAGCTCCCGGTGCCGTACGTGCACTTCGACTCGCCGGGACGGAAGCACGCCTGTCCGAAGAGCGCGGCCTGCTGATCCCCGGCCATCCCGGAGACGGGGATGCCGTCGGGGAGCGCGTCCATTCCCTTGGTCGTGCCGTACAACTCGGCGCAGCTGCGGATCTCCGGGAGCACCTGGGGCGGGATGCCGAACAGCTCCAGCATGTGCTCGCTCCAGCCGTGGCCTTTCAGGTCGTAGAGGAGCGTCCTGCTGGCGTTCGAGGCGTCGGTGACGTGCCGTGCCCCCCCGGTGAGCCGGTACACCAGCCAGGAGTCGATGGTCCCGAAATACACCTTCCCCGCCTCGGCCTGAGCACGCAGCCCGTCGACGTGATCCAGCATCCAGCGGAGCTTCGTGGCGCTGAAGTAGGGGTCGAGCACCAGCCCGGTCGTCTCTCGGACCCGTGCCTCCTCGCCGCGCTCCTTCAGCTCGGCGCACATCTCTGTCGTCCGGCGGTCCTGCCAGACGATGGCCCGGGCCAGGGGCTCCCCCGTGGCCCGGTTCCACACCGCCGTCGTCTCCCGCTGGTTGGTGATGCCGATGGCGGTCACCATGTCGGGGCGGATGTCCGCGTCGGCAAGGCCCTTCTTGCAGCACCGCTCGACCGTCTTCCAGATCTCCCGGAGGTCGTGCTCCACCCAGCCGGCGCGGGGAAAGTGCTGGGTGAACTCGCGGTATGCCTCGCCGACCACCTCCAGCTTGTCGTCGACGATGAGGACGTGCGTGCCGGTCGTGCCCTGATCGATTGCGAGGAGATAGCGCCGCTTGGCCATGGGGCCCGGCAGGGTAGCGGATCGCCCGTGTCGTTGGGCGCACGGACGAGCGATGGCGGGCCGCCACCCTCGCCCTGGCGGGTTCAGCGCACCGCGGCAGGACCCAGCGTGCGCTCGACGAATCCGGTGACCTCCGCGGCGACCAGCTCGCGGTTCCGGTCCCTCGGGAGGATGTGCGCGCTGTCCTCGATGCGGACGTAACGCACCGAGGGGGATTTCTCGAGTCGCCGCACCAGCGACGCGGCCCCGGCCTCGTCCACCACGTGGTCCTGGGCGGCCACCAGCACCAGGACCGGGCAGGTGACCCGCGCCGCCGAGCCCCAGGCCAGATCCTGTATCTCCCAGAGGTCTCTCAGCCGGGCCGAGGGCCACGCGCGAAGCACCGGCGCCTCGGCTCGCGCGCCCTCGTCCAGGAGATCCGTCGCATCCTTCAGCACCCAGGGCCGGAGCCACTCCAGCAACGGAACCGCCGCCCGGACCGCGCGGAGCGAGTTCAGCGTCCGGTCACGGAAGCGCACCGCCGGCGCGAGCGCCGCGACCCCCGCCACCCGGCCGGGGTGCCGCGCGGCGAGGACCAGCGCCAGGAGCGCGCCCATCGACAGGCCGGCCACCGCCACGCGCCGCCCGGGGAGCCGCGCCAGTGCGTCGTCACAGGCGAGGAGCCAGTCCGGTGCGCGGGCATCGAGCATCGCCGCCGGCGTCGTTCCGTGCCCCGGCAGCCGGGGGCCGTGAACGGCGATCCCCGCGCGCGAGAGTGCCTCCCCCAGCGGACGTACGTCCCAGGGGGTCCCGGTGAAGCCGTGGATGACCAGGCACACGCCACGGTCTCCCGGTAGCTCGAACGGAGCGGTCTTTTCCTCGTCGAGCCTGACGTCGGTCGGAACCGCCCCGCCTCTGGCCACCCGCGCGGCAGGGGCGGTATGCAGGCTCTCCATGGCTGACCCAAAGCTGCCCGAGACCGCGCTCCAGATCCACATCGACGACGCGGTCGCCGACGGGGTCTACGTGAACATGGCCCTGGTGAACCACACCGATTCCGAGTTCACCCTGGACTGCATCTATGTGCAGCCCCAGCAGCCGAAGGCCCGAGTGAAGTCGCGGATCATCACCAGCCCACGCCACATGAAGCGTCTCGTCGCGGCAATGGTGGACAACCTTCAGAAGTACGAGGCCAAGTACGGCGTCATCGACGCCGGCGATCCGAGCCTCCCGGTGCACTGATGCGCCCCGGCGCCCCGGAGACGGTGGGGGACCTCGGCCGTCGGATGACGGAGTACGTCGAGGAGCTGCAGCGCGCCATCTGCTCGGCGGTCGAGGCCGAGGACGGCGGGGCCGCGTTCCGCGAGGACGTCTGGGAGCGGCCCGGCGGCGGCGGCGGTCGGACCCGGGTGCTCGAGGGCGGCGCGGTGTTCGAGAAGGCCGGGATCAACGTGTCCGCGGTCTGGGGTGAGCTGGAGGAGCAGTTCGCGAAGAGGCTCCAGGGCGAGGGGCGCCGCTTCTTCGCCGCCGGGCTGAGCCTCATCCTGCATCCGCGCAACCCGCGCGTGCCCACGGTGCACGCCAACTGGCGTTTCATCGAGCAGGGAGGGAAGGCCTGGTTCGGCGGCGGCGCCGACCTGACCCCGCACTACCTCTACGAGGAGGACGCGGTCCACTTTCACCGGGTCCTTCGCGAGGTCTGCGAGAAGCACGAGCCCGGCAGCTACGCCCGTTACAAGGTCGATTGCGATCGCTACTTCTGGATCGTCCACCGCGACGAGGCGCGTGGGGTCGGCGGCATCTTCTTCGAGAACACCGGCCGCCCGCTGGAGCAGGAGTTCGCCTTCGTCCGGGACTGCGGACGGGCCTTCCTGCCCGCCTACTTGCCCATCGTGCAGCGCCGGCGCGCCCTGCCGTACTCGGCCGCGGACCGCCGCTGGCAGCTGGTCCGGCGCGGGCGCTACGTGGAGTTCAACCTCGTCTACGACCGGGGCACCGTCTTCGGACTGCAGACCCGGGGGCGGACCGAGAGCATCCTCGTCTCGATGCCCCCCGAGGTCGCGTGGGGGTACGACGTGCAGCCCGAGCCGGGGAGTGAGGAGGCGAAGCTGGTGGCAGTCCTCCGGAACCCGCGAACGTGGGTCTGATCGACGAAACACTCCGTCTCCCGGCCTGTTAGGCTTCCCCATCCCGGTGCCCACCGACGACCACAGTCTGGTCCAGCGCGCCCGCTCCGGCGACGAGCGTGCCTTCCGGACCCTGGTCGAGCGCTACCAGAAGAAGGTCTACGCGGTCGCGCTCGGCATGGTGAAGGATCGCGAGGAGGCCATGGACGTGGTCCAGGAGGCCTTCGTGAAGGTCCACAGGTCCCTGGACACGTTCAAGGCCGACGCGACCTTCTACACCTGGCTCTACCGCATCACGGTCAATGTCTGCATCGACGTCATCCGCAGGCGGGGCGCGATGCGGGCCGAGGCCGTGGAGTTCGACGAGCGCGTCGGCCATGACCTCGCCGAGGCCAACCTGGGCGCCGTCTCCTCCCAGCTCGGGAGCAACCCCGAGAAGTCGGTCCTCCGGCGCGAGCTCGGGGAGAAGATCCAGGAGGCCCTGGAGCAGATCCCCGAGAAGCATCGCGCCATCCTGCTGCTCCGGGAGCTGGACGGTCTGAGCTACGAGGAGCTCGCTCAAGTCCTGGAAATTCCTAAGGGAACAGTCATGTCCCGGCTCTTCCATGCCCGGGCCAAGGTGCAGAAGTTGCTGTCGGAGTCGCTGGGGATCCCCCTGCCCGCGGAAGGCGAGGAAGACTGATGCAGAATGGCCAGAATATGAGCCAGGGTGCTTGCGTCCGACGCCGGAAGGGCCGGTCGTCATGTCGCTGAACCCCGCAACTCTCCAGCTGCTCTCCGCCTACGTCGACGGTGAGCTCACCGCCGCCGACCGCGAGACGGTGGAGCGCGCCCTCGTCGCCGACCCCCGGCTGCGGGAGGTCGAACGGTCGATGCGCGGCCTCGGCTCGGCGGTGCGGGCACTGTCCGAGGCCGAGGTGACGAAGGTCGACTTCTCGCGGCTGACGGATCAGGTGATGGCTCGGGTCGCGCGTCGGCCGGGCCTCGCGGATCGGCTCCGGGAGGCCTGGCGGCGGCCGTGGCTCCCGGTGGGCGGCATGGTCGCCCTGGCTGCCGCGGCGTTCTTCGCCTTCCGTCCGGTCGTTCCGGCGGGCCCGACCGCGGCGGGCGTGGTGGTGCAGTCGGCCTCCGCGGACAGCAGCCCGAACCAGCTGCAGCCGGTGGTGCTCAAGACCGAGACCGGTGACGCCATCATCTGGCTGGTCGACACGCCGGATGCCTCGGGCAACCATCGCCCCACCGCGCTCCCGCCCGACAAGCCGGGCGTTCAGGCGCCGGTCCCCGCGCAGCAGAGGCCACGCGCGGGGGAGCTGTGATCGCGCTCACGTCGGCGCTCTCGCTCGGCGCGGCGGTCCTGCTCGCGGCCTCGCCGGTCAAGGTGCAGGTCCAGGTGGTGCACGCCTCGACCGGCGCGCCCCAGGTGGACCCTGGCCTGGAGAAGATGCGCCAGGACTTCGAGAAGGCCGGGCTGCGCTTCACCACCTACCGTCGCCTCTCCGAGCAGACAGTGAGCCTCACTCCCGGGAAGGCAACCGACGTGGCGTTGCCGGGGAAGAAGGCGACCCTCACCCTCCAGCCCGGTGACCACCCGCGGCCGCAGGTCGCGGTGAGCGTCCCCCCACTGCACAGCACGGTCGAGCTGGGGACGGACGCCTCGGCGTTCCTCCAGGCCGGTCCACACGAGAACGGGCAGCTGGTCCTCGTGCTGACCGCGATGAAGTAGCGACGGGATCGCTCGCTTTCGTGGCGCGGGCGGGGAAGGACGAGCAGACTTCTCGCGTCGCCATGTGCACGCTGGTTCTCGTCGTCCCACCGCCCGGGGGAGTTCTCCAGGTCGCCGCCAACCGCGACGAGTTCCTCGCCCGGCCGGCCGCGCCGCCGATGCCGTCGCCCGATGGCCGCTGGCTCGCCCCGCGAGACCTCCAGGCCGGGGGCACCTGGCTCGGGGTGAACGCGGGCGGGCTCTTCGTGGGGGTCACCAACCGCTCGTCCGGACCGCGTGATCCGTCCCGGCGCTCGCGTGGGCTCCTGGTGGTCGAGGCGCTGGAATCGCCCGATGCGGCGAGCCTTCACCGCCGGGTCGCGGGGCTCGATCCGGCAGCCTACAACGCCTTCCACCTCGCCTACGCCGACGCGAGGTTCGCCGGACTGACCTGGAGCGACGGGACCAGCCTCCGGCAGGAGCGGCTCGGGGCGGGTGTGCACGTGCTCACCGAGCAGAGCCTCGGAGCCGGGGACGACGGGACGCGCCGGGGCATGGTGCAGGACCAGGTCGGTCCGGGCGAGCTGGTCGATCTCGAGGGCTGGCTCGCGCTCCTCTCGGTTCACGGACCCGAGCCGCGCGCCGGCACGTGCGTGCACGCCGATGCGGTGGGTTACGGGACCCGGTCCGCCTTCGTCATGCACCGCGCTCCGACCGTCGGCGAGAGCAGGTGCGCGTGGACGGAGGCCCGCCCGTGCACCAGCCCCGCCCGGGACGGAACCGGGCTGCTCAGGACCGTGGGCCGCTGGTAGCAGCTTCCGGTTTCACGAGACCGAGGCTCTGCCCAGCGAGCCGTCGCGCGTGTCCGCCTCATTCCGTGCGGCGCGTTTGTCCAGCTCGCTGCAGACCCGCTCCACGAAGTGGACGATGTCCCACGGCTTGCGGAGCACGCTGATGCCTCCGAAGGACGAGCGGGAGGTAGGTCCGCTGGTCACCAGGAGGCAGGCCACGTCCGGGAAGTGGGCCTCGACGGCCCCGAGCAGGAGGTCACCGCGGGCGTCCTCGAGATGGACGTCGGAGACCACCAGGTCGGGCCGTTCGGTCTTGAGCCGATCCATGGCCTCGTGGGCGGAGCGGACCGAGTCCACCTCGTACCCCCGGCGGACCAGCCCATGACGCATCAGGGCAAGCACCGCTGGGTCGTCCTGGATGATGAGCACGCGTGGCATGGCCTGAGTGGTTTTCCCCCTTCCACGCTCCCACGTCAGCAACCGAATCGTGGGCCGATCGAGCTGTCCACTGGACGACCTTCATGGCAAGGGCTCGAAAGCTTGTATGAAATACAGACAGACAAGCATGGCTTTCGAGGGATGCAGGGTGCGTCCTCGTGGTGCCAGACACCTCGTTGGAGGACACCTCGTTGGAGGGGGGCGTCCGATGACGTCTCTCCGCGCGGAAGGCCAACCTGGTCCTCGGAGGGACCGCGGTGGCAGCGGCCGTCGGAGCGGCCTGCTTGCCGCGGATTCCGCAGGACCCGCTCGCGCGCCGCCGATCGCTCACGGTGCTGACCGACCGGTCCTGGGTTCCACCCGGACCGGGAGTCCGCCCCGCGGGCGAAGGGTGACGCTCGGGTCCGGGACCACCGGCCCGGGCCCGGCGGGCAGGAAGCGCCAGCGACTGGCGAGCGTCGCGAGCACCAGAATCGCCTCGTTCCAGGCGAAGCCCTCTCCGACGCAGGCGCGCGTGCCGGCTCCGAACCCGATGAAGGCATGGCGGTGACGCGCGGCACGGGCCTCGGGCGTCCAGCGGCGGGGGTCGACCCGCTCCGGCTCCGGCCAGAACCGCGCATCTCGGTGCAGCACCCAGGGGCAGACGACCGCGACCGTCCGAGCCGGGAGCACCGTTCCGCCGGTGAGCGGCAAGGGCTCGAGGAGGCGGCGCCCGAGGACCCAGGCTGGCGGGAAGAGACGGAGCGACTCGCCGACCACGCCGCGGGTGATCGGCAGCGAGTCGAGGTCCTCCGCGGCGGGAAGTCGCCCGGCGAGGACGTGGTCCAGCTCGCCGTGGAGCGCGCGCTCGACCTCGGGATGGGTGGCGAGCAGGTGAAACGCCCAGGTGAGGGCGAGCGCCGTCGTCTCGTGTCCCGCGAGGAGCAGGGTCATCACCTCGTCCCGCACCGCTCGATCGTCGAACAGGCCACCCTCGCGAGCGTCGAGCAGCCTGCCCAGGAGGTCCTCCGGGCCCGAGGCTCCATGCCGCGAGACCAGTGAGCCGACGGCCGCTTCGAGCTCGGCGCGCGCCGCCCGGAACCGGCGGGCGCGAGGGAGCGGCAGCGCCAGGAGCCATCCGCCGAGCGGGAGGGAGAGACTGCGGAACGCCCCCAGCGCCTCGGTCAGCGCGTCGCCGATGCGCCTGGCCTCCGCCCTCAGGTCGGCCCCGAAGAGCGCCTCGGACACGATGCCCAGCGTCAGCTGCATCATCAGCCGCGCCAGGTCCACGGTCTCGCCGTTCCGGAGCGCGTCGGAGCAAGCGCGGGCCTGCCGGACCATCCCCGGGACGTACCGGAGCAGCTCGCTTCTGTGGAAGGCGGGCTGGATCCGGCGGCGGTGCTCCAGGTGAACCGTCCCCTCGCTGGTGAGCAGGCCGTCTCCCAGCAGAACCCGGGTGCTCCGGAGCGCCGGCCCCTTCTCCACCTTCGAGGCGTGGGTCAGGAGCAGGTCACGGACGTGGTCGGGGTTCCCGAGCAGCACCAGCCGCCGTCCGGGGACCCGGAAGCGCGCGAGGTCGCCGCGCTCCTGCCGAATCCGGCTGAAGAAGCCGAGCGCGTCCCGACGAAGCTCCAGGAAGTCGCGCCCGGGGAGCGGGAGCCTCCGGATGGCCGGGAGGCTCATCGTCGGCGGCGGGCGAGCGTGCACGGCAGGAGATCAACACTCCTGGGCGCCGCTCGTTGCAAGCCGCCTGGGCAGACGCCTCACCGCGCAACGAATGCGTAGTACTCGGACGCCGTCGGTGCGTGCTCCCAGAGATCGTTGTGACCCGCCCCTTCGATCCGGACCAGGCGCGCTCGGGGGAACCGTTCGGCGAGCGCCTTGCCGAGCTGAAAGGGAATGACCTCGTCCCGATCGCCGTGCAACACCAGGACGGGGTGGCGGATCCCGGGCGCGCGCGCCTCCGAGTCGAAGCGATCGTGCATGAGCAACCGGACCGGGAACAGGCGAAGAATGCCGCTTGCCGCCACGGCAGGTAGCGAGGTGTATGGCGAAAGAAGCGCCGTCCTCGTGCCCCATCCTCTCGACGCGAGCACGACCGCGACCCCCGTCCCGAGTGACTGCCCGCTCAGGACCACGCGCTCCGGAGAGACTCCCATCGTCGTGGTCAGGTGCTGGAGCGCCTTCTCGGCCGCGGCCACGATTCCTTCCTCGGAGGGTACACCCGCGGCACGGGGGTAGCCGGGATACTCCACGGCCGCGAAGGAGACGCCCCGACGGGCGAGCTCCTCGCCGAGCCACGCCTCGGAGGCGATCTGTTCGCCGTTTCCGTGGAAGTGCACCACGACCGGGCCGGTTCCCTGCGCCGGTCGCCAGAGCATCGGCGTTCCACCGGGAACCTGGAGAATCTCGCCCTTGCCGACGAGGGCAGCCGCCTCTCGCGGAGCGGGGAACAGCAGGGCCCGCTGCAGGAGGAACAGGAGCGCGCCGAGGCCGAGGTAGGTCAGGCCCAGAACGGTCGCGATCGACAGCATCCGGCGCCGCAGCATCCGCCTCCTCACCAAAGAAAGGGAATGAGCGCCCGCCGGTCCGACGGATAATCCGCGAACCGCTCGCGATACCAGCGATGGTTGGCGAGCGCGCGCGGCGCGAGGTTGGCGAAGGTGAAGAGGGCAGAGGCCCACGCCGCCAGGGTCCCGGCTGCGAGCGCGAAGCCCACCCACTCGATGATCTCGCCCAGGTAGTTCGGGGCGCTCACGTAGGCGAAGCCACCCCCGAAGGGCACCCTGTACCCGCCCTCGCCCGGTCCCCGGAGCCGGCGAAGCAGGTGATCGGAGTGGACGTTGAGCAGCAGGCCCATTGCGAAGAGGACCACCCCGGCGAAGAACGGTGCATCGAAGGGCCGGTCGACGAGCGCCGCCGCGTTGCCGGTCGCGTTCAGCGCGTTGAAGACGTTGGCCAGCACCACGGTGAGCACCGCCTGCCGCTTCCCCGAGCCGCGGAGCAGCAGGGAGAAGACGAGGGTTCGCTGCAGGTAGTGGAGCAGCCAGAGCACCCCCAGCACCGTGACCATGGGCGTGCCGAACCGTGGGTTGGCGATCCACACCGCCGCGAAGAGGACGACCGAGGGCCACTCCATCGCCACCCACCCGAGCCGAGAGCCCAGGGCCGGTCCCCAGCCGGGTCGGAAGTGCCTCCCGTACGGGGCGGTCACGAAGAAGAGCACCGGGAAGATCGCCGCCGCGGAGAACAGGACGATCCACGGCGCGATGCGCACGAACGGCTGGATCCAGGTCCAGAACGAGCTCATCACGGCGGGGACGAAGGCTACCGGAAGGAGACTTCCTCGGAGCGGTCGGATGAACGGTACCAGGCGCCACTCCGGCTGCAGCGGTCCCCCGGTGATTTCCGTCCGAGGGCTCGCGTACGCCGCTGCCTGCTCCACGGCCGGCGCCGGGCCGTTCCTGACCGTCCGGTCGCGTCAGCGCCGGAAGCTCAGTTCGCCTTGGTCTTGGTCGCCGGCCCGCTCGCCGCGGCTCGCGCCTTCTCCGAGGGGACGAACTCCTCCATCACCGCCCGGAGCCGCAGGTCCGGAGGCAGGAGGCCCTGGGCGAGGATGAAGTCGTGGAACCGCTGGCGGTCCAGACGGCCACTCAGCGCAAGCTCGGCCCGCTGCCGCGTCTCGAGCATGGACTGGTACCCCACGAAGTAGGACGTCGCCTGGCCCGGGGCCCGGAAGGTGTAGCGGTCCACCTCCTGCTTGGCCATGCCCTCGGACAGGACCACGTCCTCCATGAGCACGCGCCGTGCGACTTCGGGGGTGATCTGCCCGAGGTTCACCATGGGGTCGAGGAACGCCCGTGCCGCGCGCAGCATCCGGTGCTGCAACGAGGCCACCTGCCCGTCGATCGGCAGGTACGGCTTCATCTCCGCCTCGGCGTACAGCGCCCATCCCTCGACGTTGGCGCTGTTGAAGGCGAAGACCGCCCGGGCGATGGACACCCCGTTCTCGATCATCCGGGTGAACTGCAGCTCGTGGCCCGGCCTTGCCTCGTGCACGGTGAGGGTCCAGGTCGCCGCGTCGAAGGTGAAGTCGTCGGTCCGGAGGTCCTTCTGGCCCGCGGCTCCGGGGGTGGCGAGCGGAAGGACGAACTCGCCGTACTCGCCGGTGTTCCCGATGAGGCGCGGCGCGTCCATGTGAGGCGCAGGCGACATCGCCGATTCCGCCTCGGAGGCCAGGCGAATGCTGGCCTTTCGCTGGGGGAGGGTGACCACACGCTCGCGCCGGGTGATCTCCTCCAGTGCAGCCAGCCTCTGCGTGTACAGCGGAAGGATGTCGGCGTTCCTGAGCTGCTTCTTCTTCAGCGCTCGGAGCACCGCCCGGTAATCGCTGTTCGGCGGAAGCTTGTGCGCCTTGGCGATCAGCGGCGCGAGGGCGTTCATCTCGTTGCGGATCTCGGAGAAGGAGATCAGCGCGGCGCGGAGCACGGCCTCGGGCGAGGCATTCACCCCGAAGTTGCGGAGATAGACCGCGTACAGCTCGGGAGGCAGGCGGGCCTCTGCACGGCACCGGGGGAGGATCTCCGCGGTCACCCAGGCGTCGTAGGCGGCCATCTGCTCCCCGAGCTTCGCCAGCGCCGGCTCGTACCCGGTCAGCCCGGCCTTCTTGAACAGCTCCCCGATGCCGGCCACCAGCCGCTTGCTGTCCGCGAGCGCCTGGTCCACCTCGGGCCGGAAGGGACCGATGAGCTTCTTGTCGCCGAGCTTCTCGACGGTCCGGGCCTTGGCGAGCTCGGTGATGGGCGTGCTCCCCGGCTCGAGGCCGGTGTAGCGCCGCAGCCGCACCAGCGCCGCGGCCTGGCGCTCCTTCGGAATACGGGGGTCGAGGAGGGCGAAGATTCCACCGAACGTGGTGCGGGCCGGAGTGAAGAAGGGGAGGAGCAGCGCGTCCTCGAGCTTGCTGGCGTCGATCTGTCGATTGGCGTTGTCGATGAGGATCTGGATGTCCTCGCGCACCTTCGGTTCCCGCGTCGCCGGGAGCTTCGCCTGGACCTCCCTTGCCGCGGTTTCCAGCGCGGCCCGGTAGCGCTCGCTGAAGGTCGGGCCGAGGTCCAGCACCTTGTCGTCGACCCCCTCCACGCCGAGGCGCTGGGCGCCCTCGGGGGCGAACTGGGCCATGACCCTCAGCATGGGCTGGGCCGCGGCGTCGCTCTCCCGGACCCAGTCAGGGATGGGCGCGGCGAGCGCCGGAAGGGCGGCGAGCACCAGCAGCAGGGGCCAGGGGCGGATGCGCATGTCAGCTCCGGAGGGTGTGGAGGGGTTCTGGTTCAAAGCCGGCGCGGCCGCCAGCACAAGGCAGCCAAACGCCCGTGCTCGTACGCGGGCCGCCGCCCTCTCATCGCCGTTGGAAGGAAGGGGTTCGATGCTTTCCGCGTGGTGGTACTTCCGCGTTCGTGGCGGCAGGGCCATTGAAGCCCCCGGCGACACAGATCCCGGCCACCGCGTTGCACGCGGCGCAGCATTTCCAGATGCACTGGCAGTCATTTCGCGGACTTGCGCTGGCTTCAAGACTGCAATCGAGGGCGCTGTCATGAAGCGCCCCCTTCTCCAGCTCGCGAGCGTCATCCTGGCGGGGCGCCACTGTCACCCGCTCGGCCTGCTTCTGGCCGGGCTGCTCTTCGTCAGCGTCTGGTCCGGCGGCCTCGGCGGTTCGGCGGGCGACTCGCTCGGCGCTACCGGGAGGAAGCTGCACGGGAGCCTGAACCCGGGTCCCGAGGAGAGCCGAGGCCCGGGTGCTGCTGCGAAGAGTACACCCGGGCCCGCGGGAGACGAGGGTCGCGAGCGGGGTCAGGGCACCGTGAAGGCGTAGACCGAGACGTCCGATGTGCGAGGCTCCGGTCGCCGGCCGTCGGCGGAGGAAAGATGAAGGTCCCGGCTCTCGCCGTTCTCTCGCCGCGAAGCGCGCCGGTGCCGTTCACCTCGGAGCTCCGCCCGGTCGGACGGAGGGACGTGCTCCTCGAGGTGCTGTACTGCGGGCTCTGCCACGCCGATCTCGACCGGCTCGGCTCGACGGAAGGGCGCTATCCGGTCGTCCCTGGCCACGAGATCGTCGGCCGGGTGGTGGAGGTGGGTCGGCGAGTTCGTGGATTGGAGGTCGGTGAACTCGCCGCAGCCGGATGGGTCACCAGGGCCTGCGGCAGGTGCCAAGCATGCCGCGACGGCCATGCCGCGGGATGCGACGAGGCCTCGGAACCGGGCCTCGGGGGCTACGCGACGCACGCCGTGGTGGACGAGCGATTCGTGTTCCGTGTCCGCGACGGTCTCGCCCCGGCGCAGGTCCCGGCGCTGCTCTGCTCCGGGTCGGTCCTCTACACGCTGTTCCGCGGCTGCAAGACCCTGCCCGGAGATCGGGTGGCGGTCCTCGGCAACGGGGTGGTCGCCGACCTGGCATCGAAGCTGGCGGCGGCGCTCGGTGCCGCAGTGGACCGGGTGGAGCTGGCCCACCTCGCTGCCATCGAGGGTGGGGATCGGGCGTGGGCGTCCGGGTTCGACGTGGTGGTGAGCGCCGAGGTGGATCCACCCTCGGACCTCGCCGATCAAAGGCAGCACGTCGCGTCGCTGCTCCGGCGCCCCGGTTCGATCCTCCTCTGCGACGAGCCCCTCTACCCACCGGTCGTCGGCCTCTCCGTCGAGTGGGGCGAGCAGACGGCGGGCATGGCAGTCACGGTGTGCCGGCCGGAGCAGACCCAGGAGATGCTCGACCTGTGCGCAAACGCGGGAGTCACGGTGGACGTCGAGCTGGTCTCCTTTGCGGACATCGTGGACGCGCACGAGAGGCTCGAGCGGGAGCCCGGGCGCCGAATGGTCGCCGAGCTCGCAACGCTCCCCGCCCGGTGAAGGGTCTTCGCGGCCGGGGCGCGGCGTGCTCCCATCCCTCGTCTATCCGCCGGCTCCGCGCTCGAGAACGAGCCGGAGCTGCTGGAGGAAGCCGTGCAACCAGGCCCGGGTGATCCGCCAGTCGTCGGTGACAGGCACGTCGACTTCGGATTCCGGGAGGGGTTGCGGACGACGTCTGCTCGACTTGAACAAGAGGAGTTTCTCCGGAGCCGCGGTCCGTTCAGGCGCGCGGCCGGGGCGGGGGGCTCCCCGGGCATCACCGAAGGCAGGTCAGGATCCGGACATCCGCCGCGGCGCCTGTCCCGGAGCTGACGCCGCTCGCCGCATCGACGGCCTTCCGCCGCTGCTGCCAGGAGAGAATCCCGAACCGATGGCCGACTGACACTGCCGGCGAGGAAGGCTGGTGCCGACCGGTGAAGGTATTCACACCCTGGACCCTCAGCTTCGCGATCCTGATGACCGCCCCCTCCTCCAGGCCCCCGACCCAGGCCGACGCCGAGATGTCGGCCGCCGCGAGCCGGTTCCTCGCCTCGCTCCGGCCGGAGCAGCGGAGCCAGGCACAGCTGCGGCTCGACGACCGCGAGCGCACCAACTGGCACTTCGTCCCCCGGTCCAGGAAAGGACTGCTGTTCAAGAGCATGTCGCCTGAACAGCGGCAGCTGGCGGAGCGGCTGGTGGCCACGGGTCTCAGCCGCCGGGGCCACGACACGGCGCTGACCATCATCGGGCTCGAGACCGTGCTGGCCGAGACGGACGGGCCGATGCGGGACCCCGAGCTCTACTATCTGACCATCTTCGGCGACCCCGGCGCTCGCCAGCCCTGGGGATGGCGGTTCGAGGGACATCACCTCTCCCTGAACTTCACCTCACCGGTCACCGCGGTCCCGGCCGTCACGCCGTCGTTCTTCGGCAGCAACCCGAACGAGCGGCGGCAGGAAGGCGCCGTGGTGCAGCGGGTCCTGGCGCCGGAGGAGGACCTCGCCCGCGAGCTGGTGAAGTCGCTCGATGCGGGTCAGCGCAAGGTGGCGCTCCTCTCCTCGAGGGCGCCGGCCGACATCCTCAACGGACCGGGAAGAACGCTCACCAGCCCGGAGGGGATCGGATACGCCCAGCTCGGCGAGCTGCAGCAGGCGCTCCTGGTCCGGCTGATCAAGGTGTACCTCGACCGCTACCGTGCGGACGTCGCCGCCGAGGAGTGGGGGCGCATCGAGCGAGCGGGGCTGGCGACCATCCGCTTCGCCTGGTCGGGTGGGCTCGAGCCGCGCCAGGGCCACTACTACCGGATCCAGGGGCGCAGCTTCGTGCTCGAGTACGACAACACCCAGAACGACGCGAACCACGTCCACACCGTGTGGCGGGACGCGGAGCGGGATTTCGGCGTGGACCTCCTGCGCGAGCACTACCTCGAGTCACACCGCGACGCGGGAAAGTAGCTGCGCCTCCCGAGAGCCGCGCCCGGGGGAGGGCTCCTCAGGCGAGGTTCTTCTTCAGGAAGTCGATCGTCCGCTGCCAGGCGAGCTGGGCCGCCGCCTTGTCATACCGCGGCGTCGTGTCGTTGTTGAAGCCGTGCTGAGTGCCGGGGTAGCTGAACACCTGGTACCGCACCTTGTTCGCCTTGAGCGCGGCCTCGTAGGCCGCGGCGCCGGCGTTGATCCGCTCGTCCTGCTCGGCGTAGTGGATGAGGAGCGGTGCCTTGATCCGCGGCACGTCCTCGGGCTTGGGCTGGGCCCCGTAGAACGGCACGGCCGCCGAGAGATCGGGCAGCCGCGGCGCCAGCCTGTTCACGATCCC
>RPRB01000053.1 GCA_003818285.1 Myxococcaceae bacterium
TCACTGCGGCAGCACAGCGCGGATCTCGCCGAGGCGGCTGGCCGGAAGAACGAGTTCCTGGCCATGCTCGGTCACGAGCTGAGAAACCCCCTTTCTGCTCTTTCCAGCGGGCTCGATCTTCTCGGCAAGTTGTCCGACGACAAGGTGCGCCGAGGAGAGCTCCAGGCAATGATGGCGCGGCAGACGGTGCGGATCAGCACCTTGCTCGACCAGCTGCTGGACATCGCCCGGGTCATCTCCGGAAAGCTGGAGATCACCAAGGGTCACGTCGTCCTGGCAAATGTGGTTCGAGGAGCGGTCGAGTCGGTGATGCCTCTGATCGAGCTGCAGAAGCACACCCTGAGCCTCTCGCTCGACGACGAGGCGCTGGTGATGGGCGACCCGGCTCGGTTGACCCAGGTGGTGGAAAACCTCCTCACCAATGCCGCCAAGTACACCGATCCCGGCGGCCAGATTGCGCTCTCGATCGAGTCCGACGAGGAGACGGTGCAAGTTGCCGTCCGGGACAACGGGGTCGGAATGAGCGCCGAGCTTCTTCCGCACGTCTTCGAAGTGTTCACCCAGGCCCCGCGCACGCTGGACCGAGCGAAGGGCGGTCTCGGGCTGGGCCTTCCGCTGGTGAAGCAGCTGGTGGAGATGCACGGGGGAAAGGTTGCCGTCGCCAGCCCCGGGCTCGGGCAGGGCAGCCAATTCACCGTCACCCTGCCCCGGGTGTTCGAGAAGCGCTCCAAGGAACGCCTCCAACGTGAGCAAGGCCAGGCGACGTCGGAGCGGGCCGAGACTCGACAGCGCAAAATCCTGGTGGTGGACGACGAGAAGGACACCCGCGATACCGTGGCGCAGCTCTTCGAATCGGAGGGCCACCAGGCACTCGCGGTCAAGGACGGGCTGGCTGCCCTGGCGGCCGTCCGTACCTTCGAGCCCGACATCGTTCTGCTCGACCTCGGGCTGCCCGACATGGACGGCTATGAAATCGCCCGGAAGCTACGTGAGGAGCACGGCACGAGGAAGATGCTTCTCGTCGCGGTGACGGGCTACCAGCGCGACGATGCTCGTTTGAAGGAGGCTGGCTTCGACCAGCACCTCATCAAGCCAACCAGCTTACGGGAGCTGTACGACCTGCTCACCGCATGGGACCGTCAGGAACCGCGGCCCCAGGTCGGGGCCGGTGAGAAGGGCCGTGCGGGGAGGTAAGTCATGGCCGCCTCCGTCGTCGCCGGAGCCACCGGCCCCGTCGGAGCCGTCGTCGCCCGGACGCTCCTCGAACAGCAGCGCAAGCTCCGGGTCCTGGTCCGGGAGAGGGCGCAAGGGAGCGCTGGCGGAAGCGCGGTGTCGACATCTCGGTGGTCGACGTGGGCAATGCCCACGACTTGGCCGCGGCGCTCCGGGGCGCCGGCGATGTGGCCGCCACGGCGGGGTCCGGTGGGTTCCCGCTCGAGTCCGCGTGTCCAGACCTTGCATCCGAGCCCTCATGCGCGACGCGGCCGTTGACGTTGACTTCCTATTAGAGCTCTAACTAGAGTCTTTATAGAACTCGATGGAGGGCTGCGAACTCCGTATGACTAACTGCGGTCGCAGCGATGAGCGAGCGCGACCCGCGCAGTGCGGTGGCGCTCGATCTTGGCGGCCCGATGCCGACGATGACGAGCGGCCACAGGTTGGATCCCCTTTCTCACACCTGGTCTCTCGATGGATGGTCCTTCGAGGCAAGAAACCGGCTCCCGCAATCAATTGCGGGAAGGGCTCTTGATGGCCGAAAGCAGCCCTCGAATTGGCCCGGACAGTGGCTCGAACTTTGGCCACTCGTTCGGGCCAGCTTCCGGGCTACTCGGCGAACAAACGGCGAGCGGTTCGCTGTCGTGCTCGGCAGTGAGTTCCGGCACTTCTCCCTCCACCACCCCGTCCTGGGAGCAGCGCTCAAACCACCCCTGCGTTTCCCGACCCCGCTCCCACAACCAAGACGAGGGAGCGAGGTCGGGAAACTTCGGGGTTAAGGCAATTTTGGACGGGGTTGTGGGGGGTGAAATCCAAGCTGAGTAACCACTGGAAGTGGAGGGAATGAAGAAGGACGGACCATGGAGAGAGCAAGCGAAGAGGACGCGAACACCGGAAGGGTGGAGGCAGCGACGAACGGCGGCGAGGGACAGCCCGGGGACGGCGAGAAGAGTGCGTCAGCGCAGGGAGGCACGGGACGTCGGCTCGGGTCCAGGGACCGAGAACTCATTTCGCTGCTGGGGGTCTCTCGCTACTTGACGGTTCGGCAGATTCTCCGACTCGGTCTCGGTGCTACGACTGCCAAAGCAATGCAGTACAGGCTGCGTGGACTCTCTGGCGAGGGCACGGCGTACAAGGTCCGGCCGTTCAACCCTCCCGTGGTCCGACAGCTCGGGTTCCGGGCCTTCGATGGCGAGCCACAGCAGCTATGGTCGTTGACGACGGCGGGATACGCGGTTGCGGGCGCCCAGCTCCGCCGCCCGCTCAGAGTGCCGCGAACAGACGTGGGCGCTGCCTTCGCCGAGCACTTCGTCCTGCTGACGGACCTTTTCGTGGAGATGGTCCGCCCCTACCTCCAAGCCTCCGTTGAACTACGTGACCTCCCCTTTCTCTGGGACGTGACGGACCAGGTGGAGCTTCCCTGGCGCGAAGGCAGCATCTCGGGCAAGGAGCGGACGCGCGTCGTTCGCCCGGATGCGGTTGTCGAGATCCCTGCAGCCCGCAGGCGGTTCTTCATCGAGTGCGAGACCGGCACCCACACTCTCGTGCCACGAGGCCCGGAGAAGCACCAGGCCACGCTCCGGAAACTCGAACGCTACGACGACTACGTCTGTGGACTGGTGGATGGTCGCGCTGGTCTTTCTCACTACCAAGTCAGATATCCCGACGGCTGGCCCTGTGAGGTCCTGTTCCTGGTCCCGGGCGGCCCGCGCCAACAATCGACGGAGGCGGTCGTGGCGACCTTTCGCTCGAGTCGCAATGCAAAGTGCGTCTCGGCCCGAGCGCTCAGCCGTCCCAGCGCAGACGCGTACCTGAAGGGTTTTCTTCCTCCTCCACAAGCGTCGACGGCCAGCCGCGAGCCTTCGGCCGCCGCCCGTCCTGGCACCCCACTCTTCTATGGGGAGGTGGATCATCTCGCGGTGAAGACCTTCGTTCTCGAGACGAGTGCGGCGCTCAAACAGGCGAATCTGGCCCTTCGCCAGCGCCGACTCCCGCTCGTCCCGGAGCCCGCGTCCCGCGCTGGGATGCTTGCCTTCTTGAAGCGGGCACAGGCGGAGATGCAACGCCGGCGCGGGTCACCGTCGCCTGCATGAGGAGCGGCTTCTGCTTGTCGATCGAGGGTTGCACTGAGTCCTATTTAGATTCTATTGTTAACATGGGCAGAACCCCGCTCCCCAAGGACGAGGCGCTGCAGCCCCTGAACGTGAAGGTCCCTTCCGAGGACCTCTACTTCGTCCAGGAGGTTCTCAAGCCGGCGCTCGGTGTGTCTTACAACGCGGAGGCAGTCCGGGAAGTCCTCGTCCAGCTCCGGACCTGCTTCCGGCTCCCCCAGTACGTCGTCGAAGTCCTCGAGGCCGAAATGAAGGCGAAGAAGCTCAACATCCTGGGCTACGTCCAGGAGCTGCTCCTGCGCCGGTTCGAGGCTCTACGCGATGGGCCCGGAAGGGCGAAAAAGAGCCCGGCTGGCGGGCCCCGGCGGCTCCGCTAGGCACGCGACGCCCCGGGGAGGGCAGGAGGTCCCGATGGGATGCTCGACCGAGGAATGGGAACTCTGGACCTGGCGCGAGGTGGCACGCGCGCTGAAGGTCAGCCGTTCCTGGATTTACGCCAAGGCAGGGAGCGGGGAGCTTCCGTCGCTCCGCGTGGGCGGCCTGCTCCGCTTCGACCCAGCCCAGGTGCGTCGATTCGCCGCTCCGGGCCTTGTGGGAGGTAGGGTATCGCTCCAGAGACCTTCGGGCGAAGTGGCGGAGAGCGGCTGAGATGGCATCAGCGGTGCGCAACGAGCGGGGCTACTGGTTGGCGCGCTGGAGGGACGCGACCGGCCATTGGCGCACGCGAAAGGCTACGCCCAACACCAGGCGCAAGGCCCAGGAGCTTGCCGAGGAGCTTGAGCTCCGAGCCCGCCGCCAGGTCGACGGCCTCGAGCCGCTGGCGCCGAGAGACGGAGGTGGAACGGTCGGAGAGTTGCTGCAGTGGTGGCTCCAGCACTACTCCGCTCACCAGGCTGCGCACGCGTCCAACGAGATCAGCATCCGCGTCCACTTACTCGAAGCGGATCTTTCTCGACTCACTCTCCGGGCGCTTCGGCCGGTCGACGTCAAGGCGTTCATGGACCAGAAGAAGCAGGAGGGGTTGAGCGCCCGGAGCGTCAACCATTTCCGCGGCTTTCTCTCGCGCGCCTTCAACGCAGCCATCGCTACCGGCCGGTGGCCCGGGAGCAGCCCCGTCGCCAGCGTTCGCGCACTGTCCGTGACGGGCAGCCGCAGCGGGGACTTTCTCCGCGCCGAGGAGGTCCCGCGCATGCTGAACCAGCTGGACCCTCGCTTTCGGCCGCTCTACGCGACGGCGGTCTACACGGCGATGCGGAAGGGCGAACTGCTCGCGCTCCAGCGCGAAGACGTGGATCTGAGCGCGAAGGCAATCCTGGTCCGCCGCAGCTGGGAGCGAGACACCACCAAGGGCGGCCACGCCGATGCGATCCCGATTGCCGAGGACCTCGTTCCCTGGCTAAAGGCCGCGTTCGAGGCGTCTGAGAGCGCCCTGGTCTTTCCCGGGCCAGGCGGCGACATGTTCCGCCGGGACGTCGACCTCGAGGGCATCCTTCGCCGTGCGCTCGGACGTGCCGGCATCGTCCGGTTCTGGCGCCATGTCTGCCGCCGCCGGGGGTGCCGCCAAGTCGAGGAGAGCCAGGAGCCGACGCTCCGCTGCTGCCCCAGGTGCCAGATGAAGCTCTGGCCGAAGCCGGTCGTTCGGCCAATCCGCTTCCACGATCTCCGGCACACGACGGCGACACTGCTTCTTCGTTCGGGTGTTCCCCTCGTCGTCGTGCAGAAAGTGCTTCGGCACCGAGATCCGAAGCTCACCGAGGCCGTCTACGGGCACCTGGAAACCGACTACCTGCGCGCCGAAGTGAACCGGCTCAAGCTGGAGGGAATGCCGATCCCGGAAGCGCCACGCCGGCGCGCTGCTGTCGGCCGTGTGACCCCCGTGTTACCCACTTCGCCGAAAACGCCGAAGGGGCCGGAATCGCGCGGAAGAAACCCGAGCGACTCCGACCCCTTCAACGTGTCGGGGAGACAGGATTCGAACCTGCGACCCCTTGGTCCCGAACCAAGTGCTCTACCAGGCTGAGCCACTCCCCGAGGCCGACACCCCTCTTTCGAGGGAGGCACTCCGTAACGGATTTGGCCCCTGAGGGTCAACCTTTGCTGAGGTCAGGGATGACCGCGCAGGGACCGACCCCCACATCCGAGGTGACCCATGCCCCCCAGGCCCAAACCCGCGCGACCTCTGGAGGTATGCCCCGGTGTGGATCTTGCGATCCATCCCTGACGCGAGAGTCCAATGTCCGAGAAGCCCACCATCCTGATCGCCGATGACGAGCCCGGAGTCGTGGCCGCCCTGGCCCGCGAGGCCAGGCGCGCAGGCCTGTCCTACATCACCGACACCACGTCCCAGCAGGTTCTGGAGCTCGCCGCGAAGCACCAGCCGGCGGTCATCATCCTCGACCTCAAGCAGCACGTGGACGGCCGGGACCTTCTGGCGGCGCTGAAGAAGGACCCCCGCACCCGGGACATCAAGGTCCTGGTGCTCTCGGCGATCGAGGACCAGTTCACCCGCCACGTCTGCCTGGAGCTGGGGGCGGACGACTACGACGTGAAGCCCTTCGACCCCTCCTTCATGTCCAAGGTGGCCCGCCTGGCCGGAGCCGGCGAGCGTCACTGAAATCGCGACCACCCGACCCCTTCGCGGGCAGTCCGTTGGGGTAGCGTCCTTCCGGTGAGCTCGGACATCTACAGTCCGCAGGATCTGGCCGGCAGGGTCTCCAAGCTCACCTCCATCCTCGACGTGGCCAAGGCCATGGCCGCGGCACGGGACCTCGACCTCCTCCTCCCGCTCATCATCTACGAGGCGGCGAAGGTGGTCGACGCCGACCGCTGCACCCTGTTCATCCTCGACCGCGAGCGCGGCGAGCTGTGGAGCAAGGTAGCCCAGGGGGCGTCGCACGAGATCCGGGTCAAGCTGGGCAAGGGCATCGCCGGCTCGGTCGCCGAGACCGGACAGGTGATCAACATCACCGAGGCCTACGCCGACGCGCGCTTCAACCGGGACATCGACGCCGCCACCGGCTACCGAACCCACACCATCCTCTGCGTCCCGATGCGCGACGCGCAGGGAGAGGTCACCGGGGTCCTCCAGGCGCTCAACAAGCACCTGGACGTGTTCACCGACGAGGACGCGGAGCTCCTGCTCGCCCTCGGCGGCCAGGCGGCGGGAGCGATCGAGAACGCCCTGCTCCACGACGAGATCAACCGCCTCTTCGAGGGCTTCGTCTCCGCCTCGGTGGTGGCCATCGAGTCGCGGGATCCGACCACCGCCGGTCACTCGGGCCGGGTGGCCGCGCTCACGGTGGGTTTGGCCGGGGCGCTCGAGCACCAGGGCACCGGGCCGTACGCCCGCGTTCGCTTCGGCCTCCAGGACGTGCAGGAGATGCGCTACGCGTCGCTCCTCCACGACTTCGGAAAGGTGGGCGTTCGCGAGCACGTGCTGGTGAAGGCCGAGAAGCTTTACCCCCAGGAGCTGGACGCGCTCCGGGCCCGCTTCGCCCTGGCCCGCAAGGACCGGCAGCTGCGCAGCGTGGAGCGGCGCCTGGAAGCCTCCCGGGAAGGAAAGCTGCACGCGGCGCTCGACCGGGACGAGACCGAGCGGCTCGCCACCGACCTGCGCGAGCTGGACGAGACACTGGAGTTCGTCCTCGCCTGCAACCGCCCGACCATCCTCCCCTCGGGAGGTTTCGAGCGCCTCGCCGACCTGGGGCGGAAGCACTTTCGCGACGAGCGCGAGGCGGAGCACCCGCTGCTCCTTGCTCGCGAGGTGGAGCGGCTGAGCATCCCCCGCGGCTCGCTCTCCTCCGAGGAGCGGCTGGAGATCGAGAGCCACGTCAGCCACACCTTCCGCTTCCTCTCTCAGATCCCCTGGACCCGCGCGCTGAAGCGCGTGCCGGAGATCGCCTACGCGCACCACGAGCGGCTGAACGGAACGGGCTACCCGCGGAAGATCCCCGCCGACACCATCCCGGTGCAGTCGAAGATGATGGCCATCTCGGACGTGTACGACGCGCTCACCGCGGCCGACCGTCCGTACAAGAAGGCCGTGCCCCACCCCGCCGCGCTGGACATCCTCCACCAGGAGGCGAAGAGCGGCATGCTCGACGGCGAGCTGCTCCGCATCTTCGTCGAGGCCGAGGTCCCCCGCCGCGCGCTGCGCCCGCCCGGCGTCTGACGGCGGCAACGCCCCGCTCGCCCGCGCGGGACGCTAGGCTCGGCCGGACCGATGCCCGTCCAGATCCGACGCGCCAACCTCGTTGCTCGTGCCCCGTGGTTGCTCCTGCTGGCCAGCTGCGCCACCTCCGCCGCGCCGCCGCTTCCCTCCAGCCCCGACGCCGTCGCTCCCGGAGGCTCTGCCGCCGTGGACGGCATCCGTCCCGAGGCCATCTCGGCGCACATCCGCTTCCTCGCCGACGATCTCCTCGAGGGACGCGCACCGGGCGAGCGTGGCTTCGACATCGCCGCCGCCTACGTGGCGAGTCAGCTGAAGGGAATGGGGCTCGAGCCCGCCGGCGACGACGGCAGCTGGTTCCAGTCGATGATTCTCCGGGCCGGGAAGACGCGCGAGGCGCGCCTGGAGGTCGGCACCCCGGGGGGTGACACCGCGCCCCTGGTGCTCGAGCGTGACTTCATCGCCCGGGCGCCTCTGGGGAACGGGGTGGCCGACGTGACCGCGCCGGTGGTCTACGTCGGCCACGGCATCGTCGCCCCGGAGTACCGCTGGGATGACCTCGCCGGCCTCGACCTCACCGGGAAGTGGGCGATGGTGCTGCTGGGCGCGCCGCTCGGAACCACCCCCGACTTCTTCCCCCCCATCCCGAGCGCGGTGTACGGCTCGCCGCGCTCCAAGCTGGAGCGGCTCCTCGCTCGCGGGGTGGCCGGCGTGCTCTGGGTGCAGACCCCAGCCCGGGAGAAGATCTCCCCCTTCACCCAGACCGTCGCACACGCCCAGCGCGGCTGGATGGCCCTGGTCGAGAACGGGAGCGTCCCTGCGCGCGAGCAGACCCCCCAGGTGGTGCTGTCGATGCCTGGCACGGACGCGCTGCTCGCCGCCGCCGGTCGTCCCGAGCGGGTGGCGACCCTCTTCGCCGCCGCCGAGCGCCGGGAGCATGCACCGTTCGACCTCGGCACGCGGGTCCGCCTCCGGGTGGAGGCTGCCCTGCGCACGGTGCACACCGCCAACGTGCTGGGTCTGTGGCGAGCGAAACCCGGCTCTCCCGCGGCGGGAGAGGCAGTGTTCTACACCGCGCACCTGGACCACCTCGGCATCGGCAAGCCCGAGGCGGGCGACGCCATCTACAACGGCGCCTCGGACAACGCCTCGGGGGTGGCCAACGTCCTGGAGGTCGCGCGTGCCTTCACCCGTCTCCCCCAGCGGCCACGGCGCGCGGTGCTCTTCGCGCTGGTCACCGGCGAGGAGGAGGGGCTGCTCGGCTCGGAGTGGCTGGTCGCGCATCCGCCGGTGCGGCGCGACGCGTTGGTCGCCGACGTGAATTGCGACTCGGGCCTGCCGGTGTTCCGGTTCCGGGAAGTGTTCGCGCTCGGCGCCGACCAGAGCACGCTCCAGCAGGACGCGGAGCGGGCCGCCGCCGCGCTCGGATTGACCCTGGGGCCCGACCCCGACCCGAAGCAGGCCTTTGCCGTGCGGAGCGACCAGTACAGCTTCCTGCGGGCCGGCATCCCCGCCACCGCGACCAAGGTGGGGCTGGGGGGCGCGACCGAGCAGGAGCGCGCCGCCGCCGCCGCCTACCAGAAGTCGCACTACCACCGGGCCGCGGACCACTGGGAGGCCGACCGCGATCACGGCCCCGCCGCGCTGCTGGCACGCTTCCAGTTCCTGTTCGGGCTGTCGGCGGCGCAGCGCGCCGAGCGGCCTCGGCTCCTTCCGGGGAGCTTCTTCCAGCCTCGACCCGGCAGCTGACTGCAAACGACCGAGCCTCCCCGGGCCGGTCCGTGCTTGTCTCCCGGACTTCCATGCGCGTCCCCCTCCTCCTCGTCTGCCTGACCCTGGCCTGCGCCACCTCCGCGCCGCGGCCCACCGCTCCGGCGGTGGACGCCAACGGCTTCACCGATGGCGCGAAGTCCGCCGCCGCCGGCATCCGGGGAGAGGTCATCGCCAGCCACATCCGCTTCCTCGCCGACGACCTGCTCGCCGGACGCGATCCGGGCACCCACGGATACGACGTGGCCGCCCGCTACGTCGCGAGCCAGCTGCAGGCGCTGGGGGCACGGCCCGCGGGAGAGGGCGGTACCTACTTCCAGAAGGTGCCCTTCGTCCGTGCGACGCCGGTCTCGGCATCGCTGGAGTTCAGCGGAGGGTCCGGCGGCCCCCTCTCCTTCGCGCAGGGCGAGGAGATGTTCCTGCTGACCGACGTGGATCGGGGGACGACGGACGTCAGCGGCGAGGTGGTCTTCGCCGGGTACGCACTCTCGGTGCCCGAGTACGAGTACGACGACTTCGCCCAGGTCGACGTGCGGGACAAGGTCGTCCTCGCCTTCGCCGGGGCACCCCGCTCGGAACGGCCGGACTTCTTTCCCAACCTGGCCTCGGCGGTGCACGGCCAGCCCGAGCGGGTGGCTCGCGAGCTCATGCGCCGCGGGGCCCGCGCGGTGATCTTCGTCTGGCCACCCGCCAAGGAGGCCCTCACCCCGTTCAAGATGCTGGCCGGGTACTTCGGGTTCGAGTCGATGCGACTGGAGGACGAACCGCCCCTGCTCCCCGGCGGGATGATGAGCGTGAAGGCGTTCGAGCGCGTCCTCAAGAAGGCCGGGCGCGCCGACACCGTCGCCGGGCTGGTGGAGGCGTCGGCGCAGGGGAAGCCGCGCGGCTTTTCTCTCGGCCTCCGCGCGCGCGTCCGGCGGGAGAGCAAGATCCGGCGCATCACCTCGGACAACGTGATCGGGCTGCTGCCCGGCGATCCGGCCTCGCCCACGGCGAAGGAGATGGTGATGTACGGCGCCCACCTGGACCACATGGGAATCGGCAAGCCGGTCGATGGGGACAGCATCTACAACGGCGCGTCCGACGACGCGGCCGGGGTGGCCAGCATCCTCGAGATCGCGCGGGCCTTCACCCGGCTGGGCCAGCCTCCGCGGCGAGGCATCCTCCTGCTCTTCGTGACCGCCGAGGAGCGCGGCCTGCTCGGCTCGGAGTGGTTCGCCCGGCACCCGACCGTGCCGCTCCAGGACGTCGTCGCGGACATCGACGTGGACGGTGCGTACCCGATCAACCCGCTGAAGGACGTGGTCGCGCTCGGGACCGACGAGAGCTCACTGGGCGCGGACGTGGCGCGCGCCGCGGCGGCGCTCGGGCTCCAGATCTCCCCCGATCCGGAGCCGGAGGAGGCCTACTTCGTCCGTTCGGACAACTTCAACTTCGTGAAGAAGGGCATCCCCGCGGCGCAGACCTTCAACGGCGTGGCGGGGCTCACTCCGGAGCAGCTGGCGGCGTACCGCGAGTTCTGGCGGAAGCGCTACCACCGCCCGCAGGACAACTTCGAGCCGGATCGGGACTGGGGACCGTTGGCGCAGCTGACTCGATTCAACTTCCTGCTCGGCGTCTCCATCGCCCAGGCGCCGTCCCGGCCCACCTGGAATGAGGGCAGCTGGTTCCGGCGCTTCCCCGAGCCCAAGCGGGCCGGGGAACCGGACTGAGCGAGCGCGACGCCTCACGCGCCAGGGAGGCGGGCGCGGCGTCTCGCGGAGCACGCCGGACGCGACCAGCGCGCGACGTCGCCGCTCACCGGGCCGCTTCGGGCACGGGATGGAGCAGGGGGCGGCCCGGACGAGCCTCGGTCCGGACTCCGTCGACCAGCACCGGCTGCCCGTTGACCAGGACCGTCTCGATGCCCTCCGGAAAGCGCTTCGGGTTCGCGTACGTCGCGAGGTCCTTCACCTTCGCCGGGTCGAAGATGACGACGTCGGCCATCATCCCGGGCCGGAGCAGGCCGCGGTCCGTCAGCCCGAGCCGGCGGGCGGCGCCACTGGTGACCTTGCGCACCGCCTCCTCGAGGGTGAAGAGCTTCTCGTCCCGGGCGTAGGTCCCGAGAAGCCGGGCCATCGAACCGAAGGCGCGGGGATGCGTGCTCTCGGGGCCGAGCGGGCCGTCCGGCGCGTCGGCGCTCGCGTCCACCCCGATGGAGACCCAGGGCTGGCGGAGCGCCTCCCGGAGGTCGAACTCGCTGGCCACGAACCGGAGGGCGAAGGTGCTGGCCGAATCCATCAGGACGACGTCGACCAGGGCCGCCGCCGGCGAGGTGGCCCGTTCCTTCGCCACCTCGGTGAGGGTCTTCCCCTCGTACCGCTTCGCATCCGGCGAGAGCGCGAAGAGCACGACGATGCGATCCGGCTCCGTCCCGTCCTTCCAGCTCGCGACGATCTCCTTCTCCACCCGGGCTCGCTGGGAGTGATCGGCGAGCAGCGCGAGCATCTGCCGGTCACCACCGGCCTGCGCCCATCCGGGGACGTCGGCGTGGAGCATGTTCGCGCCCGCGAGGTAGGGGTACACGTTGGCCGAGACGTCCTGCCCCTGAGCGCGAGCCGCCGCGATGCGCTGGAGCACCTCGGGCATCCGACCCCAGTTCCGGGTTCCCCGGACCTTCAGGTGCCAGATCTCGACCGGGACGCCCGCCTCGCGCCCGATGGTCAGGGCCTCGTCCACCGCGTCCAGGACCTGATCCGCCTCGCTGCGCAGGTGCGTGGCGTAGAAGCCGCCGTACTTGGCCGCCGAGCGCGCCAGGAGCGTCAGCTCCTCGGTGCTCTGGTAGCTCGCCGGCGGGTACTCGAGGGACGCCGCCACGCCGAAGGCTCCCTGCCTCATCGCCTTCTGGACCTCGATCTGCATCCGCAGGCGCTGCTCGGGAGTCGGCTCGCCGGTGCCGCGGCCTATCACCGCCGCCCGGACCTGCGCGGTCGACACCATCGTCCCCACGTTGATCGCGGGGCGGGCCGCCCGGAGCACCTTCCAGTAACCGTTCAGGTCACGCCAGGTGATCTTCACGTCGTGCTGCTTCAACCAGCCCATCACCCCGCCGAGGATCTCGTCGTCCACCGGAGCGACGCTCCCCAGCTCTCCGGTGAGCTCGGTGGTGATGCCCTGCCGGATCTTCGACTCGGCGCGGGGATCCACGAGGAGATAGAGCTCGCTCTGGCCGAGCAGGTCGATGAATCCCGGGGCCACCACGCGATCGCGCGCATCGAGGCGGAGCTTTGCCGGGACGTCCCGCAGGTCCCCCATGCGAACGATGCGATCGCCCTGGATGCCCAGGTCGGCCCGGAACCAGGGGCTCCCCGAGCCGTCCACCACCCGGCCGCGCTCGATGATCAGGTCCAGCTTCTGGGGCGCGGCGGCCAGCACGAGCGCAGCCAGCTGCAGGGCGAGCATGGATCGCGGATTCTGGCACGCCGCCACGCTCGGGTGTGAGAGCTCCCGGTGTGCGATGCGCACGCTCCTCGTGCTCCTGCCGTCGCTGCTGGGCACGGACGGCGGCGTTCCCGGGGACGCCCCGGGACGCCCCTCGGCCTACGTCGAGGCGCGGCGGACCTTGGTCCAGGCGCTGGATCGCGGCGCGCTTCTCGCACGCCTGGCCAACGACCACCCGGCACCTGCGGGTCCTCGAGCACGCCGGGCTTGTCCAGGTCGAGCGGCGAGGCCGGCGGCGGGTGTACCGTGTGGAGCATGCTCGCCTGGGGCTCCTGATCGAATGGCTGTCCTGGTTCGACCGTCCGGCGGCTGCTCCGGCGGCGGTCCGTCGAGCATGGGGACGATGAGGGAGGACGACCGATGGCTCGCTCGAGCCCGCTGAACGAGATGCGCCGGATCTGCCTTGCCCTGCCGGAGGCGACCGAGACCATGACCTGGGGGCAACCGCACTTCCGGGTCCGGGGGAAGATCTTCGCCGGATTCGGCGATCACGGCGGGACGGAGAGCATCGGCTTCAAGCTCGAGCGCGAGCACGCCGACGCGGCCATCCAGGACCCCCGGTTCACCCGGGCGCCGTACGTGGGGCAGCACGGGTGGATCAGCATGGACGTGAAGGGCGTCCGCGACTGGGGCGAGGTCCGCGCCCTGGTGCTGGAGAGCTACCGGCTGATCGCGCCGAAGGCGCTCTGGGCAGTGGTCCAGGGCAAGGCGCCGGCCGGCGACAAGACACCACCGCGACGGAAGCCGCGGCCGCGCTCCGGAGCGGCGCGGAGCCGGAGCCGTTCCGGCGCGACCCGTCGCTGACCCGGCATCGCATTGCCAAGGGCAGTTTCAGCGTCAATCCATGGTTCCAAATTGGTTCGGGGAACCACCGCCACCACGTCTTCCGTCAGCTCCCGAGCGCGAGGCCCGACCCGGTCGGACGAACTCGATGGCCCGTCCAGCGGCCGGGGCGCGCAGGCCGGTCGGGACGACCTCTGGGCATTCCGGCCCGCTTCCCTCTTCCCCGAGGCCGACCGTTCCAACGCTCAGAGGATCGCGACGAGGACGACGGTCCCGGGGCTGACCGCCTCCACGGCCCGCCGGAGGAACCCGAGCGCCTCGCGCATCCTCTCCCCCGCCTCGTGGCCCTCGCTCCTCCCCTGCAGCTCGTTGAAGAAGGCGGTGAGCTCCGCGGGCGCGCGCAGGGCCTCCTCCAGCGTCGCGGCGAGGGGCAGGTGCTCCTCGGAGAGGATGAGATACCTGCTCCCTCGCGCCGCGGTGATCTCCCGCGCGGTTTCGTCGTGCCTCGACCGGGCAAGATCGATGCCCCGCCGCTCGAGGTACACGAGCAGCGCGTCCAGCGGATCCCCCGAAGGGTCGAGCACCTCCAGGGCGCGTCCGTGCCGGGCCAGCGCCTCGGGGAAGAGGTCCTTCTTCCACCCCAGCAGCGTGCTCCTCGGGCGGGCCGCTCGGCGAAGGGCGGGAAGCGCCGACACGGGAACGGCGGTGGTGGTGGCGATCGCCGACATGCCGGCAGCGCTCCGCCGGTCCCTCAGGCAATCTCGTGGAGCCGCATGGCGTTGATCTTCCCCGGCTGGCCCACCGGAGCGCCGTAGACGATCACCACCCGGTCCCCGCGGTGGGCGAACCCCCGGCTCAGGAGCTCCTCCTCCACTCGGCGGACCATCTCCTCGGTGCGGTCCACCGGCTCGAGCACCCGCGGCACCACGCCCCAGAGGAGCGAGAGCTTCCGCCGTACCTCCTGGTTCGGGGAGAAGGCCACGATGGGCACCGGCGGCCGGTAGTGGCTGAGCAGGCGGGCGGTGTGGCCGGACAGGGTGAACGCCGCGATCACCACTGCCCCCGCCGCGCGCGCCGCCTCGCAGGCCACGGCGGAGATGACGTCGGGGAAGGAGGCCGGAAAGGTCAGCCCCGCGATGCGCGCCGGCGCCTTGCCGTGAGTCCGGGCCGCGCTCTCGGCGGCGAGGATGATTCGCTCCATCATCCGCACCGACTCCACCGGATAGCTGCCCGACGCCGTCTCACCCGAGAGCATCAGCGCGTCCGCCCCGTCGTAGACGGCGTTCGCCACGTCGGAAGCCTCGGCGCGGGTGGGCCGAGGATACTCGATCATCGAGTTGAGCATCTGCGTGGCGACGATCACCGGCAGCCCGCGCAGGTTCGCCCGGCGGATGATGTCCTTCTGGATCGCCGGGACCTCCTCGGGCGGAAGCTCCACTCCCAGGTCGCCGCGGGCGACCATCACCCCGTCGGTCTTCTCCAGGATCGCGTCCAGCCGTGCGATGGCCTCGGGCTTCTCCAGCTTGGCGATGATTGGCACCTGCCGCCCGGCCTCGGCCATCGCCGCGCGGGCCTGATCGAGGTCGCTCGGCTGTCGCACGAAGGACAGCGCCATGTAGTCCACTCCCGACTTGATCCCGAAGACCAGGTCCTCGCGGTCCTTGGGGGTCAGCGCCTCCGCCCGGAGAGCAACTCCCGGCAGGTTGATGCCCTTGTTGTTCTTCAGCAGACCGCCGTGGACCACCTCGGTGCGGACCAGCTGCTTCTTGTCGGTCTCCTGAACCCGGAGCTCGAGCAGTCCGTCATCGAGCAGGATGCGGTCGCCGGGGTTCACGTCCGAGGCCAGGAAGGGATAGGTGGTGGAGACGATCTCCTGCGTCCCGGGCACGGTCTCGTCGGTGGTGATGGAGAAGGTGGCGCCGGGGACGAGCTCCACCTTCCCCTCGACCAGCTTGCCGGTGCGGATCTTGGGACCCTGCAGGTCGCCCAGCACGCCCACCGCCTTGCGCACCTTGAGGGACGCGGTCCGGAGCATCGACAGCGTCTGCGTGTGCTGCGCGTGGCTCCCGTGGCTGAAGTTCAGCCGGGCGACGTCCATCCCGGAATTCAGCAATTCCTCGAGGACCTCGAGCTTCAGTGATGCGGGCCCCAGGGTACAGACGATCTTGGCGCGTCTCATGGTGTGCTAGCGCTGGAGGAGAGCGCGGAGGTTCTGGCGCTCCCAGGCGATGGCCGCCTCGTAGAGCGGGAAGGCGCGCTCGCGGGCGCGGAATGCCCGCGGGTGATGCACGCGCCGCCCCGGCCCGTTCGAGCTGGGGAAGAGCTGGTGGAGCATCTCGTGGAAGACGATGAAATCCACGAAGAACCGCGGGACCTCGGGATGGTCCAGCGCGGGATGGATGCGAATCTCGCGGGTCTGGTGGTCGTAGACGCCGAGGCGGATGGACTTGCGGCGCCTCCGTCCCGGTACGCGACCCCACCCGATGCTCGCCCGCACCCCGCCCTGGAAGAACCGGTCGTTCAGCGTGTCCCGGATCTCGTCGAGGTGAAAGAAGCGGCCCTCGGGCGAGAAGCTCTCGTCCGAGGCATCGCGCTCCTGGCGGATGCGCGGCTGCTCTCGCTTGATGAACTCGTCCAGCACCCGGCCGGCCCCCGAGCGGCCACGGCCGGCATAGTCCGCCACCGCCTGGACCACCGGAACGGGCGCGTCGAGGAACATGTGATGCAGCCGCAGCCGGAGTGCCGAGGGAGCACGGCGGAAGCTGATCATCGTGCTCCGGTTGTCGGTCACGGACAGTCGGACCGGCATTCCGAGATCACGGGCGAGGTTCTGGGCCAGCGACGCGGCCTTGTGGACCGCCACCTCCCGTGCCGGGATGCGCGCGCGGACACGCGGCTGGGGATCGAAGAGCAGAAGCTGACGAGGAGACGAATCGCTCACGGGTGACGGAAGGCACTCTACCGCAGCCGGGCCCGGCGCAAGCGTGGGGACCGATCGCATTCCGCCGCCTCGCCGACGGAGCGAGGCTCGCGCGACTTGACGAAGCCGAGCGACTGCGGGTGGGCCTTCACCTCGGCCCGCAAGCGATCGATCAGCGCCGTCAAGCCCCCGACATCGATCGCGAAGCCACGGAGGAGCGCTCCCCTGCTCCGGGCCTCCTCGGCTGCGAGGCAGCGCGGCTCGCCACTCCGCGCGGCGAGCTCGACCGAGCCCGAGCGCTCCACCGCGAGTGTCCAGCCGTGCTCGCGAGGCTCGAAGGGGTACAGGAGGCAGGCAGTGGGCCGCGTCGCCGGCGACAGCGTGCACCCGTCGTTCCCCAGGAAGACGCAGGCTCCGCCCTCGGCCCGCAGCCCCCAGCGCACGGTGGTGGTCCGGAAGTAGCCGCGGTAGCCGGGCCGCCGCGCCTCGTAGGCGAGCGCCTCCTCCGCCGCGAGCGGCTCGTGCTCGACGAAGCGCTCCTGCCGCCAGCCGGTGGCGGTCCGGATCCGCTCCACATCGGTGGCGGTCAGGGTGGCCAGGCGCTCGCCGGGTCCGGGCTGACAGCAGGAGCGTCCCAGCGCCTCGGCGCAGCGCGCGCACGGCGATCGGTCCTTGCCAGCGGTCATCGGGAGCGCAAGGTTAGCGCCGTGCGCACGCAGGTGACACTCAGGACGGCGTTCACCGTCTGCTTCGCGGTGGTGGGCACGGCGGCGATGGTGCTCTTCGTCTTCGAGACCCGCGTGGCCCTCACCCTCACCGTCGCGGCGATGATGCTGGCCATCGCCCTGGATCACGTGGTGCGGCGGCTGGAGGGGCGCGGGATTCGCCGCGGCTGGGCCATCGCCCTCACCACGCTGGCGGTGCTGCTGCTCCTGACCGGGCTGATGCTGATCGTCGTGCCCGCGGCCGTCGGTCAGCTCCGGGAGTTCATCTCCTCGACTCCACGAATCCTCGAGTCGCTGCGCCACTCGCCCTGGTTCGAGTCCTGGAACCAGCGGGTCGGGCTGGAGGAGCGGCTGAAGGACGCGCTCTCCGGGGCCCTCGGGCTGGCGCAGAGCGCGGTGAACCCCATCCTCGCCGCGGTCACCTCGGCCCTGGGCGCCGTCGCCGGCTTCCTCACCGTCCTCGCCCTCACCGTGTTCATGCTGGTGTTCGGCGGGGGACTGGTGAAGCGGCTGCTGGCGCTGGCGCGGCCAGTGGACCGGCCGCGGTGGGAGGCCGTGCTCGCCAAGTCGTACCGCGCGGTGGGTGGCTACCTGGGCGGGATGCTCTTCATCTGTTCGATCAACGGGACCCTGACCACCGCGGTCCTGGCGATGATCGGCACACCGTACTTCCTGCCGCTGGGGCTCCTCAGCGGCTTCTCCAGCCTCGTGCCCTACGCCGGGCCCATCCTCACCGGAGGGTTCATCACCCTGGTCACGCTGATCACCGGCGGAGCGGTCAAGGCGCTGATCACCCTGGGGTACTTCCTGCTCTACGGGCAGCTGGAGGGGAACGTGCTCGGCCCGTTCGTCTTCCGCCGGACGGTGCACCTCGACCCGCTGATCACGTTGCTCGCGGTCCTGTTCCTCGCCGAGCTGCTGGGAATAGCCGGCGCGGTGGTCGCGGTGCCCGCCGTCGCGCTGGCACAGATCCTCGCGCGCGAGCTGCTGGCGGCCCGGAGCGCGCGCCTCTCGGCCGAGTCGGCCGGGACAGGGCCCAACGCGGCGCCAGCGATCGTCGGCGAGGCGCCGGTCCCGCCCCGGCCGCCGGCGCTCGGCGAACGGCGGTAGACGTCCGGTCACGTGGAGATCGGGCCACGGTGCGGGCCGCGATCAGCCGTCCTCGCGCGAGCGCAGGAGCCTCTCGAGGCGCGCCGGTTCCACCCTCAGCGCGAGCACCTTCTCGCCGGTGTAGGTGACCTGCCCCGGCGCGCCGCCCTTCACTCGCTTGACCAGTCGCGCCCGCGTCCAGGCCACCTCGCCTCGGGGCTCGCCCGCCAACCTCGAGAAGTGCAGCGCGAGGTGCGCGGCATCGAGCAGGGCTTCCTGCCCGACCTCCTCTCCCCGGTCGAGGGGCACCACCACGTGCGCGCCCGGAACGCCGCGGGCGTGCATCCAGAGGTGGTGCGGACGCGCCACCCGGAAGGTGAGCGCCGCGTTGTCCTCACCGGCCCGGCCCACCCAGATCGGCTGGCCACCGGAGGCGTGGAAGACGCGGTAGGGGCGGTGGGCCGGTGCCGCACGCTTCCGCGGCGGGCGCACGGGCACGGGCGCGACCGGAGCCACGACCTCCGCCTCGGTGCTCGCCTCGGCCTCGGCCAGCGCGCGCTCGGCCTCGACCATCTCCCGGTCCAGCGCCGCCAGGCGCTCCCGGGCCATCGCGCTCCCGCGCAGGAGCCGCCGGTACTGGCGGAAGTGGCGCTCCACCTGCGCCCGGGGAGCGAGCGTTGGTTCGAGGGGGACCTCGACCTCGCGCGCGCCCTCCGCCGTCCACTCGGTCAGGCGGACCGACCGCGCGCCGCGTGGAACCCGATCGAGGGCGCGCGAGAGGAGCTCGCCCCAGCGCCGGTGCTCCTCGGCGATGGCGTCACGGCCGGCCTCCGCCTCGACCTTGGCCCGGGTCCGGCGCAGCCGCTGGAGGGTAGAGCGAAGCGGCTGGACGCGGGCACGCTGGAGCGCCTCCCGCCGCACCACCGACTCGCGGGCGGCCACCAGCGCCTCGGCGGCGCGACCGGCGTCGAGGCCCCGTGCCTGCCCAAGCCTCGAGGGCGAACCGCCCTCGTCCACCGGCCGCACGTCGGAGGGAGGCCGCGGTGGCCCCTCCGAGGCGGCCATCGGTGCGTCCCCCTCGCCGAGCAGGAGAAGGACTCCCGGAGACCCCAGCTCCGCCACCAGGGTTCGAGCCGTGCCTCCCTTCTCGAAGGCCAGGCGGACCTGTTTCGGACCGGTGCAGCGGATGGAGGACAGTCGGCGGCCGGTCAGCTCCTTCCTGGCCCGCAGCAACCAGGGTGAGGGACCACTGTCTGAGGAGAGGGCCCGTCCTTCGATGACCGAGAGCCTTGCCAGCCCCGACTCGACGCTCAGAAGGACTCGCACCGTGCGGCCCGGCTTTCTCAGCTCGAGCTCCAGCCGTCCGGGCCAGGGCGCACGGAGCTTCTGGACCACCGCCCCGCTCAGCTCGGGCTCGAGTGCCCGGGCCACGTCTCGCAGCTCGCTCGGTCTCAGCGACACGGCGGGGTCCTGTTCGCCAAAAAGCGAAACGGCCCGGCGATTCGCCGAGCCGTCCGTTTCTCCCGGGGGAGAGTGCCCCTACTTCCTCTTCGAGGTCTTCCGCTTCGCCTTCCGCGCAGCCGGCCTCTTCTTCGCGGTCTTCCTCTTCTTCTTCGGCGCCATCAGTGCATCCCTCCGGGGTGAGTGTTCGTCACTCGGGCCGAGTGAGTGACCCGAATGGTAGTGACGTCAACGCCCTCGTGTCAACGAATCGACCGGCGCGTCGGATGACACGACGACGCACACGCGCTGCTAGGGTCCTGCTTCCACGCTCGCGATGAACGCGTCCCCGCCTCGCTTCCCTCCCGAATTCGTCTTCGGCGTCGCCACCGCCGCGTACCAGGTCGAGGGCCACATCGAGAACGACTGGAGCGACTGGGAGCGCGCGGGACGGGTGAAGCACGTCGCAGGCGCAGGCGTGGACCACTGGAACCGGTGGAACGAGGACTACCGGCTGACGCGCGATCTCGGCGCGACGGCCTTCCGGATGAGCCTGGAGTGGGCACGCATCGAGCCGCAGCGGGGCCGCTTCGACGAGGCCGCGCTCGACGGCTACCGCCGCCGGCTGGTGGCGATGACCGAGGTGGGCCTCCGTCCGGTGGTGACACTCCACCACTTCACCCATCCCACGTGGTTTCACCGGGAGACGCCCTGGCACCGTCCGGAGAGCGTGGCCGCGTTCCGTCGCTACGCGCGGGCCTGCGCCGAGGTGCTCCGGGGAATCGACGCGGTGGTGCTGACCTTCAACGAACCGATGGTGCTGCTGCTCGGCGGCTACGTTCAGGGCGTCATCCCACCGGGCATCGCCGATCCGCGACTGGCCATGCCTGCGCTCGGCAACATCGGCCGGGCGCACGCTGCCGCGCGCGAGGAGCTGCTCACCCACGCGGGAAAGCTCCCCGTCGGGACCAGCCAGAACATGCTGGCCTTCTCCGCGGATCGCGCCTGGAACCCGATGGACCATGCGCTGGTGCGGCTCGCCGACGAGGCCTACAACCACACCTTCCTCGAGGCGCTGGTCACCGGCGAGCTGCGGATGTTCATGCCCGGGCTCTTCACCACCCGGCAGACGCTCGAGGGCGCGCGGGACAGCCTCGACTTCGTGGGGGTGAACTACTACACGCGCGCGCACCTCCGGTTCGTGCGCCGCCCGCCGTACCTCGAGTTCCATTACCGGGATCCGCTGGGCCGCGGGCTCACCGACATCGGCTGGGAGATGTACCCGGAGGGCTTCACCCAGGTCCTCCTCTCCACCCGCCGGTACGGACTTCCGGTGTGGGTGACCGAGAACGGCATCGACGACCGGCTCGGCACCCGCCGCAGCGAGTTCCTCTGGCGGCACTGGGCCTCGGTACTCCAGGCGCGCACAGCCGGCATCGACGTCCGCGGGTATCTCTACTGGTCGCTGCTGGACAACTTCGAGTGGCTCGAGGGCTGGGGGCCGCGGTTCGGGCTGTACCACGTGGACTTCGCCACCCTGGAGCGACGGGCGACCCCGGCCTGCGATTACTTCCGGTCGGTCGCGCTGGACCGGGAGCTTCGGCCACCCCGGGAGGTCGCTCCGCCGCTGCGGGCGCCTGCCCCGGTGGCCGCCACCGGCTGAGGGCCGAAACGTCGCCCGGGTGAACGCGAGCGGGGCGCTCTAGGAGGTCGACCGCACCGAGCGCGCCTCCTGGGAGACGCCGCCGTACCCGTACGCGTCGCCGGTCGCCTCGTGCACGTGGACGTACGACTCGGGGTGAACCGGGCCGAGCAGCGCCTCCATCCCCTGGAACACCTCGCGGAGGTAGGTGGCCTTCTCCTCCTTGAGGTTCGTCCCGAGCGTCACCCGCACCTCGACGAAGAAGGTGGCCTTCCGGTGCTCGGTCAGGGGCTTCCCGGCGATGAACCAGTCGCCCGGCGGGACCCGCTCCAGGGCGACCGCGGTGACGTCGGCCTTCTTGCGAAGAGCTCGGGCGGTGGTGTCGGTGACGAAGGTCGCGATGGCCTGGCGGAGGTCCTTCTCGACGGGGGTGGAATAGCGGACGTGGATGAAGGGCACGACGGACTCCTGGTTGGCGGGCCCGCCGGGACTGGCGTGGCCACGGCGGATCTCCTACCGTCCGGACCTGGTGTAAAAAATCTCGAAATTATCGACTGACTCTTGATTTCCCCTCAACTGTTCCCACGCGCCATGCCCGAGACCCTCGACCTGGAGCTGATCCGGACGCTGTCGCTGGTCCAGGAGACCGGGACGCTGGCCCGCGCCGCGCGTCGGGTGGCACGTACCGTCTCCGCCGTCAGCCTCCAGCTGAAGCGGCTCGAGGCCCAGTGCGGCCGGCCGCTGTTCCGGAGATCGGGCCGGCGACTCGCCCTCAACGCCGATGGTGAGCGGGTGCTGGCCATGGGGCGGAGGATGCTCTCCCTCAACGACCAGCTGCTCGAGGGCCTGCGGGAGGAGGCGGCCGGCACCATTCGCCTCGGGCTTCCGCAGGACGTGGCCGAGCGCTGGCTGCCCACCGCCCTCGCCCGGTTCGGTCGGGCGCGGCCGAGGGTCCAGCTCGAGGTCCGGGTGGAGAGGAATCTCGTCCTCCAGGAGCTCCTCACCGGCGGCGGGCTCGACCTCGCCGTGACCTTCGACCCGGAGCCGGGACGCCCGGATCCGGAGGAGGCGCACCTGCCCGTTCGCTGGCTCGCGGCTCGGCAGTTCCGCTGGGCGCCTGGAACAGCCCTGCCGCTCGTCCTCTTCGAGCCCCCGTGCACGTTCCGCCGCCTGGCGCTCGAGGCGCTGGACCGCACGGGGACTCCGTGGCGGGTGGTGTTCTCGAGCCCGAGCCTGTCGGGGCTCTGGGCCGCGGTCTCGGCCGGGCTCGGGGTCACGGTCCGGACCGAGCTCGCCGCTCCGTCGGGGGTGAGGCGGCTGGCCGATCGACGCCTGCCGGCGCTCCCGACCATGGCGTTCCGCGTGGAGGGAGCAAGGGACGTGGGCTCCGGAGCCGTCGCCGAGCTGCGGGCGCTGCTGGTCGACACGCTCCGGCAAGCCGCCACGACCGCTCTGCCCGGACGCCGGGTCGCCGGACGCAGGTGAACGAGGCTCGACGCAATCGTCGAGGCGATGCGCCAGCAGTGCTCCTGTCCCCTCCGTGAACGTCGCTCAGCCGAGCGCGGCCCGGTAGTCGACGTCCTGCTCCGCGGTGGAGGCGGTGTCCTCCTCCGCCTGCTGGAAGAAGCGGCGGACGGTGAGCTCGACCTGCTCGGGTTGCACCAGCTGGTTCACCTCGGCGCGGAAGGCCGCCGCGCCCCGGAGCCCGTGGGCGTACCAGGCCAGGTGCTTGCGGAAGCTGCGGACCGCGGCCAGGGCGTCGCCCACGAAGGTCACGTGCGCCCGGAAGTGCTCCAGCACCACGTGACACCGCTCGTCCGCGTCCGGCGCAGCCCCTCCCTCGAGCTGGCGGAAGATCCACGGGTTCCCCAGCGCGCCGCGGCCGATCATCACCAGGTCGCAGCCGGTGCTCTGCAGCATCCGCCTCGCGTCGGCCGGAGTCTTCACGTCGCCGTTCCCGACGAGGGTCATGGTCCGCACGTGCCGGCGCAGGTCGGCGATCACCGACCAGTCCGCCTCCCCGGCATAGCCCTGGGCGCGGGTCCGGGGATGCACCGCGAGCCCCACGCAACCTGCGTCCTCCAGGGCGGCGGCCATTTCCAGATAGTTCCGGTGCTGGGCGTCCCAGCCGCTGCGGATCTTCGCCGTGACCGGCAGACCGGTGGCCTCGTGGATGGCACGGATAAGGGCCGCTGCCCGCGGGGGATCGCAGAGGAGCGCCGACCCGGCACCACCCTTGGTGACCTTCTTCACCGGGCAGCCCATGTTGATGTCGATGATCTGCGCGCCCCACTGCTTTCCCACCAGGGCGGCCTGGGCCATCACCTCGGGCTCGCCGCCGAAGATCTGCAGGGAATACGGCCGCTCCACCTCGGCATCGTGCCGGAGGTAGCGCACCGTCCGGGCGTTGGCGCGCATCAGCCCCTGCGCGCTGACCAGCTCCGTGGGGCAGAGCGCCGCGCCCATCCGGAAGGCGAGCACGCGAAACGGCTGCTCGCTCACCCCGGCCATGGGGGCGAGCACCCAGGGGTTCCGGAGTCTGTAAGGCCCGAGTCGGAGCATCACTCGGCCCGCCGAATAGCACGGGCACCTTCGTGCGCGCAGGCCCCCCGGTTGGTGTTAGGTCACCCGGCAGTGTTCCGCTTCCGCATCGGTTCCATCCCCGTGCAGGTCCACCCCGGCCACCTTCTCTTCGGGCTGGTGCTCGGCCTGACCGCTGCCCCTGACCAGCAGGGCGGCGGCCTCGGGCCGGCGGCGGTGGTTCCGGTGTGGGTCGCGCTCGTGTTCGTGTCGGTCCTCTTCCACGAGCTCGGGCACGCGGTGGCATTCCGGGCGTTCGGGTACACCTCGACCATCCAGCTGATGATGTTCGGGGGGGTGACCACCCCGGACACCGACCGCCCCCTCTCCTGGGGGAAGGACGTCATCACCACCCTTGCCGGCCCGATCTTCGGAATCGCGCTCGCGCTTCTCTGTGCGTGGCTCGCGCCCCGGGTGGGGGGAGACCTGGCCCACTACGCTCTGGTCTGGGGCGCGCGAACCAACTTCGTGTGGGCTGTGTTCAACCTGCTGCCCGTGCTGCCGATGGATGGCGGCCGGCTGAGCCGGGCGGTGCTCGGTCGCATCTTCGGGAGGTGGGGCGTCGCCGGGGCGTATGCCCTCGGGGTGCTGACCTGCGCGGCGCTGGCCTACGGCTTCTACCGGGTCGGCATCGCGGCGCCGGTCACCCTGGTGTTTCTCCTGATCTTCGCGGCCCAGAACTTCCAGGCGCTCATCCAGTTCTGGCGGTCCGAGCCGGATGCGCCGGCTCCGCCGCAGCTCGCCGAGGCGGAGGCGCTCGTCCGGGCGGGTGAGCTCGACCGCGCCCGGCGCCTCGCGTCAGGGCTGCTCGACGGCGACCTCCCGGTGAGCATCCGCTCTCGCATCCATCATCTGCTCGGCTGGGTGGCACTCAAGGAAGGCGAGGGACGGCGCGCGCTGGACGAGTTCAGCCAGGTGCAGGGGCGACCCATCGAGCCGCAGGCCATCGCCGCGGCGTTCAGCCTGATCGGCGACGACGCGCGAGCGATCCCGCTCTGGGAACAGGCGGCGCGCCAGACCCGGGACCCGACCATTCTCCACGAGTGGGCGGGCGCGCTCATCCGGAACGGGGACGAGCGGGCCGCCGCCGCGATTCCCGGCGTGGACCTGGCAACGGCGTACGAGCGCGCCGAGCGCGTCGCCTTCCTCCGCGGCGCCTTCTCCGAAGCCGCGCGCTTCGGGGAAGAGTCGCTGGCCCGTCGGCCGTCCGCTGCCCGGGCCTATGAGGTCGCCTGCGCCCAGGCGCGGGCCGGGGACAGCCGGCGGGCGATCGCCCTGCTGGAGACGGCGCGCGCGCTGGGCTACTCCGACCGAGAAGCCGCCACCACCGACCCGGATCTCGCGTCCCTGGCAGGCGAGCCGGCGTTCCAGGCGTGGCTGGAATCGCTCGGAAAATCTGCGGCGTCCTGACAGAGCCCTGACAGGGAGTGCGCATGCTGGTCCCTGCACTCTCGCCAGAGGTCTCGATGTCGCACAGCGTCGTCTCCAACCGGGACCACCGCATCAACTGGGTCCAGTCGACCCCGTTCTTCGCCTTTCACCTCTTTGCCGCGGTGGCGGTCTTCTTCGTCCCCTTCCACTGGTCCTACGTGGTCTGGGCGCTCGCGCTCTACTACGCGCGGATGTGGGCAACGACTGTCGGGTACCACCGCTACTTCGCCCACCGCGCGTTCAAGACGTCCCGGGCCTTCCAGTTCCTGCTGGCCTTCCTCGCCGAGACCTCGGCCCAGAAGGGCGTGCTGTGGTGGGCGGCCAATCACCGGCACCACCACCGTGAGTCGGACCAGCCGGCGGATGTGCACTCCCCGTTGCAGGACGGCTTCTGGTGGAGCCACGTGGGCTGGATCCTGTCCGACCGGTACACGGAGACCCGCGAGGAGGCGATCCGCGATTTCACCCGGTTCCCGGAGCTGCGGTTCCTGAACCGCTGGTACCTCCTCCCTCCGTTCCTCCTGGCGGTGGGGCTGTTCCTGATCGGGGGGTTCCCGCTGCTGGTCTGGGGCTTCTTCGTGAGCACCGTGCTGCTCTGGCACGGCACGTTCACCATCAACTCCCTGAGCCACGTGTTCGGATCGCGCCGGTACAAGACGACCGACACCAGCCGGAACAACTTCCTTCTCGCGCTGCTGACCTGCGGCGAGGGCTGGCACAACAACCACCACTACCACCAGAACACCGCGAATCAGGGCTGGTTCTGGTGGGAGCTGGACCTGTCCTTCTACATCCTGAAGCTGCTCTCGGCGCTCGGGCTGGTGTGGGACCTGCGGCTCCCGTCCGAGTCGGTGAAGTACGCATTCCGGAAGTACAGCCCGGAAGAGCGAGCGGAGCTGCGGAGCGAGCCGGCGATCCTCGGCAAGGCGCGGCTCGCA
>RPRB01000054.1 GCA_003818285.1 Myxococcaceae bacterium
GGAGGTTGCTCAGCAGGCGCTGCCGGCAGAAGGTCTTCAGCGCAGCGGCCACGCCGGGGTGCCGACGGGCGAGCTCCATCAGGAGCTGGCCGGAGATCTCCAGCACCTGCGTGTCCTCGGTGAGCGCGTAGACGCTGGCGGTGCGTGGCCCGCCTGCCAGGAGCGCCACCTCGCCGAAGAACTCGCCCGCCTCCAGCGCCGCGACCGGATGGGCGAGGCCGTCATCCTCCCGCAGGACCGACGCTCGCCCCTCGCAGATGACGTAGAAGCTGTCCCCCGGCTCGCCCTGCTGGATGATGCGGTCGCCGGCCTCGAAGCGGCGAAGCGGACAGCGCTCCACCAGCTCGATGAACGCCTCGTGCGAGAGATCGGAGAACAGCGCGGCGCGCGGCACGTTGCGCACCGCCGGAGCCACGAACGGATTCCGGGCCAGCGACGGCTCGGCCGGGGCGAGCTCCGCGGCCTGTTCCAGCGCGTGGATCAGCGGACCGGGGTCCAGCGGGAGCGGGGCCGGCGCCGCAGGGGGCGGTGGCTCCTCGTCGAGCTGCAGGTCGATGTATCCCGGATCCTCTCCCGGCCTCGCCTCGGCGACCCGGGGCATCTCGGCGGGCAGCTCGAGCGTGTCCTCGCCACCGGCATCCTCCAGGCTCAGCTCGACGAACCTCGGCACGGGAGCCGGCGCCGGCGTGGGAAGTGGAGCCGGTGGTGGCCCGTCAGCGGCGGCGACGGGCTCCGGCGGCATCGATCCTGGGGCGGCCGGTGCTCCCGACGCGGGAGGGCCGGCGTCGCCGGGATCGGTGGCGGTGGGTGGTCCGAGCGGAACGGGGGTCTCGTGCCGGTGGCCGGCCTCGGTCGGCAGGACCTCCTCGAGCGTCGGTTCCTTGGGGTCCGGCTCGAGCATGTACTCGGTGACCAGGAGCTCCACCGGCTCCGGGCGCGCGGCCTTCGCGAGCTCCGATGGAGGGGGCGCGGGGGTGGGAGTGCCGGGCTCGACGACCGCCGGCGCTTCGGTGGCGAGCGGCTCGAACGGACGGACCGCCAGCGGCTGGTCGCGCGCGGGCTCGGACTTGCCAAGGAGCGTCCGCAGCGCCTGCCCGCCGGCCGCCCGCTTCGCGTAGAGGTCGGCCAGGATCCGCTGCATCTGAGTGTGGTTCGGGTCCAGCTCGAGCACCAGCTTGCTCGCGGCGATGGCGCGGGCGAGGAACCCGTCCTCCGCGAACCCGCGCGCCGCGGTGAGGTAGGCGTCGATCGCCCGTGGCTTGTCGCCGGCCCGGGCGTAGGCGTCACCCAGCCGCAGATGCGACTGGCGATCGCGGGGCGCGCTGGCGCAGTACGCCGCATAGAGCGAAGCGGCGCGCGAGAAGTGTCCTGCGGCCATGGCGGCTCCGGCGTCGGCTTTGAGCCGGGCAGGATCCATCGATGAAACGGGGTTTTACCTCACCCCGGGGACTCCGGCGCGCTTCAGCGCCGACCGCCGCCCCTCCCACCTCCACCTCCACCCCGCGGGCCGGGGCGGGGTCTTCGTGCACCACCACCCCGGGGCAGCGCGCCGAAGCGGCCTCGCCCGCGGGAGCTGCCGAAGCCATGGCCCGGGGCACTGCTCGACCCCCCGCGCGGTCGCGGCGCGCTGGCCGACGCGCTCCATCCTCCCGAGCGAGGCTCGCTCCGGGGGCTCGATGGGCTTCGCCCGAAGGTCCCCCGGCTTCCCGGGCGCGCGCCGCGTCCCGGCGAGGCGCGGGCGCCCCGGCTTGCGGGGCCGCGCGGCCGGAAATCGCCCTCGGGCGCTCCGCCTCCGCGCGATGGCCCGCTGCCGGGTCGACCGCGCCCTGTGTCACGCCCACCGGGCCGGAAGGCGCCCTCGGGCGCTCCAGCTCCGCGCGCTGGCCCGCTGCCGGATCGACCGCGCCCGGTGTCACGCCCGCGGGGCCGGAAGCCGCCCTCTGGCGCTCCGGTTCCGCGCGATGGCCTGCCACCGAATCGACCGCGCTCGGTGTCACGCCCGCGCGGGCGGAACGTCCCACCGGGCGCTCCGGCGCCGCGCGATGGCCCGCCACCGAAGCGACCGCGATCGGTGTCCCGCCCGCGGGGCCGGAAGCCGCCCTCGGGCGCTCCGGCTCCACGCGATGGCCTGCTGCCGGATCGACCGCGCCCGGTGTCCCGCCCGCGGGGCCGGAAGCCGCCCTCTGGCGCTCCGGTTCCGCGCGATGGCCCGCCGCTGAATCGCTCGCCCTCGGCGTCACGCCCACGCGGCCGGAAGGCGCCCTCGGGCGCTCCAGCTCCGCGCGCTGGCCAGCTGCCGGATCGACCGCGCTCGGTGTCACGCCCGCGGGGCCGGAAGCCGCCCTCTGGCGCTCCGGTTCCGCGCGATGGCCTGCTACCGGATCGACCGCGCTCGGTGTCACGCCCGCGCGGGCGGAAGGCACCACCGGGCGCTCCGGCGCCGCGCGATGGCCCGCCGGCGAATCGACCGCGCCGGGTGTCACGGCCGCGCGGCCGGAAGTCGTCGGCACCCCGGGGTCGCCGACCGGGGGCTCCACCGTGCTCCGTGTCGCGAGCGGGTGGCCGAAATTCCTCGCCCACCTCTCCTCCGGGGTGCCCGTCACGCTCGCTCCGCCCGAACCGACCGTTCCATCCACCCCGCTCCGCGCCGGGACCGGTCTCGGACCGCCAGGATCGCCGGCCGCTGCCTTTGCCTCGCGCAGCCCGGAAGCTCCCCCCGCCGGAGTCGCCGGACCCACCGCGCTCCTCGCGAGGTCCGCGGGCACCGAAGCCGCCCGGTGCCGGCGGTCGGCCACCGCGCGGCCTGGATCTACCCTCAGGCGCTCCGGCCGTGCCGCTGGACGGCCCGCTCCGGGCCGGCCGAGGGCCCTCCGGCCGCGTGTCTCGAGCCGGAGCCGCGAAGGTCCCGGGGCCCTCTTCGGCGTCGAGCGACTCGTCGTCCTCACCCGCCCGACCGTGCCGGCGCGGAGGCAGGAAAAGCGCGGGCTCGGGGACGGGGTCGCCCGCCGCCACCGCCTCGACTCGCTGGACCTCGTCCGCGGTCAGGGAACGCAGCTCTCCGGGCTGCAGCCCCGCGACGGAGATGCCGGCCTGCGCCGGGCGGAACAGCCGCACCACCGGATGCCCGACCGCCGCGCAGAGCCGCTTCACCAGATGCGGCCGTCCCTCGCTGACCTGAAGGTGGAGCCAGGTGTTCCGCTCGGTGGCCTCGAAGCGCTCGGTCCGGAGCGCGCGGGCAGGACCATCCTCGAGCCGCACGCCCTCCCGCAGACGGTCCAGGGTCTCGTCGGTCGGCGAGCCCTTCACCTTGACCAGATAGGCCCGGGGGACCTCGAAGCTCGGGTGCAGCAGGCGGTGCGCCGCGCCTCCGTCATTGGTCAGCAGCAACGCCCCCTCCGCGTCCCAATCCAGCCGCCCCACGGGAAACACGCGCTGCTCCACTCCCTCCAGGAGCCCGGCGACGGTGGGGCGGCCCTCCGGGTCGGACAGGGTGGTCACGACGCCGGGTGGCTTGTGGAGCAGGTACCACGAAGTGTGCTCCGGCTCGGTCACCAGCTTGCCGTCGACGGTGACCAGGTCCGTTGGCTCCACCTTCGTCCCCAGCTCGGTGACCCGCTGGTTGTTCACGCTCACCCGGCCGGCGGTGATCAGACCCTCGGCGTGCCGCCGGGAGGCCACCCCGGCGCGGGCGAGGAACTTCTGCAGCCGTTCGCTCACCGCTCACTCTCCTCGGCGGGGGGAAGCGCCGGGGGCGACTCGGTGCCGAGCGAGGCCGCGGCCGCTCGGGAGCGGGCGTCAGCCTCCTCCATCGCCTGCTCCAGGGCCTCGATGGCCTCCTCGGCACCGGGCGCGGCCGCTTCCAGCCCCTGCTCGAAGGACGGGTCGGCCAGATCCTCGACCAGGTTCTCGGCACCGGCGGGGGCGGGAGCCTCCTTGTCCACCAGCGTCCGGTGCTCCTCGGACAGCTCGTGGAACTCGCGGAGGGTAGGCAGCGCGGAGAGGTCCTTCAGGGCGAAGAACTCCAGGAACTCGCGGGTGGTGCCGTAGAGGATGGGCCGGCCCACCTCGTCCTTCTTGCCGAGAATCTTGATCAGCCGCCGCTCGAGCAGCGCCTTCACCACCCCCCCGGAATCCACCCCGCGCACGTCCTCGATCTCCGGCCGGGTCACCGGCTGCCGGTAAGCGATGATCGCGAGGGTCTCCAGCGCGGCGCGGGTCAGCCGTTGCGGCTTCACCCTGAGGAAGCGCCGGACGAACTCGCCGCTGTCCGGGTCGGTCCGGAACTGCCAGCCACCGGCCACCTCGGTGAGGACGATGCCGCTCACCCCATCGCGGTGGAGGCCGCCGAGCTGTTCCAGCGCTGCCTCGAGCCGGGGCCGGTCGACTCCGGTGGCCTCGTGCAGCTGGTCCAGGGTGACCGGCTTGTCGGTCACGAAGAGCAGCGATTCGACGACCGTCCGCACCCGCTCGGGTGACAGCCGGCGGCTCCGCTGGACGAGCCGCTCGAAGGGCTCGAACTCCGGAGGCTGCTCGTCGATCTCGGCCGGCTCGACGTCCTCCAGCTCCGCATCCGAAGGGGGCGAGGCCACCGACTGCACCTCGGCGTCGCTGAATGGCACCGCCGGGCCGCGGTCCGCGCCCTCGCCCGGCTTCTCAGGAGTACTCACGCTCGTCGACCTCCGGGTTCCCGCCCTCGAGTGCGCCGGCCTCCGCCGACACCCAGATGTCCTTCACCCCCTCGTCCTGGTGCACGCGGAGCAGCCGCAGCTTCACCATTTCGAGCAAGGCGAGGAAGGTGACTACCACCGCGCCGCGAGTGCGCTGACCCTCGAACAGCTGGGTGAAGGTGATCCGCTCGCCGGGGCGGAGCCGGGCGGTGATGCCCTGCATGGCCGCCGAGAGCGTCAGCTGATCCCGCACCACCTCGTGGCCCACCCGGGGCTCGAGCGCCTTGAGCACCCGGTCCAGCGCCTCGATGAGGCGATACACGCTCACCTCGGCCAGGGCGGCCGATTCCACCTGCGCCGCGGCCGCGGGAGTGATGCGGCGGGCGAACACCTCGCGGTCGAGCAGCGGGTGCTCCGCGAGCTGCCGGGCCACGTCCTTGTACTTCTGGTACTCGAGCAGTCGGCGCACCAGCTCGGCGCGCGGGTCCCCCTGCTCCTCGGCCGACTCGCTTCCCTCGGTCGGCGCCTCGGTCCGTGGAAGCAGGAGCCGACTCTTGATGTGAGCCAGCGTGGCGGCCATCACCAGGAACTCTCCGGCCACGTCCAGGTCGAGGGCCACCATCTCCGCGAGCGACCGGTTGTACTTCTCGGCGATGAGGGCGATGGGGATGTCGAAGACGTCGAGCTTGTGCTCGCGGATGAGGTGAAGGAGCAGGTCGAGCGGCCCCTCGAAGCTGGGCAGCGCAACCCGGAGGTCGGGGTGCAGCACCGCCGTGGCGCCCGCCTGCGCGAGGTCCTCCGGGTCGGCCGGGGTCTGGGAATGGGTGGGCACCGTGCGCTGGCCCTACCAGCCCCGTCCGCGGGGGGTCAACGCTCGATCCCCACCGCCTGGCGCACCCGTTCGATCACCGGAGCGGCGACCGCCCGGGCTCGCTCCGCCCCGGCGCGGAGGACGGCGTCCACCGAGCCTGGATCCTTCTGCAGCGCCTGGTACCGGGCGCGGGCCTCACCGAACGTCGCGTGGTAGGCGGCGAGCAAGGTCTTCTTGTACTCGCCGTAGCCCTTCCCGCCCTGCCTCCACGAGGCCTCCACCGCGGGGAACTCGCTCTCCGGGACCATGACCTTCAGGAGCTGGTACAGCGGGGTGTCCCCAGGCTTGGGGGCCTCGACTGGAGTGCTGTCGGTCTTGATGCCCATGATCCGCTTCTTCACCTCGCCCTCGTCCCCGAAGAGGTCGATGGTGTTGTTGTACGACTTGGACATCTTCTGGCCGTCGGTGCCGGGGACCACCGCGGTCGCCTCCTGCACCAGCGCCTCGGGGAGCTTGAGAATGCCGGGCTTTCCGGTCTTCGCGCCCGTGGGATCGGCCGGGTCGTAGCCGGGGACGTAGGTGAGGTTGAACTTGGTGGCCCAGTCGCGGGCGAACTCGAGATGCTGCACCTGGTCCCTCCCCACCGGAACCAAGTCCGAGCCGTAGAGCAGGATGTCCGCCGCCATCAGCACCGGGTAGGCGAAGAGCCCGAAGTCCGCGGAGATGCCGCGGGCGAGCTTGTCCTTGTAGCTGTGGGACCGGTCGAGGTTGGACAGGGGAACCACGGTCCCGAGGATCCAGTACAGCTCGGTCACCTCCGGGATGTCACTCTGGCGGAAGAGGATGGCCCGCTTCGGGTCCAGCCCCAGGGCGAGAAAGGCCATCGCCGTCTCGCGGGTGAGCGTCGCCGCCACCGCCGGGTCCCGGACCGTGGTGAGCGCGTGGAGGTTGGCGATGAAGTAGAGGGCCTCGTCGCCCCGGTTCTGCAGGTCGACGAACTGGCGGAGCGCGCCGTAGTAATTGCCGATGTGCTGCTTCCCCGAGGACTGGATGCCGGACAGGATGCGCATGGTGCGGAGCGGCGCACTCTAGCGCCGAAACCACGCTCGGCTGGGCGTCAACCGCTCCGGCTGCGCGGGTGGGCCGCGTCGTAGACCGCCCTGAGTCGCCGTCCATCCACGTGGGTGTAGATCTGCGTGGTGGCCAGGTCGGCGTGGCCGAGCATCGCCTGCACCACGCGGAGGTCGGCCCCGCGCTCGACCAGGTGCGTGGCGAACGAGTGCCGGAGCTTGTGGGGGCTCAGACGCTTCTTGATGCCCGCGGCGAGCGCGTGCCGGCGGAGCAGCTTCCACACGCCCTGACGAGTGAGCGCGGTGCCCCTCGGTCCGACGAACAGCGCCCGGGACGCCCGCCCCCGCAGGAGCGCCGGTCTCCCCCGGCCCAGCCAGGCCCTCACCTCGGCCACGGCGCGCCGCCCGAGGGGCACCAGCCGCTCCTTGTCGCCCTTGCCCCGGGCGACGAGGTAGCCCGCGTCGAGCTGCACCGAGTTGACCGAGAGGCCGACCAGCTCGCTCACCCGAAGCCCGGTGGCGTAGAGCACGTGGAGCATCGCGCGGTCGCGCAGGCCAGCCGGGGTGGTGTCACGCGGCGCCTCGAGGAGCGCCTCCACCTCGTCGAGGGTCAGGAAGACCGGCAGGCGCCTCGCCTGTCGTGGGGTCTCCACCTGCTCGGTCGGATCCGCCGGCGCATGCCGCTCGGCGACCAGGAAGCGATGGAACATGCGGATGGCGGCCAGGTGCCTGGCCTGGCTCCGGGCAGAGAGCCGGCGGCCGAGTGTCCCGAGGTGCCCTCGCACGTGCTCCTGCCGGACCGCCTCAGGCGTGCCGACCCGCGCCTGCCGGAGCGCCTCCAGGTACTCGACCAGGTCGCGGGCGTACGCCTCGACGGTCCTCGGAGAGAGCCCCCGCTCCGCTCTCAGGTAGGCGATGAAGGCGTCGAGGAAGGGCTCCAGAGGATTGGGTGCCGCGGCCATGGGCGCGCGCCACACGGTAGCCCTGTCCGGACCGGGGAAAACTTTTCTACAGCCCGGCAACGACCCCCACGCCCTGGCGCAGCACCTCGAGGCTGTCGCCCATCAGCGACAGCACCGTGCTGGGGTCGCCCGGCAGCGGACCGGCATCGAGCACCTGGGCCAGCGCGTGCCCGTAGACGTCGCGCACCTCGGCGGCGTCGGTCAGCGATTCCCCCTCGACCCGGACGCTCCGCCCCCGCCCACCGTTCAGCTGCTCTTCGAGCGCCGTGGCGGTGGTGGTGACCAGCGGCCGCCCCAGCCCACGCACCAGGGCCTGGGCCACGGGAGCGGCGGGGATGCGAAGGCCCACCTCGCGCTTGCGGTGCAGCAGCAGCTCCGGCACCAGCCGGGTCGCGGGAAGGACGAAGGTGAACGGTCCGGGGGCGAGCTGGCGCAGCACCCGGTACGCGAAGTTGCTCACCTGGGCATAGCGCGCGAGGTCCGAGAGGTCCGCCACCAGGAGGGCGAACGGCTTCTTCCTGTCGCGATGCTTCAGCTGCGCCAGCTGCTCCACGGCGCGGCGCTGGTGGGCGTCGCAGCCGAGGGCGTACGTGGTGTCACTCGGGTAGCCAAGGAGCTGGCCATCCTCCAGCACCTGTACGGCAAGACCGACCGTCCGCGGCTGCGGATGCCGTCCGTCCACCGGAACGAGGGGCGCGGTCACGCCCCCCGAATATCAGCCCTTCGAGGGCTCTTGCCCGCCGTCGGTGGACGCCGGCGCCGCCGCCGCCGCCGCCGCCGCCGCACCGCGCGCTGCGCGCTTGCCCTCTTCGATGAGCTTCTTGACCTTCTGCCCACCCTTGCGGCCGATCTCCTCGTAGAAGTTGGGGCCACGGGTCGCCTTGACCCGGTCGCCGCCTTTCTTGCCGATCTCCTCGTAGAACTTGGCGCCGCGCTCCGCCTTGACCGTCTCGCCACCCTTTCGGCCGATCTCCTCGTAGAACGCCCGTCCACGCTCCGCCTTGACCGTCGCGCCGCCCTTCCGGCCGATCGTCTCGTAGAACTCGCGGCCGCGTTCGTTCCGGACGGTCTCGCCGCCCTTCCGACCCGCTTCCGCGACGGTCATGCTTCCCTTGTTGTCCTTGTCCGTCATTGCTTTCCTGTCTCCCTTCGGCCACCCCGACCAGCCCTCGCTCTGTTCCTTAGGATGCAAGGTGCGACGGCGCACGGTAAACGCAAGCAAGTCCCGTGCACAGCCAGGCGAACGACCGGGAAGCTGTACCTTCCCTGGAGCCGGCGCCAAGTAATAGTTCCCGAGTTTCGAGAACTTGACCGTCACCCCGGTCCCAGGGTCCGAAGCTCCTGGCCTGTCGTGGGGCCAACCCACCGCACGTTGGATTCATTCCGTCCCGAGGGAGCGCACGACCACGCCCGGCGGCACGCAGCCCTCGGTTGCCTGGCTAACCCTCGACCGGAGGAGCGGGGACGGCCTCTGCGAGCTGGGCCCGCAAGGCATCGACCTCGGCCGGGTCGGTCAGCTTGCTCCCTCCACGAGTCACGTAGAAGGAGTCGATCGCCCGGTTGGCCTCCGTCGCCACCTTGGCCACCGCGATCTCCAGCCGCGCGCAGGCGAGGGCGGCCGCGAGGTCATGGAGCAACCCGAGCCGGTCCTCGCCCCGCACGTCGACGACGGTGAAGCGCTGCGAGGCGCGGTTGTCCACGCTCACCCGGGTGGCGACCGGGGGCAGGGCCCGGTGGAGGACGTTTCCGCCCCGGCGCCGTGCGAGGAGCGCCGGCACGTCGAGCTTCCCACGCGCTGCGGAGACCAGGTCCGCACGGGCGCGCCGCCAGCGCGTGCGCTCTACCGGACGCCCCGCACGTCCCCGGACCTCGAAGACATCGAGCGCGTACCCGTCCGCGGTGGAGACGATTCGCGCCGAGAGGATGTCCAGCCCGTGGGCGGCCAGCACCCCGCTCCAGGTGGCGAGGAGCCCGGGGGCATCCTGGGCGGCGACGTGGACCTCGGCGTGGCCCTCGAGCGTGCGCCGCACCACCGCGGCGATGGGGAAGCGTCGCGCGCGGCGGAGGAGCAGCGCGTGCCGGAGCGCGTCCGCGGGCGGGGTGGCGTCGAAGTAGCGGTCCGGGAGCGCCGCCAGGAGCCGCGCGGTCTCCTCCGCCCCGAGCGCGCGGGTCCACGCTTCGGCGAAGGCCTCGCGCGCCGCGTGCTCGCTGCTCTTCCCCGAGAGCACCGCGTTCGCCTTCCGGTAGAGCTCGTGGACCAGCCCGGCACGCCAGGCGTTCCACATGCCCGGGGCGACCGAGCACATGTCCGCCCAGGTGAGGAGGTAGAGCGCGCCGAGCTTCTCCGCGTCGCCGCACAGCTCGGCGAACCAGCGGATGAGCTCCGGGTCGGACAGGTCGCGCCGCTGGGCGGTCTGGCTCATGGTCAGGTGGTGGAGGACCAGGAACTCGGCCACCTCGCGCTGGCGCGGAGTGAGCCCGAGGCGCTCGCCGAGGTTGGCCATCAGCTCCTTCCCACGGACCGAGTGGTCGCCCCCCATCCCCTTCCCCGCGTCGTGCAGGAGCATCCCGAGGTAGAGCGGGAGCGGGTCCTCGAGGTCGGCGATCATCCGCCCGAGCTCCGGCTCGACGTCCACCAGGTCCCCGGCGCGCAGCGCGTAGAGACGCCGGAGCGCCCGCAGCGTGTGAACGTCCACCGTGTACACGTGGTACAGGTCGTTCTGGTGGTGGGCGGTGATGCGCCCGAACTCGGGCAGCAGCGCCCCCAGCACCCCGAGGGCGTGCATCTCGTCGAGCACCGCGCCCCGGCCGGCGGGAGAGAGGAACAGCGTCTTCAGCGCGTCCACCACCTCCGGGTCCCCGCGGGCGGCCACCAGGGCCGGGAGCGCCTCGGCGACGCGCTCGCGGGCCCAGCTGTAGAGCGGGACGCCCAGCTCACCGGCGAGCTGGAACATCCGCACCACCTCCGCGGGCGCGCGCCGGAACAGCTCTCCGTCGTCCGCGGTGAGCCGTCCCCGGAACACCTTGAAGTGCCCCACCCTGCGCTCGGGACGGAAGATGCGCCGGGGCGCCCGCTCCTCCTCGGCCCGGGCCAGGAGCGCGTCGCTGATCCGGCGCAGGGTTCCGGCCGCCAGGTACACGCGGCGCATGAAGCGCTCGACGGCCTCTCCCTCGGGGCCGGTGCGGTAGCCCAGCTCGCGGGCCAGGCTCGCCTGGAGCTCGAACGTGAGCCGGTCCTCCTTGCGCCCCGTCGCGAGGTGGGCCGCGTGGCGGACGCGCAGGAGGAAGTCGCGGGCTGCGCGGGCCTCCGCCACGTCCTGGCGGGAGAGCACCCCGCGCTCGAGAACCTGCCCCAGGGTCCGGACGTGAAACCGCACCTGGGCCACCCACAGCGCGGATTCGAGATCTCGCAGCCCGCCCTGCCCGTTCTTCACGTTGGGCTCGAGGAGGAAGACCGTGTCCCCGAACTTCTCCCGCCGGGCGCGGAGCTCGTCCACCTTGGCCTGGACGAAGGCATCGGCTTCGCGCGTCCGCTGGTCGGCGAGAACCGTGCGTTCCGCTCGAGACCAGAGCCGGCCGTCGCCGGCGATGCGCCGCGCGTCGAGGAGCGCGGTGCGGAAGTTGGTGTCCTCGCGCGAGGCGGCGGCGGCCTCGGCCGGGGTGCGCACGCTCCAGCCCAGGTGGACCCGGGCGTCCCACAGCGCGGTGGAGAAGGCCCGGGCGAAGCTCGCCACCTCGCCGCGGCCGCTGTGGAGGAGGAGCAGGTCCCAGTCCGAGTTGGGGCTCATCTCCCGTCGCCCCGTGCCGCCCACGCCGACCAGCAGCGCGCTCTGGAGCTTGTGGGCAGGGGCGAGCGCATCCCAGAGCGCTCCGAGCGCCGCGTCGGCGGCGGCGGTCACCAGACGGGCGGTGGAGAGGCCGGCACCGCCGCCGGCGTGAAAGGCGCGGATGCGCTCCAGCGACGCCGTGCGGTGCTGCCGGAGTCGCTCGCTCGGGCTCCCCCGGACCGGAAAATGAGGCACGGACGCGACCAGCGCCTGGGAGCAGACGCGATCGGGCGTGGGGGGCAGCGCGTGCGGATCGATGGACACCGGTCGGCACCCTCGGACGGAAGGGCTGCCCTGGAGTCTAGCGGTCGGGGGGCCAGCGCTGCGCGCGGGGCTCGCTCACCGACCGGCCGGGCCTGCAGCCGCGGCCGTCAGTTCGCCTTGGCCAGCCGGTCTCGGTTTCCGAGGAAGCCTTGCACGCCGGAGGCGATGGCCCGGGCGACATCCTCCTGGTAGCCCGGGGAGCCGAGCCGCTTCTCCTCCTCGGCGTTGGTGAGGAAGCCCGTCTCCACCAGGATGGCGGGCATCTTCGTGCCGAGGAGGACGTAGAACAGGGCCTCCTTGGTCCCGAGGTCGCGGATCCTCCCGTCCTTGCTCCGGAGCGCGGAGACCAGCCCCGACTGGACGTGGGTGGCGAGCCGGACCGACTCCTCGGTGTCGGCCCGCGTGGCGAGGTCGGCGAGGAGGAACCGGAGGTCGGACATCCCCTTCTCGGAGGTGGCGTTCTCGCGCGCCGCGAGGCGGATCGCGTAGCCGTTCGAGGCCAGGTTCAGGGTGTAGGTCTCGATGCCGCGGATGTTCCGCTGGGGCAGCGAGTTGCAGTGGATGGAGATGAAGAGGTCGCCCCGGGCCACGTTCGCCAGGCGAGCGCGCTCCTCGAGGCGGACGAACTTGTCGGTCTCGCGCGTGAGGACGACCTCGAGCCCCTGGTCGGTGAGGACCGTCCTGAGCTTCTTCGCGATGGCCAGGGCCACGTCCTTCTCGCGGGTGCCGTCCGCGCCGACGGTTCCGGTGTCGTGGCCGCCGTGGCCTGGATCGATCACCACGCGGCGGAACTTGAGGCCGAGCTGCTCGGCGAGGGTGACCTCGCTCGGGGCCCGCTTCTTGATGGCCCGGAGGCGCTCGCGAACCTGGGTGGGCGGGGCGAGGGCGAGGATGGCGCCGGCGTCCGGCGTGCCCCGGGTCGCCTTCCCGGCCGGTGCGCTGCTCGCGACGGACCGGCCGTGCTCGGGTTCGGTCGCCGCGGCAGCCGCCGGCTCCGGGCCGCGATCGACCGGGCTCTCGGATTCGGCCTCGTCTCCGCTGGCTTCTCTGCCGGACTCATCGTCGTTCCCGCCGGACTTCGGTGCGGTGACCTGCTTCAACCATTCGGGGGTCTCGACGGTGTGTCCCGGGGCCTGGCGCACGGTGAGGGCGGGTGCGGGGTGGGCTTCCGGGCGGGACGACGCGGCGCGGGACTCCGCGGCGCGTGTGGTCGCAGCGCCTTGACGCTCCGGAGCCGCGCTCTCGCGAGTGGTGGTGGCCGCCGCGCGGGGAGCGTCGGCGGAGGCCTCGCGGGTCGAGGTGCGCGCTTCGCTGGGGGTCTCCCGCCTCGCCACGGCCTCGCCCTTCCCTGCCTTCCGGACGGGCTCCTTCGGCTCGGGCGGAAGCGACGCAGCCAGCGACCGGAGCCGCGCCGACTGGTCACCCCTCGGGAGCCGGGCGGCGCCCTGGAGCACCTTCCGCGCGGACTCGGGCTGCTCGCGCTCGAGGTGCGCCCGCGCCAGCGCCAGAGCTGCGTCGTCGGCCAGCGAGCTCTTCGGATAGCCCTCGACGAGGGCGCGGTAATCCTCCATCGAGGCCGTGGCGTCCTCGGCGAGGAGGCTGATGCGGCTCAGGTCCGAGAGGAGCTGGGCGGCGGTGAAGAGCGAGTCCGGCGCGCGACCGCTCTTCGGGTACTTCTTCGCCACTGTCTCGAACCGGTGGGCGACGGTGAGCCAGCTGTCGCGGTACTTCCGCCGCTTCGGGTCCTTCTTCAGCGCGTAGTAGCCCTTGCGCGCCGCCTGGTACGCCTGCTCCGCCGGGTCTGGAGCGGCGAGCGCGGGGAGCGCGAAGACACCGATGGCGAGGACCAGCAGGCGGGTGGGATTCACGACTACAGCCATGTGAACCCGGGCTAATCCACGGGGCAAATTTTCGGTCGCACGCCTGCACGGCTTCGTCGCCGGCCGTCCTTTCACCGACGCGGGGCTCCGGGCTCAGCCCTCCTGGGCCAGGCCCTGCTGAAGCCGGGCGAGCAGCTGCAGCGCCTGGAGCGGCGTCGTCTCATCCAGCCGCGCCTCCCGGAGCGCCGCGACCACCTCGCTCTCCACCGACGGGCCGTCCGGGGTGACGTCGTCGGGGAGGTAGCCGGGCGCGCCGCCCTCCTCGAGCCGGAGCGGCAGCTGCGACTCGTCTACCCGGACGACGCCCGGCCGGGGCGCCCCTTCGGTCTCCAGCCGCCGGAGCACCTCGCGCGCCCGGCGCAGGACGCTGCCCGGCAGGCCGGCGAGCCTCGCGACCTCGATGCCGTAGCTCTTGCTCGCCCCGCCCTCCACCACCGTCCGGAGGAAGACCACCTTCCCGCCCGACTCCCGCACGCCCATCGAGAGGTTCCGCACCCGGGAATGCGTCCGGGCCAGCTCCACCAGCTCGTGGTAGTGCGTGGCGAAGAGCGTCCGGGCGCCGATGGCGTCGTGGAGGTGCTCGGCGACCGCCCAGGCGATGGACAGCCCGTCGAAGGTGGAGGTGCCGCGGCCGATCTCGTCCAGCACCACCAGGCTGCGCTCGGTGGCGTGGTGGAGGATGGCCGCGGTCTCCGCCATCTCCACCATGAAGGTGGACTGACCGCGGGCGAGGTCGTCCGAGGCCCCGACCCGGGTGAAGATGCGGTCCACCCGGCCGATGCGCGCTCGCGACGCCGGGACGAAGCTCCCGGCCTGGGCGAGCAGGACGGTGAGCGCCGCCTGGCGGAGCAAGGTGCTCTTGCCCGCCATGTTCGGGCCGGTGAGGACGATCAGCTGTGAACGCGTCCGGTCCAGCGTGAGGTCGTTGGGGACGAATGGCTCGGCCGAGACCCGCCGCTCCACCACCGGGTGGCGGGACTTCTCGAGCTCGAGGACGTCCGAGTCGTCGACCACCGGGCGGCAGTAGCCGTTCTCCGCCGCCACCCTCGCCAGCGAGGCGAGCCCGTCCGCGGAGGCCACCGCGTCGGCCGCGGCCCGGAGGCCGGCTGCTTGCGCGAGCACCGCGTCCCGGAGCTCGTCGAAGAGAGCGCGCTCGAGCCCGATGCGCTTCTCGTCCGCGCCCAGAACCTGGGCCTCGAAGGCCTTCAGCTCCGGGGTGACGAACCGCTCGGCGCCGACCATCGTCTGCCGACGCTCCCAGTCCCGAGGCACGAGGTGCAGGTTGGACCGGGTGACCTCGAAGAAGTAGCCGAAGACACGGGTGTACCGGACCTTGAGACTCTGGATGCCGGTGCGTGCCCGCTCGCGCCGCTCGAGGTCCACCAGCGTGCTCCGGCCGTCCGTGGCCAGGGCCACCAGCGTATCGAGCTCCTCGGAGTAGCCCGGCCGGATGAAGCCGCCCTCGTCGAGGTCCGCGGGCGGGGTGTCCACCAGCGCTCGCTGGAGCCGCGCCGCGAGGGGCTCGAAGCCGCGGAGCGGCCCGGCCAGCCTTCGCCACAGCGCGGCCCGGCATCCTTCCAGCGCGGTGGCCAGGTCCGGGAGCACGGCCAGGCTCCGTCCGAGACCGGCGAGGTCTCGCGGAGTTCCGAGCCCGGTGGCGAGCCGTCCGAGGATGCGCTCCACGTCCGCGACCTGGCGGAGCAGCCCGGCCCAGGCCTCGCGCCACACCGCCTTGGTGGACAGCTCTTCCACCGCGTCCTGCCGGGCGCCGATGGCGTCCAGATCCAGGAGCGGCGCGAGGAGCCACTCTGCCAGTCGGCGGGCGCCGAGCGCGGTGACGGTCCGGTCCACCACGCCCAAGAGCGAGCCGGACCGCGATCCGTCCCGCATGGTGCGGAGGACCTCGAGGTTGGTCCGGGTCGTGTCGTCCAGGACCAAGGTGGACTCGAGCGGGACGCGCCGGAGCGCGTGCACGTGCCGGGCCTCGGTGCGCTGGGTGTCCTTCAGGTAGCGGAGCGCGGCGCCGGCGGCGGACACCGCCCGGGGTGCCCCGTCCACGCCGTAGGGCTCCAGGGTGGCCACGCCGAAGTGGGACCGGAGGAACGCACCGGCGCGGGTCGCGTCGAAGTGGGCGGCCTCGCGTTCGGTGACCGGCAGTGCGCCGAGGATGTCCCGGATCGCGGTGCGGACGACGGCCGTTGCATCCGCCGGAACGAGCACCTCCCGGGGCTCGTGGGCGGCGACCGCCTCCAGCAGCGCCCGGAGCGAGGGACCCTGGAGGGCGCGGAAGTCGCCGGTGGAAGCGTCCAGAAGCGCCGCGCCGTGAGCGCCGTCCCCTGCGCTCACCGCCACGAGCCACGCTGCGCGGCTCGCGTCGAGCACGTCCTCGTCCAGAACGGTGCCGGGAGTGACGATGCGGACGATCTCCCGGCGGACGATGCCCGGGCCGGAGCCGGGCGCCTCGACCTGCTCGCAGATGGCCACCTTGTGGCCGGCCTCGAGGAGCTTCGCCAGGTAGCGGCGAACGGCGTGGAAGGGCACGCCGCACATGGGGACCCGCTCGGCGCCCTTGCTCCGGGCCGTGAGGGTGATGCCGAGCAGCTCGGCGGCCCGGACCGCGTCGTCGAAGAAGAGCTCGTAGAAATCGCCGAGCCGGAAGAAGAGGAAGGCGTCGCCGGCGCGGACCTTCGCGTCGAGGTACTGGCGGATCATGGGCGTGACCGGCGCGTCCGCCGGCTGCTCGTCCACCGAGACCGTTCGTGCTGTGGCCGCTGCGCTCCGTTCCACCGCCGCCGCCTCACCTCCTGGGTCGCCCCACGACGCCCGGGGGGATCGGTGGTAGCACCCTGGGCTGACCCCTTGAATCTCCAGGACCTCAACAGGCTCCGGCAGATCGCCACCATCGCCGCCCGGCACGGCTTCGCCGACCTGCTCGACCGGGCCGGGGTCTTCCGGCTCCTCGGGCGGCGCGAGCCGGTGGAGCCGGCGCCGGACACCCGCGCCGCGTCCACGGCCCGCCGCTTCCGGCGGATGCTGGAGGACCTGGGGCCGACGTTCGTGAAGCTCGGCCAGGTGCTCTCCACCCGAGCAGATCTCTTGCCGGGCGAGTTCGTGTCCGAGCTTCGCCTCCTCCAGGACTCGGTCACGCCCATCCCGCTGGAGGCGGTGCTGGCGCAGCTCCAGGCGGGGCTGGGGCGCTCCCCGCAGGAGGCCTTCGCCAGCATCGATCCCCAGCCGCTCGCGGCGGCGAGCATCGCCCAGGTCCACCGCGCGACGACGCTCGAGGGCCAGCCGGTGGTGGTGAAGGTGCAGCGCCCCGGAATCCAGGCGCAGATGGCGTCGGATCTCCATGTCCTCCGGGCGCTGGCGAAGCTGCTCGAGGCCGTGGTGGAGGAGACCGGCATCTACTCCCCGGTCGGGATCGTCGAGGAGTTCGACCGGGCGATCCGCGAGGAGCTCGACTTCGTGCACGAGGCGGAGAACGTGCACGCCTTCCAGGAGACCCACCGCACCCGGAAGGGCATCCGGATCCCGCGGGTGCACGACGAGCTGAGCAGCGCGACGGTCCTCACCCTCGAGTACTTCGGCGGCGTGAGGCTGCTCGAGGCCCAGCTCCCGCCCGAGCGGCGGGCCGAGCTGGCTCACACGGTGCTCGACACCGCCTTCCGCCAGCTCTTCGAGGACGGGCTCTTCCACGCGGATCCGCACCCGGGGAACTTCCTGCTGCTTCCGGACGGCGACATCGGGCTCATCGACTTCGGCCTGGTGGGCCGGTTGACGCGACAGATGCGCGAGCAGCTGGTGATCCTCATCGTGGCCGTGGCGCTGAAGGACTCGGACTCGGTGGCCCGGTTGCTGTACCGGATCGGCGCGCCCGACGCGCGGGCCAACATCGCCGCGTTCCGGAGCGACATCGACGGCGTGCTGGGCCGCCACCTTCCGCGGACCCTCGGCGAGGTGGATGCCCGGCACCTCCTCGGCGACCTGCTCGACCTCGCGGTGAAGTACCGGGTGCGCGTGCCTCGCGAGTACGCGCTCCTGTCGCGGGCGTCCATCTCGATGGAGGGCATCCTCCGGACGCTCTCGCCCGACCTCGACATCCTGGGCGTCGCCCTCCCCTACGCGAAGGAGCTGCTCAAGGGCCGCTACGAACTGGGGGATCTCCAGGGCGGTCTGCTCCGCGCCCTGCTCCGTTTCCAGGGGCTGGCCGCGGATCTGCCGACGCAGCTCTCGCAGATCCTTCTCGACCTCGAGACCGGGCGCTTCAGCGTGCACGTGAAGTCCGCCACGCTCGACCGGGTGAACGCGAGCCTGCGCGCGGCGGCGGTCATCACCTTCCTCGGGCTCTGCGCCTGCGGATTCATCGTCGGCGCGTTCATCAGCTTCGCCCAGGTGGCGTGGACGGTGCGCGGCTATCCGGTGCTGGGACTGCTGGGCACGGCCGGCGCGGCGGCGCTCTTCGGCGCGGCGTTCACCTGGTACCTGTTCGGGAACCGGTTCGGGAAGATCAGCCTGCGGCGCCTCTTGCCCGGGAAGGACCGCGCCGCGCGCTAGCCGTCGGGGAAGCTGCCGGCGACTCGTCCTCCTTCAACGCCGGCCGGCTCTTCGGAGACACGGCGCAGGGGTGGGTCTCGGGGACGGCGCTGCCCGCCGCGCAGTTCTTCACCCGCTGGATCACCCACCTCTGCGCGCCGACCTTCCTCTTCCTCGCTGGCTACTCGCTCTTCATCTCGGTGCAGCGACGGAAGCGCGACGGCGCCTCCGAGGCGGAGATCACCCGCTCCATCGCCGCGCGTGGCTTGCTGGTAGCCGCGCTCGACCCGTTGTGGATGGTGTTCGTCCACAAGGGCGAGCTCGTGCTCCAGGTCCTCTACGCCATCGGCGTGAGCATGCTCGCGATGGCATTCCTGCGCCGGCTACCGGCCCGGGTTTGCGGCGCGCTGGGGCTGCTGCTGGTGGTGCTCCACGAGGCGCTGGCCCGTGCCTTCGCCCACGCGGAGGGCGCCGGTCGGTTGCTCCTGGTGCTGACCCTCGTGCCGGGACGGGCGGGGCCGTTCCCCGTCTCGTACCCCGTCATTCCCTGGCTGGCGGCGATGCTCCTGGGCTGGGCGGCGGCCGACCTCGCCCGGCGGGACCCGGAGGCCTTCCGGCACCGGCTGGTCGTGGCGGGCATCGTCGCCCTTGCAGTCTTCGCGGTGGTGCGGGGTCTGAGCGGGTACGGGAACGCCGGGCTGTTCCGCGACGACGGCTCGCTCGTCCAGTGGCTCCACACCGCGAAGTACCCGGCGAGCCTCGCCTATCTCGCCTGCGAGCTGGGCATCGCGTGGCTCCTGCTCTCCGCGCTGTGGACCCGCGGACCTCCCCGCGCCACTCCGGGCTCCATTGACCGTGCTCGGGCAGAGCGCGTTCTTCTTCTATCTCCTGCACGCCCACCTCTTGCGCTTCGCGGCCTGGAGCACGGGCCTGCTCAGGCAGTCGGGGCTGGCCGCGACTTATCTCTCGGCTGCGGTGGTCATCGCGCTGCTCCTGCCGCTGTGCGCGCGGTTCCGCCGGTACAAGCTGTCGCATCCGGAGAGCCTGGCGAAGTACATCTGAAGCGCCGGGCGAGCGCCGCCGCCGCAGCGCCCCGGTCGGTTCCATCCGCGTTGGGCCAATCCGGATTGGAACGGCACGGCACGCACTTGGGCGGGCGGCCTCGCGATGCAGAACGGCCCCGGGACCTCGGTCAGGACCCGTGCCCGAAGCACAGCGCGGCGAGGACCGCGAGCGGCACCGCCACCCCGGACCACCGCCAGGCCTCACTCCGCCAGGCGGCCGCGGCGGATTCCTGCTCGGTGGGCAGAACCACCGGCGCCGCGCCGCCGGCGATTCCCACCAGACGCCAGGCGCCGTCGCGATCCAGCTCGAGCTTTCCGAGCGCCAGAGCCCGAGCGCCGAGCTTTCCCACCGACTCCCAGGACAGGACCTCGACCGAGGCCTGCTCTCCCTCGGCGGGGACCTCGTCTGTCTCGTTCTCGATGGGGACCAGGACCCGGCGGATGCCGACCGGAGCGGCGGCGCGCGCGGAGGAGAACCGGAGGCGAACGCTGGTCCTCAGGCCGCGGAGCTCGAGCGGCAGGCTCGCCGCGCGCTCGCGGGACAGCAGGCGCCCGGGCTCACCCCGCTCGCCGACCAGACGCAGCTCGGCCTCGTAGAACGCGCACACCACCCCGCCCGGCGAGGTCACCTGGCCCGAGGAGCCGAGCCGGCCGTCGAGGAGCAGCCAGCGTGCGTCCCGTTCCCACGGCGGGAGGTGGACCGCCTCGTCGACGGTGCACGCCTGGGCGTCCCGCAGGAGCTCGGCGTGCCTCCACAGCTGGCCGGCGGTCCACCCCGCGGCGGCGCAGCCCGCGGCGGCGGCGGACCCGAGGATCCAGCGGAGCACCGATGCGGCGGGCGTGCCCGCGGCGAGCACCAGGGCGAGCACGCCGGCCAGGAGCAGGCCGGCGAGCACCGGCAGGGGGGCCAGCGCCGGTGCAATCACCGGAACGTGCCGCTGGACCGTCGTCCCTCTCACCGCGAGCAGAGCCCCCGAGGCACCCAGCCCCAGGGCAGGAGCGAGGACGGTGGACAGATCGAAGCCGGCGAGCTCGGTCACGGCGGCCCCGAACGTGGCAACCCGCGTGCCACGCGCTCCAGACGGAGCTGGTGCGGAGATCGGCCCGAGGCTGAAAAAAGGACAGAGGCGTCCGAGGAACTGTTGGCGCGCGGACGCGCGACTCAGCCGGTCGTTCCGGTCGAGGTGGGTTCCTCGAGCCCCATCACCCGGAACGTCTGGACCGCCCGCTCCTTGCCCCGAACGTGCGCCAGCGGCATCGCCTCGACGTGGAACCCCGGGCCGGCCTTCGACACCGTGGTGTCCGCGGCGAGCACCTCGTTCCCCTTCGCCACCCCGCATAGCCGCGAGGCGGTGTTCACGCAGTCCCCGATGGCGGTGAACTCGTGGCGGTCCGCCGAGCCCATGTAGCCGACGACCGCCTGCCCGGTGTTGACCCCGATGCCGATCTCGATGCGCTTCTGCCCGTTCGCCTCCCGGGCCTCGTTGAGCGCCTCCACCGCGGCCTGCATCTCCAGCGCCGCCCGGAGCGCCCGCGCCGGGTCGTCGGCGTGGGGCGAGGGCGGGCCCCAGACCGCCATCACGCAGTCGCCGATGAACTTGTCCAGGTTGCCCTCGTGCCGGAACACCACGTCGGCCATCGCCGAGAAGAAGGCGTTCAGCATCGACACCGTCTCCTGGGGACTCTCGTCCTCGGCCATCAAGGTGAACCCACGGATGTCGGCGAAGAGCACGCTCACCTCGGCGAGCCGGCCCTGCCGGAGCAGCTCCACCTGGCCCCTCACCACCATGTCCGCAACGGCCGGGGAGAGGAACCGCGACAGCTCGGCCCGGGTCACCGCCTCGGTCTCGATCCTGTGGGCGAGGTCCGCGTTCTCCAGGGCGATGGCCGCCTGGGACGCGATGCCGGAGAGGATCTTGAGGTCCTTCTCGCTGAACGCATTGGTCCGCTCGCGGGTGTCGAGGAACAGCACGCCCTTCAGCTCGCCCTTGGCGAGGAGCGGCACCGCCATGGCGCTGCGGATGCCCTGGGCGACGATGCTCTCGCTCCCGCTGAACCGGCTGTCGAGGATGGCGTCGGCGGTCAGCACCGCTTGGCGGGTCTCCAGCACCCGCTTGAGCACGGTGTCGGAGAGGACCACCTCCTCGTCGGTCCCGGTCCGGTGCTTGACCGCCTGGGCCACCAGCTCGCCCTGCTCGTTCACCAGGAAGATGACGCCGTGATCGGCGGCGAGCAGCTGGAAGCTCACCGCGAGGATCTTGTCCAGCAGGCTCTTCTGGTCCCGCTCCAGCCCCACCTGGCGGTGGAACTCGTGGGCGATGCGGAGTTTCTCGTAGTCCTGGCGGAGGGCGGCGGCGTCCTTGAGCTGCTCGGCAGGCCGGAACTCGGTCTCCTCGACGGCGGGTTGATCGAGCTGGGCGAGGAAGGCGGGAGCGGCCTGGGCCGAGGCGAGCACCGTGACCCCGGGGCTGCCGCTGCTGGTGAGCACGTCACCGGTGTGGAAGACCAGGCGGCTGTTGCCGAGCGCGATCTCGTCACCGTCCTTGAGCCGGAGCTCGCGCACCCGCCGCCCGTTCACGTAGGTGCCGTTGGAGCTGCCCAGGTCCTTGAGCACGAAGCCGGTGCCCACTCGGTCGATGGACGCGTGCTCCTTGGAGACCTCGCGATCGGCCAGACGGAGGGTGTTGGCCGGATGCCGGCCGAGGGTGGTGCGTGGCCCGAGCGGGAACTCGCTGAGCTTCCCGTCCAGGAGTCGCCCGGTGAGGTAGGGCCCCCGGGGGCTGGTGCGCACCGATGGCACCTGGCTCGACGAGAGCGACTCGCCGCACCCCGGGCACCGCGGCGGGTTGGGCTGGGCGAGCGGTGTTCGACAGCGGGGACAGGCGCTGGGCATCGGACGGTCGGCCGATGTTACAAGGCTTGCCCCCGTGCGCATCAAGCAACGACCCGAGGACTTCAGTGTCCGGGAGTCCTACCGCTTCGATCCGGTCCCGGACGGCCGGTACCGGGTCTACCTCATGGACAAGCAGAAGCTGTCCACCTTCGAGGCGGTGGAGCGGATCCGGAGCCGGTTCGGGCTCCGCCCCGGCGCCATCAGCTTCTGCGGTCTCAAGGACAAGCAGGGGCGAACCGAGCAGCTCATCGCGGTGGACGGGGCCGAGGTGGATTTCCAGGAGCCCGACCTCCGGCTCAAGCCGCTGGGGCGCACAGGTCGGCCCCTGTCGGCGGAAAACACCACCTCCAACCGCTTCAGCGTCACCGTCCGGGCGGCGACCGAGGAGGACCTCCAGGAGCTCCCCCGCGCCGCGGCGGAGGTGAACCGGCTCGGGGTGGTGAACTACTTCGACAGCCAGCGCTTCGGCTCGCTGAAGCACGGCCAGGGCTTCATCGCCAAGGACCTCATCCGCGGCGATTCCGAGGCCGCGCTGCGCAACTACCTCGCCAAGCCGTCGCTGCTCGATCGCTCCGACGACGCGAAGGTGAAGGAGTTCTGGCGGCGGCACTGGGGCGAGTGGACCCGCCGCGTGCCTTACGAGGCGGGACACCGGTACGACCGGGTCATTCGCTCGCTCCGAGAGAAGCCGGAGGACTACCTCCGCGCGTTCCTCCAGATCGACGCCTCGTACCGGGCCCTGCTCCTCTTCACCTACCAGAGCTGGCTCTGGAACGAGGGGGTGCGGCGCCTGCTTCAGCTGGCGCTCCCGCGCACGGCGCTCTTCCCCCTCCGGTACCAGGCGGGGACGCTGCTCTTCCACCACGACGCCGACCCCGAGACCCTTCGCTGGCTCCGGCACCTCACCTTCCCGCTGCTCGCGCCGGACACCCCGCTCGCCGAGCCGCGGGTGCGCGAGGCGGTGGAGTGGGTGCTGGCGAAGGAGAAGCTGCGGCTGGACCAGCTCCGGATCGTCGGGGCGGAGCGGCTCCTCTACTTCAAGCACGAGGAGCGCGCCGTCCTCGTCCGGCCGAGCAAGCTCGTCCTCGGGCGCACGCAGCCCGATGAGCTGAACCGGGGCTACGCCAAGCTCAACGTGGCCTTCACCCTGCCCCCGGGCAGCTACGCGACCCTGGTGGTGAAGCGGCTGTTCCACCGGACGGCCCGGGAGGACACCCCCGAGGAAATCCAGGCAACCCCGGGAGGCGGACGACCAGGCGACGAGCAGTCACGGCGGGGTGCGTCGAGCTCGCCCGACGAAGCCCGCCAGACGAGTTCTCTGAGACCTGGATCGCGGGTTCCGGATCCACCGGCGACCGGGAGGGCTCGACCGGCCCTGGCCGAACCCGGGCAGACGAGCTCTCTGACACCTCGTCCGGGGTACCGCGCACGTGCAAGGGCCCGGAAAGAGGCCAAAGCTGCCGCCCGGGCGCGTCAGAAGGTGCGATAGAGTGCCCGGCCTCCGGGTCGGGGCCGCCCCCGGGCCTGGACCACGCCGCCCAATCGTCATGGGCGGGGGCAATGGCCCAGCGAGTACGGGCGTATGGGTTGGCGTGACCACCCTGCTCTCCTCGTGGCTTCCTTCCCCGGCGGCGCTGGGGTCGATGCTGGCCGAGCGGACCGAGACCGTCCCGTACCGCGCCGAGGTGCGCGCCGCGCGCCGCGGAGACCGGTCCGCCTTCGAGGCCCTGGTCCGGAGCGTCCAGCGCCCGATCTACGGCCTCTGCCTGCGCCTGCTTCGCACCGAGGCCGAGGCCGCCGAGGTGGCCCAGGAGACCTTTCTGCGCGCCTACCAGCACCTGGGCCGGTACGACGAGTCCAAGCCCTTCGACCTCTGGGTGCTGGCCATCGCCCGCAACCTCTGCCTGGACCTGCTCCGCCGCCGCTCGCGGGTCCACACCCAGGACGTGGACGAGATGCACGAGTCACTTCCTTCCGGTGAGAGGAGCCAGGAGGAGGGCGTCATCGCGGCCGAGGAGCACAGGAGCCTCGAGACGGCGCTCTCCACCCTCGGCGCCGACGACCGCGAGGTCCTGGCGCTGTACTACGTGCAGAAGCGCACCACGAAGGAGATCGCGCTGGTGATGGGGGTTGCTCCGGGCACGATCATGGCCCGGCTGTTCCGCGCGCGTGAGAAGCTGCGCCGACAGATGACGACGGAGGACGCCCAGTGAACGCCTGCCCCGAGCTGGAGACCCTGCTGATCGGCGCGGCGGAGCACGACGCGGACGCCCTCGCGCACCTCCGCAACTGCCCCGATTGCGCCGCCTCCGCCGAGCAGCACCGGCAGCTGGAGAAGGACCTCTTCCGCCTGGCGGACCCGCTGCCCCCGGTGGACTTCGTGCAGTCGGTGATGGCCCGCGTGGCACTGGAGCCGGCCCCCGCCCGCGTCGAGCTGCGCACCGGCTTCACCATCCTCGCGGTGACGCTCATGGGCGCGGTGCTCGCCTTCGTCGCCACGCACGGGAACCTCGGTCTGCTCGGCACCCGGGCCGCCTCGTCCGTGGTGGCCTGGCGCAACCTCTTCTTCGCCGCCTCCGAGGCGCTCGCTGCCATCTGGAGCACCGCGGCGCTGCCGACGGCGGTCGCCATGGCCGGCCTGGTCGTCGTCTCGACGCTCGGCGTCCGCCGTCTCGCCTCGCACCGGGTCGTGGAGGCACAGGTCCGGCCGTGATGCGCGTCGTTGCACTGCTCGCGGCGCTGGTGCCGCTCCTCGGATTCGCCGGGACGCCCGTGGAGAGCTCGCCCCACGGGTCGGCGGCCCGCATCACCCTGAAGTCTCACGGAACGCTGCGCGAGATCGCCGAGCACATCGCCACCGAGGGAAAGCTGAGCGTCGTGGTCCGGGGCAACCTGGACGAGGACGCCGAGGTGTTCTTCCAGAACGTCCCGGCCGACGAGGCGCTGGAGACGCTCGCCCGCGCCTACGGGCTCTCGCTCGAGAGGCGCGGCAGCATCTACACCTTGCGGCCGCACGCCGAGGGGTCACCGCCGCCGAAGCTGGTGGCACCTGTCCCTCCCATCCCGCCGATGCCTCCCATTCCTCCCATGCCGCCGATGCCGAGGATCGGCCATCCCGGGCACTCCTCGAGCAGTGACGACGAGGACGAGGCCGCGGACGAGGACGAGCAGGACGAGGAGGAGGGGGAGAACGCCACCCCACCCTCGGACCTCGAGGACAAGCTCGGCGCGCTCCGGGATCTCAAGGACCTGAAGGACCTCAAGGACCTGAAGGACGTCCTCAAGTTCCACAAGCGCTCCGGTGGGTCGGACCGGCAGACCGTCGGCACCGGCAACGTCACGGTCGAGGAGGACCAGGAGGTCGACGACGCGGTCGCCTACGGCGGGAGCCTGCTCATCAAGGGGCACGTCCGGAACGACGCCGTCGCCTTCGGCGGCAACGTGCACCTCGGGCCGCACGCGGTGGTGGGTGGCGATGCAGTGGCCTTCGGGGGCAGCGTCGAGCGCGAGTCCGGGGCCAAGGTCCACGGCCAGACCCTGTCCTTCGGCGGGAAGTCCGGCGGCCTGGCGGCGATCGGGGCCAGTGACAAGAAGGCCCGCTCGGCCGACAGGCACTCCGGATCGGGCATCTTCTGGCTGCTGATCCAGTTCGCGGTCTACTTCGCCCTGGGCTTCGTCTTCATCATGTTCGCTCCCCGTCCCATGAAGCAGCTCGAGTCGGAGATTCGCCGTGACCCGCTCCGCTGCGCGCTCACCGGTCTGCTCGGGACGCTGGCAATCGCCGGGCTCTCGGTGCTGCTGACCATCACCGTCATCGGCATCCCCTTCACGCTGGTGCTGATCGTGGTCACCGCGGTGGGCATCGCCATGGGGTACTCGGCGGTGGCCTCGGAGGTCGGCACCCGGCTCCCGGTGCTCCGCGCCAACCGGAAGACCCAGGCCACGGTGCTGGCCCTGGGCATCCTGGTGCTCCTCGTCCTCCAGCTCATCCCGGTGCTCGGCAAGCTGGTGCTGGCCGCGGTGACCTTCGTGGCCCTGGGCGCGACCATTCGCACCCGGTTCGGCACCCGGCCGCGCGAGTTCCCCGAGCCGGTCTAGGTCAGGGCGGCCGCAGTCAGCTCAGTGAGCGCGGCGGCGCGGGTTGAAGGCCGGCGCGGGCGGCGCTAGAGGGCAGTCACCATGTCCACGCTCGCCCCCTTCCCCCGTCTCGGCGAGGAGATCCAGGCCTTCAACGCCCGCGGGCAGCTGGGGAAGGATCCC
>RPRB01000055.1 GCA_003818285.1 Myxococcaceae bacterium
CCGATGGCGAACCCGATGCTGAAGCTGATGGCCGCCCCGCCCATCACATACCCCGGCGGATAGACCGGAGGCGGCGGGTACGCGGGGTACGCCCAGGTCCCGTAAACGACCGTGGGGCTGTAGACCGGGACGTAGACCACCTGCGGCTGCGCGGGCTCGATGCGGATGATGGTGGTGCTCGTTCCGTCGGGCGCGGTGCCGCCCTGCTCCACCTTCACGTTCTGCTGCGACGAGGACTTGAGGTTCCCGGCCTCCATCGCCCGGGAACGCAGCTGCTGGACGGCGAAGAGCAGCGAGTCACGCTGGGTTCGGTACGCCGTCGCGATGTCGCGCGCCCAGTCCTGGTGCTCGCTCAGCATCTTGAGCACGTCCGGCAGCGTGGCCATCGCCTTGACGCTGGCGTCCCACGACTTGTCCTTGAGCGCGGCTTCGAGATCTTTCCCGGAGAGGCTCGGGTGCGCCTTGAGGAACGCCGCGGCCTCGGCGACCTGCTCCGGGCGCGTGGAGGCCTCGAGCACCTGCCCGAGCAGCGGATCCGGGAACAGCGCGATCGGGGAGGCGATGGATTCCAGCGCCTCGGGCGCGAGACCGCCGCCCTGGCTCGAAGCCGCGGCGGTCCCCTGCGGAGCCGCAGCGGCTGGGGCGGCACCCGCCTGCGGCGCGGCAGGAGCAGACGCCTGGGGGGTCGGACCCACCGGCGCTGCGCCGGGCTGCTGCACCGCGACCGGGGCTGGCTGCGGAGGTGGGGCCGGAGGGGCCTTGGCCTGCTCCTTCGAGGAGCCGGCGCAGGCGCAGATCATCGCCGTGACGACGAGGAACCGCCGGGGGATCATGCCCTGCACTCTGCCAAGGAACGCCCCCGCGGGGTGTCCCGAAGCGCATGGGACCAAGGTGCAACAGGCCCCCGGCGGGGGCTACGGCGAGCGCGTGCTGGCCACCCGGGGCGCCGCGGGTGCCTTCTCCTGGACGCAGCCGTGGTCCGCGTTGGACCAGTTCTTCTGCAGCTGCCAGCGAGTGCTCCCGAGCGCGACGCAGCTGCCGAAGCGCCACACGCACTTGTCGGAGATCTCCTCGCCCGACCGGTCCAGCCACCCGTTCCCGTCCGGGTCGGTCAGCATCTCGATGATCTCGTGGGCGGTCACGTTGGCCAGAGCGCGCGTCGGCTGGCTCAAGCCGTTGCAGCTGAAGAGATCTCCCGGATCGCACTGGGGCGCGCCGGCCAGGTTCGGCATGTACGCCACGCGGATCTTCCGCCCGTCCGGGCACCGCCCGCCGTCGTGCCAGGCGCAGAAGTTCGACTGCTCGGGGAACCCATCGGTGAACACCAGGTAGAGCGTGGTCGGGTTGGGCACCTGCCGCGCGTCCTGCAGGACCTGGCACACCTTGGCCACGATCTCCTCGGTGGATGGAGAGTGCGTGGGCGAGGGCGAGGTCTCCTGGATGTGGCCGAGGAACGTCGTCCGCGTAGTCTGGCGCACGTACTGGTCCACCACGGCGACGTAACGCGAGCGGTCCAGCCCGGTGAGGAAGGTGTCCATCCCGGACATCGCGTCCGCCGGGAAGCGCGACGGCTGGCCCCACCAGATGGCGATCATCGTGGCCTCAGGGATGACCGGCCCTCCGAGGTCCTCCAGGTCGTCCCGCGAGAACGGCGCCGGGCCGGCACGGCGGGTGGGCATGATCGACGCGTGGCTCGGCCCGTTCGCCGTCTCCACCAGCGGCTCGCGGGAGTCATAGCCTGTCGCGCCGTAGCAGCCGGTGAGGCCGAGCGAGACGAGCACAAGGCAGACGGAAGCACGCACCGGTCGACCCTCCACGAAGGTGCTCTCCCCTGGGGGGCGGATCTGGGCCCACGGACGCATGTCCGTCAAGCGGCCGGCCGCGGGAGGGAGCCCGCCCGTTCAGTGCAAGCCGGGCGCGCGCCTGTCCGGCGCGAGGCGCGGGGCGAGGCGCATCGCCAGCGGAAGTGTCGCCAGCGCGGTGAACGCCGTCGCCACCGTCGCCCACGCCGGTCCCGCCGCGTCCCCGAGCACGCCGAAGCCCACGGGCGCGACGGCGCCGGACCCGATGACTCCCGTGTAGAACAGGGCGAAGGCGCTCTCCGCACGGGCGCCGGTCCACAGCTCCGGCACCGTCCCGTAGAGCACCGTAGACGTGCCGTTGAGCATCGCTCCCAGCACCGGCAGCATGACCAGCGCGGGCCCCAGCGGCAGCGCGAGAACTCCGAGGATCAGCACGGCCGTCCCGCCCTCGGTCAGCAGGACGGTCCGGAGCAGGCCCAGACGCTCGCCGAGCCATCCGCAGGAGGCCTTCCCCGCGGCGCCACCGAGGAACACCAGCGCAAGCCCGAGCCCCATCGTGGACAGCGAGGCACCCTTCGCCTGGAGCAGGAACGGCAGAAAGGTGAGCAGACCCATCCGCGCGGCGGTGTCCAGCACGCCGATCGCGAGGAGCAGGCCGAAGCCCACCGGAGAGCTGCGCTGGCCCGGGCGCTGGCTCACCCCGAGAACGTCGCTGGGCTCGGGCCGGGGCGGCGGCATGAGCACCAGCACCGCCGCGGCCACCACCAGCCCGAGGCCCGACAGCCCCCAGAGCGCGTGCCGCCACGACGTGGCGGCGATGACCAGCGACATCGCGGCCGGCACGGCTGCCTTTCCGAGGTCGCCGCTGAAGTTGTAGAACCCGAGCGGACCGCGCGCGCCGAGCCCGTAGGCCCGCGACACCGCGCTGGACCCGATGGGGTGCTGCGTGCTTCCTCCGGCGCCGGCGAGGGCCAGCGCCACGGACAGACCGAGGAGTCCTCCAGAGGCCCCCGCCAGCGCGTAGCCGAGCGCGGCAAGCGCGGTTCCCGCGGCGAGCACCGTCCGGCCGCCGAGCAGTGCCGCCAGCCGCCCGGCGGGCATCTGCAGCAGGGCCATGGCTCCGGCGTAGAGGCCCCGGAGCATTGCCAACCGTCCGTAGCCCAGGCCGAACTCGGCCTGCCAGACTGGCAAGAGGACGTAGATGACGTCGGTGTAGCCGTCGTGCAGCGCGTGGGCCAGGCCGGCGACGGCCAGCGTGCGCGGTCCGTGCGTGGCCGCCCGGGCGGAGGCCTCGCCTCCGGCGGTCGTCATGCCGAGCAGTCTACCGGGCGCGGTTGGGAGGAGACACCAGGGGCGACGGCACAGCCGACGAGGACGGCGAGGAGATCAGGACGGCGCGGGTACTCTCGAGGCTGCGTCAGGTCTTCGCCGCGAGGACGTCGTGGCGTTCGATGCGCGGCGGCTCCGCGAGCAGGTCCGCTGCCTTCCCCATGAGCGCCGCCGCCACGCGGCCACCGAGGTGCGCCTGGCGACCATCCTCGGTGGCGAAGGTGTCGAAGATGGCGAACGTGCGCTGGTCGAACCGGACCGCGTACCACTGCACCGTGCCCGGCTCGGCCTGCACCAGCTCGAGCCCGGAGCGGAGGAAGTCCTCCACCGCGCGCTCCTTGCCTTCCTTCGCCACCAGCCGGACGTAGAGACCCACGGTCACCCTGGACTGCGCTCCCATCGAGGCGTTCCTTTCGAGGTTGATGCCCCTGGGACACCGCCGCAGGCCTCCGTTGTTCCCGGAGACCGTGGAGCAACCACGCGGAACGCTCGCTGGTGGACACCGCGCGTGGCCGACGCGCAGCGACTTCAGCGGAAGCCGGCCGGGCACTCTTTGCGGACCAGGGCCTTCGCCTGCTCCTGGGTCGCCGGCCGGAAGCCGCGACGCTGGTGGACCTCCAGCTCTTCCTCCGGAAACTTCACCACCGTGCCCTTCGGATCCACGGCGAAGTACATCGACTCGTACTTCGTCTTCGGACAGGGCTCGGCACCCGGGGTGCCCCCCGAGGCCTCGGAGCAGCCGGTCAGCGGCACCACCGCGAGCGGAACGAGCAGAGCCAGCAGAAGCACTTGACGCGACCTCATGATCGCCCCGGAGCGTACGGGGCCACATGGTTGTGCGTGCAACGAGCGTCATGTCCTCCGGGGTCGTGCTGGCGCGCAGGTGCGCGCGGGGTCTGAAAGCACCACGGCGTGCCGCGCGTCGGATAAGAGGAGCCCTCCCTGCCGGAGGTTCCGCCGACGATGAAATGCCGACCTCAGCTTCGTTCAGCCCTGTTGCTGCTCGTCGTCGGACTTGCCGCCCGCGCGCAGCCGGTGGTGATCCGCGCCGGCCGGCTGGTGGACCCGGCGACGGGAACGGCGAGCACCGGGCAACAGATCCTGGTCGAGGGCGGCGTGATCCGCGCGGTGGGCGCGAGCGTCAGCCCGCCCGCCGGTGCCCAGGTGGTGGACCTCTCGGACCGCGCCGTCCTTCCGGGCCTCATGGACGCCCATACCCACCTCTGCCTGACGGTGGCGACCCAGGGCGGGAAGGGGATCGACGAGCTGCTCCAGCGCCTGCTCGCGTCCACGCTGCTGGAGACGAACGCGCGCCGCGCGCTGGTGGGCGCGAAGAACGCCCGCGACATGCTCGAGTCGGGGTTCACCACCGTCCGCGACGTCGGCAACGCCGGAAACTACGCCGACACGGACCTTCGCCGTGCCATCGAGGAAGGGATGGTTCCCGGCCCGACCATCATCAACGCAGGCCGGATCATCGGCCCGCTGGGCGGGCAGTACCACGGGATCCAGCCGGATCGGCCCGACCTCGGAGAGCCAGAGTACCTCTACGCCGACACGCCCGATCAGATGCGCGAGGCGGTGCGAAGGAACGCCCTGTTCGGCGCGAAGGTCATCAAGATCGTCGTGGACGATCAGCCGTACCTCTACTCGGTCGAGGACGTGAAGATCCTGATCGCCGAGGCCGCCCGCGCGGGGCTCCGGGTCGCCGCCCACGCCGCGACCGAGGCCGGCGTGCGGATCGCCGCCGCGAAGCTGCTCGGCGTCGAGGGTCAGCGCGGCGCGATCCGGCCGGGGATGGCGGCGGACCTCGTGGCCGTACCAGGAGATCCGCTCGCCGACGCGAGTGTGCTGCGGAGGGTGTCCTTCGTGATGAAGGGCGGGAAGATCGTCAAGCGCTGACGGCGCCCGACGAACGCCTCCTCAGCGTCCCCCGGACGGATTGCCCGGGGTACCGGGCTGCGTCTCCGAGGGAGGATTCACCGGCTGTGACCCGGCCGGCCCGGACCCACCCACCGCGGGGCCAAACGCCGGGTCGGGCGGCGCGGCCCGCGCGGCGGTCAGATCGAGCGTCGCGTTCCGGGACGGGGCGGTGATCGTGTCCGCCTCGAGCACCGGGCGCCCCTCGGAGTCCTTGATCATGTGCCCGGTGACCTTGACCTGGGTGTTGGGCGGGAACTGATCGGACACCTTGGATGCCATCGACTCGGGGAAGTGCACCCGCTGCCCGGTGGCGAGCACGAAGCCGTTCTGCTGGCCGCTCGGTCCGGTCGTGTAGTTCTGGATGTCGCCGTTCGCGGTCGCGACCGGACCGCTGAGGGCCGGATTGGGCGCCGTCGCGGTGCCGGACGGCCCGGTCGTGTTGCTGGACGCGCAGCCGACGGCGAGCGCGAGCGCGCCCGCTGCCAGCCAGGAGATGGTTTTCATGTCTGAGCCTCCCGGATGATCGAGGTCCTGGAAGCTGCGCACCGAGGGAAGGCGTGCATCCCCGGGCGCAGGCGTTCCATCCGCTGCGCAACATCGGCTTCCGACCGCCGGAGCAGCCGCCCGTTCCCCCAGCGAGGAACCGGCTCCACTCTCCCGGGCAGTGACCGACGCCGCGACCCTGGTGGAGACGGACATCCCTGCACGCCTGGACCGCCTCCCCTGGTCGGCGTGGCACTGGCGCGTCGTGATCGCCCTCGGCGTCACCTGGGTCCTGGACGGCCTGGAGGTCACCCTCGTCGGCGCGGTGGCCGGAGCCCTGGTCCGGCCGGACACGCTCGCCCTCACCGAGCAGGAGGTCGGAGGGGCCGCCACCGCCTACCTGGCCGGCGCCATCCTCGGCGCGCTCGTCTTCGGCCGTCTCACCGACCTCGTGGGCCGCAAGCGCCTCTTCCTGGTGACGCTCTCGGTCTATCTGGTGGCGACGCTGCTCACCGCGCTCTCGACCGGGTTCCTCAGCTTCGCGCTGTTCCGCGCGCTCACCGGCGCCGGCATCGGTGGGGAGTACGCCGCGATCAACTCCGCCATCGACGAGCTGCTCCCGGCACGCGTCCGGGGGCGGGCGGATCTGGCCATCAACGGAACCTACTGGGCGGGCACGGCCCTGGGCGCGCTCTCTACGCTGGTGCTCCTCGATCCCCGGGTCCTGCCCCCCTGGCTCGGGTGGCGGGTGTGCTTCGGGCTTGGTGCGCTCCTCGGGGTGGCCATCGTCCTCGTGCGCCGGCACGTGCCGGAGAGCCCCCGGTGGCTCCTGCTCCACGGCCGGCGCGAGGAGGCGGAGCGGCTGGTCCGGGAGATCGAGGAGGAGGTCACCCGGAAGCACGGGCAGCTCACCCCACCCACGCGCACGCTCTGGATGCGGCCCGGCGCCGGCCTGGACTACGCCGCCATCGCCCGCATCCTCTTTCGCCGCCACCGGCGCCGCGCGGTCCTGGGCCTGTCCCTCATGGTGGCCCAGGCCTTCGCCTACAACGCGGTCTTCTTCACCTACGGCCTGGTGCTGGGGAAGTTCTACGGCGTGCCGGCCGACCGGATCGGTCTGTACCTCCTGCCCTTCGCGCTCGGGAACCTGGCCGGCCCGCTCCTGCTGGGCCACCTCTTCGACACCGTGGGGCGCCGGAGGATGATCAGCCTCACCTACGCAATCTCGGGGCTGCTCCTCCTCGCCACCGGCTGGGCGTTCGCCCGGGGCTGGCTCACCGCCGAGACCCAGACCTTCCTCTGGTGCGCGGTGTTCTTCTTCGCCTCGCCGGCGGCGAGCGCGGCCTACCTCACCGTCTCCGAGCTGTTCCCGGTGGCGATGCGGGGGCTGGCCATCGCGCTGTTCTACGCGGTGGGCACTGCCGCGGGCGGTCTCCTCGCGCCGGCGCTCTTCGGAGCGCTCATCGCCTCGGGGAGCCGCGTGCAGGTCGCTCTCGGCGATGCGCTGGGAGCGAGCCTGATGCTCGCCGCGGCCGCGGTGGCTGCGTGGCTCGGAGTACCGGCGGAGCGGAAATCCCTGGAGGAGCTGGATACGCTTCCCGATCTGCGCGAGGAGCCCACATCCACTCGCTGATCGTCGGGCGCTCCCGAGTGTCGGCTGCCAAGCAGCGATTTCCCGGATCACTCCCAGCCGGTGCTCCCTCCGGGGGTCGTCCTGACACACTCGACCTGATGTCGGCGTTCTTCGAGGGCCGTTCGGGTGTGGAGGGAGTTCCGGGACGGTCGAGGGGGCTGAGCGGCCCGGTGACCGAGCTGGAGCGGCTGCGGCTGGTCCTGGACACCATGCCCGCGGCCCTGCTCTATGTCGACGCTGACGAGCGGTACGTCTTCAGCAACCGCTTCTACGAGACCCACTACTTCCGGCCCCGACCACCGATTCAGGGACGAACCCTGCGCGAGGTGATGGGCGAGGAGACCTACGCTCGGCTGCGCCCGCACGTCCGGGCCGCGCTCGAAGGTCGAACGGTCTCCTTCGACGCCGAGGTCGAGCGGCAGGGCGGGCCGCCCATCCACGTCCGGGCCACCTACACCCCGGACTTCGGGCCCGACGGGCGAGTGCGCGGGTTCGTCGCCCTGCTGCAGGACATCACGGCGGAGCGGACCCTCGAGCAGACGCTCCGGCGAAGCGAGGGGCGATTCCGGCACGCCGTGGACGGAATGCTGGATGCGTTCGGGTTGCTGATCCCGGTGCTCGGGCCCGACGGCAAGGTGGCCGACTTCCGGGTGGAGTACGTCAACGCCGTCGGCCAGCGGTACGCCGGGCTGCCGCGGGAGCGCTACGAGGGCCACCTCATCACCGAGATCTTCCCCAACGCGGAGGAGTCCGGCTTCCTGGGCATGTACCGGCAGGTCTGGGAGACGGGCGCGCCCATCGTCGAGGACGAGTATCCCTACCAGGGCCCGGGTGAGCTCTACGGCGCGGGCGTGTGGCTCGCGCTGCAGATCACCCGGGTGGACGAGGGCGTCGCCATCGCCTGGCGCGACGTCACCGAGCAGGTGGTCGCCCGGAAGAAGGTGGAGGAGAGCGAGGCCCGGTTCCGGAACATGGCCGACCACGCGCCGGTGATGCTCTGGGTGACCGATCCGAGCGGGGCGTGCGTCTACCTGAACCGGCAGTGGTTCGAGTACACCGGCCAGCCCCGGAACGCCGCGCTCGGCGTGGGGTGGATGGGAGCGCTGCACCCGGACGACGTGGAGAGGGTCCGGGCCAACTTCCGTGCCGCCAACGAGATGCAGGTCCCTTTCCGCACCGAGTACCGGCTGCGCCAGTGGGACGGTGTGTACCGCTGGTTCATCGACTCGGCCATGCCGCGCTTCGATGGCGCCGGCGAGTTCGTCGGGTACATCGGAAGCGTCATCGACATCGAGGACCGCCGGCGTGCCGAGCAGGCGCTCCGCGAGAGCGAGCGGCAGTTCCGGGCGGTGGTGGAGAACCTGCCGGGGCTCGCCTGGAGCGCGCTCCCGGACGGCCATTTCGACTACTTCAACCGCCGCTGGGCGGAGTACACCGGCCGCGCTCCGGAGACGATGGAGGGCTGGGGGTGGCAGGCGGTGCACGACCCCGAGGTCCTCCCCCGGGTCCTCGAGCGCTGGACTCACAGCCTGGCCACCGGCGACTCCTTCGAGATGGAGTTTCCACTCCGGGGCGCGGACGGCATGTTCCGCTGGTTCCTGGGCCGGGTGCAGCCGCTGCGTGACTCGGAGGGTCGCATCGTCCGGTGGTTCGGGGTGGCGACCAACGTCGACGAGCAGCAGCGCCAGGCCGCCGCGCTCCGCGATGCCCTGGCAGCGCGCGACACGTTCCTCTCGGTCGCGAGTCACGAGCTGCGGACCCCGCTCACCCCGCTCTCGCTCAAGCTGGAGATGCTGGCCCGCGAGGCGCGCGCCGCGCTTCCCTCGCCGCTCGCCCAGCGGGTGCTCGGCTACACCGACGCCACCCGCAGGCAGGTGTCGCGACTGTCCAGCCTGGTGTCGGACCTCCTGGACGTCTCGCGCATCGCGGCCGGGCGCTTCACGGTGGTGCGCGAGCCGGTGGACCTGGCGGCGGTGGTACGCGAGGTGGTGGCACGGGCCGAGCCGCAGGCCCAGCGCGCCGGATCGCGGCTGAGCCTCGACGCGCCGGAGAGCCTCGAGATCGAGTCAGACCGGCTTCGCTTCGACCAGGTGGTGACCAACCTGGTGGACAACGCCATCAAGTACGGCGACGGGAAGCCCATCCAGGTCCGTCTGAGCTCGGAGCCCGGCTGGGCGGTGCTGACCGTGATCGACGAGGGCATCGGGATCGACCCGGGGAAGCTCGACGTCATCTTCGGACGGTACGAGCGCGCGGTGTCGGAGCGGCACTACGGCGGACTCGGCCTCGGGTTGTACATCTCGCGCACGGTGGTGGAGGCGATGGGCGGCACGGTGTCCGCCGAGAGCGAGCGCGGCGCCGGCTCGACATTCGAGGTCCGCCTCCCGTTGTGATCGCGGCGAGCAGCCCGGACTCTGCAGCGAGTGGCAGGGCGCGGGGAACGACTCCAGCGAACGGCCCGGACGGTGCAGCGGCGCCTCGCCGCCCTTCGAGGCGCACGACGTAGAACGACGCATCCCGACCCGTCGCGGCCATCCGAAGCCGCGGGAGAACTCCGATGCGACGCCTCCTTCCTCCGTTGCTCCTGTTGCCGGCGCTGGCCCTCGCGGCCGACCCGGCGACGCTTCCCATCACCACCAGCTCGCCCGAGGCCCGCGCGCTGTACCTGGAAGGGCGCGACCTCGTGGAGCGCCTCAAGGGCACCGAGGGACACCTCCGCACCGATCAGGCGGTGAAGAAGGACGCCCAGTTCGCCCTCGGCTGGCTGCAATGGGCGCAGACCTCCGGCACGGCGAAGGAGTTCTTCGCCGGTCTGGACAAGGCAGTGGCCAGCGCGAGCCGCGCGACCGAGGCCGAGCAGAAGTTCATCCGCGCCGCGGAGGCGGGCGCCAAGTCCCGGCCCGCCGACCAGGAACGGCTCCTCGCCGAGCTGGCGAAGCAGTTCCCGAGCGATCCGCGGATCCACGCCCAGATCGGCATCGTTGCCTTCGGCCGCCAGGACTACGACGGCGCGGTGCGCGCCCTGTCCCGGGCCGTGGAGCTCGACCCGAAGTTCACCCTCCCCTACAACCAGCTCGGCTACGCCTACCGCTTCCAGGGGAAGCTCCCCGAGGCGGAGAAGACCTTCCGGAAGTATGCCGAGCTGCTCCCCGACGACCCCAACCCGCACGACTCCTACGCCGAGCTGCTGATGCGGATGGGCCGGTTCGACGAGTCGATCGGCGAGTACAAGAAGGCTCTGGCGATCGACCCGTACTTCATCAGCGCCTACGTGGGCATCGCCAATGATCAGATGCTCGCCGGCAAGGGGGACGAGGCGCGCGCGACCCTGAAGCAGATGCTGGGCAAGTCCCGAACCGACGGGGAGAAGCGCCAGGCGTGGTTCTGGACGGCCGAGACCTACATGCACGAGGAGAAGTGGGCCGACGCGATCCGGAGCATCGAGGAGGAAAAGAAGATCGCCGACGCTTCCGGTGACCTCCTCAACGCGGCCGCGGACGTGAACTTCATCGGGAACATCCTGCTCGGGGCAGGCAAGCCCGCCGAGGCAGCGCAGAAGTTCGAGGAGAGCCTCAAGCTGGTGGACCGCTCGAAGGCCTCGGACGCGGTCAAGGAGGCCGCGCATCGGAACCACCTCTTCGACGTGGGCCGGGTGGCGCTGCTGAAGGGTGACCTCGCCGGAGCGCGGGCGACCTCGGCGAAGTACGCCAACGCGGTCGAGGCGAAGAAGGTTCCCTTCGAGGTGCGGCAAGCCCACGAGCTGGCGGGGATGATCGCGGTTCAGGCCAAGGAGTGGGACACCGCGCTCACCGAGCTGGGCAAGGCCGGGGGACAGAACCCCCGGGTGACCTACTTCACCGGGCTGGCCTGGCAGGGCAAGGGCGACGCGACCAAGGCCGCCGAGTGCTTCCGTCAATCCGCTGACTTCAACCAGCTCAGCGGCGTGTACGGCTTCATCCGGCCGCAGGCGCGGCGCCAGCTCGCGCGGAGCTGAGAGCGGAGCGGGCCGCAACCGACCGCACGGTCCCGTCGCTGTGCTTCGTGGGCGACGGGACCCGAGCGGCGAGCGTGGTTCGCGGTGCGGGCGGCGGTGGAGCCCGCGAGGGCGGTGCGTCCTGGTGCAGCATCACACCGGGACGCCCGCGGCCCGTCCCTGCTCGGCCCCCTCAGCCGCCCTTCTCGATCGGCACGCCGATGAGGTTGCCGTACTCGGTCCAGCTGCCGTCGTAGTTCTTCACGTCCTTGAAGCCGAGCAGGTACTTGAGGACGAACCAGGTGTGGCTGCTCCGCTCTCCGATGCGGCAGTAGGCGATGGTCGCCTTGCTCGGCTCGAGCCGCTTCTGGTCCAGGTAGATGGCCCGGAGCTCGTCCGCGCTCTTGAACGTGTTCTCGTTGGTCACCGCCGTGGCCCAGGGGATGCTGGTGGCCCCCGGCACGTGCCCGCCCCGCTGCGCGGTCTCGGTCATGCCCGGCGGGGCGATGATCTTCCCGGTGAACTCGTCCGGGCTGCGCACGTCTACCAGCGGCGCCTTCTTCTCGCTCGCGGCGAGCACCTCGCTGACCTTGGCGCGCAGCGAGCCGTCGACCGAGCTCACCTTGTACTGGCTGCGCTCGAACTTCGGCACCTCGGTGGTGAGCGGCGCGCCCTCCTCGTTGAGCCACTTGGCGCGGCCGCCGTTGAGCAGGCGGATGTCCTTGTGCCCGTAGAGCTTGTAGAGCCAGAACCCGAACGCGGCGAACCAGTTGCTCGAGTCGCCGTAGATGATGATGGTGTCGGTGTTCTTGATCCCGGCCTCCGAGTTGAGCTTCTCGAAGTCCTCCTTGGAGATGATGTCGCGCTTCACCTGGTCGTTGAGCTGGGTGGTCCAGTCCCATCCGACCGCGCCGGGGATGTGGCCCGCTGCGTAGAGCTTGGGATCGACGTCGATCTCCACGACGCGAACGTTGGGGGTCTTGAGGTTCTGTCTCAGCCAGTCGGTGGAGACGAGGACCTCGGGGTTTGCGTAATCGGCCATGACGCTGCTCCTCTCTCTTCTTGATGACGGTGTGGGTGTCAGCCCCGGCAGTGACCGCGACAGCAGCGCGCGGTCCCGGACACGGGGGCAGGTCGGGTCGGCGGTCGCGCGGTCATGAACGGAACACTCCTCATGGCTCGGCCACCAGGCCGGGCACGTGCTTGAGCATGTTGGATGCGTACTTGAAGACGTCGTCGCAGAAGATCATCACCCCGCACGCCACGGGGGTCTTCCGTGCCGTGCGGCGGGCGCCCTCGAAGATCAACCCGGAGCTGGGGCCGGCGCGCAGGCCCTCGTGCCGGGCCAGCTCGGCGGCAACGGTGTAGGCGAGCTCGAAGTCGATCTCGAGGATCTCGTCGACGAGCTTCGGGTCGTAGAGCTGGGAGACGTCGAGCTCGGAGACGTTGCGGATCCCCGGCACGTCGTGTCCCGGACTGGGCTGCACGGCGATGACCTTCACCTCCGGGTTCTTCGCCTTCAGGAACTTGCTCAGCCCCGTCACCGTGCCGCAGGTGCCGAGCGAGGTGAAGACGTGGGTCACCTTCCCTTGCGTCTGCCGCCAGATCTCCGGGCCGGTGGTCCGTAGGTGCGCCTCGACGTTCTGCTGGTTGGCGTACTGGTTCGGCATCACCCAGCGATCGGCGGAGGCCTTGGCGTGGGTCTTGGCCAGGCCGATGGTGCCGTCCTCACTCCCGGGCAACGGGCAGAGGGCATCCGGCACGACCTCCACCTTGGCCCCGAGGACCTGAAGCAGGACCTTCTTCTCCTCCGGGACCTTCGAGGGCACGACGGCGAGCATCGGGTAGCCGCGCATGCCGGCGATGGCGGTGAGGCTGAGTCCGGTGTTTCCGCTGGTGGGCTCGACGATTCCCCGGCCCGGCCTCCGGGGGCCGAGCTCGCCGCGACGCTCCAGATCCCGGACCATCGCCCAGGCAGCCCGGTCCTTCACCGAACCGAAGGGATTCATCCACTCGAGCTTGGCCCACAGCTGCGAACCCTCCGGAACCAGCCGGTTGAGACGAACGATGGGAGAGGGGTTCTCCTCGTCGGGGAACATCTGGGTGATGTCGTCGTAAACGCGTGCGGAATGATCCATCGGGTGGCTCCTCTAACGGCGAGGGTGCGAGACCGGCAGCACGGGGGCGGGAGAGGCGCGGGGGAACGCGCCCGGCTCGTCGGCCCCTCAGCGACAACAACAACAGAGCGCCCGGGACTGGTCGGTCACCAGGATGCCGCAGGCGCTGGCCGATGGAGACGACACGGGCGGCGGACGCTAGCCCCGTCGCCCGCCGAATGCCAAGCGACTCCCGCTCGCCGTGCAGCCAGGCTGGCTTTCTGCGGCTGCATGCTTCCTGCAGATCCCACCGACGCCAGGCGACGTGTCGCGAGGGATTTCGATGGGTTCAGGACCGAATCGGGTGGGTCAAACCGGGTCGCTGCTGTTGCTCTTGACCCTGCTCCAAGGGGGCAGCGCGTGGGCGCAGGGCACCGTGTGTCACCGGGTCTGGGTCGAGGTGCGGGACAACGATCTCATGGGAAACTCGGAGCTGACCGCCCCGCCCCGCACGCGGTACCCGGGCAAGTTCTGCTTCGTAGTCTACGACCGGAGAACGGCGCGCTTCTCGCTCGAGCCAGATGACCCGTCTGGCAAGCCCTTCGCCTCGCTGGTGCTGCGGCGGAGCAAGCGGGACCCCGCGCCGAACCTGATCTCCTACGGGCGCTCGTCTTCGGACTACGACGAGGACCAGCTCCGCGGCCGCAACGACTTCATGTACCTGCGGACCTATTCCAACGGTGAACGGCACTACGGGGCCACGGTCACCGACCTGACCGGGAGGATCACCCTCAGCTGGAGCGCGGCGCTGAGTCCCCGGGGCACCCGGCTGGACGAGGTCCCCGGGGCGAAGAGCGCGCAGACTGCAAGCGCGCAGGTCGCCCCCGGTGCCTCCCGGCGACAGCCTCCCGGTCCCCAGTAACGGGCAGCCCCGGGGAGCGACTTCGTGTGGCGGGAAGGGTCCCGCCATCGCCTTGCGAATGGCACGAGCCTGCCGCTCTCGAGGTTCTCGCCCGTAGCGGTCGGGCGTGGCGCCGCAACCTCGCGTGTTTCACTTGCGGGCCTCGAGTTGCCTCGGGTGCAACACCGATCTGGACAAGTCCTCGATCTCACTGGAACAGCCCCTGGCATCGGACGTGCTCCTGCGCTGCGGTCCCATGAGCGACATCTCCGTGACGCGGCACGAGAAGGGAGCATGGACGGACGAGGTCTTCGAGGCGCTCGCGAGGCTGCTGGGCCCGGGCAGCGGACCGGGTCGAGCGGTGCTCGAGCACGAGCTGCTTCGCTGTGACCTCCTCTACCTGGCGTGTGATGCGGAGGGCCCCTGCGCCTTCCTGCTGGCTGCACGCGTCCGATTGCCGGTCGGCCCCGAGCGGCGACAGGCCCGGTACCTGGGCCTGAGCGTCGCCCGGAGCGACCGAGGAGCCGAGTCCGTGCTGGAGCGGTTCACCGCCGATGCCCGCGACGAAGAGGAGTCGCGCGGCGTGCGCCTGGTGCTCTTCACGGCCGCCTCGTCGCCGCTGGCCGTCCGGACCGCCCAGGCATTCTGGACGGACGTGCAACCGGCGCCCGACGCCTCGTTCCGCGCGGAGGTCCTTCCGGTGGCGGACGCGGCGCGGGCCTGGCTCGGCGCGACCGGGAGCGCCGAGCGCCCCTTCGTCCTCCCTCGCCTGAGCGGCGGCGGCTCGGACTGGCGCCGGAGACTGGACGACACGAACTCGCCGAGCGGCGATCTCTTCCGGCGGCTGGGCATCGAGCAGTCCGAGGGTGACCGGCTGCTGCTGCTCTGCCGGGTGCCCGGCCGCGAGCGCCTCCTCGACGCACAGGCCGCCTGACGCACAGGCCCCCTGCCGGAGCTGGCGCAGGGCGACCGCCGCCGAATCGTCGGGACTGGTGGTGAGGGCCGGCTACGGCTGCCCCTCGCCGAGGTTGCGAGCAGGTCCTCCCCCGCGCAGCGCGCGGTCGCCCGCGGGGCCGAGAGCAGGGCCAGGAGCGAAACTCCGGCCACGACGAGTCCGGTCGTCGAGTCTCCTCCTCTCGTCTCAGGCGTACGGGCTCCATCGTCCCTTCGTGGGGGAGACGCGCGATGCGTGCGCGGAAGGGCTCACCGTGCCCAGGACGCGGGCCACCAGGTCTGAAGCCCGCACCGCGAGACTGCGACCACGGGCGAGGGAGCCGTTTCGGGCTCGGGAGCGAGGTCGTGAGCTTGCTCGTCCGGGCTCGTTGGCGAGGAAGGGGTGGACGGAGCTTGTCACACGGGCATGAGTCGGGGGGCTGTGCCGACACCCCCTTTCCCTGTCGGCCTCCTTCTCCTCTCCGGTGCTCAGGGCACGGCAAAAGCCCGGAGATTCCTGGCGGACTCACGGGCTCCCACCCCGGCGACAGCAGCTCGGCCCGACCCGTGCATGGAGCCTACCTCGATGCTTGCGAGGCACCTGCCGCTTCTGCTCCTCGGGCTCCTTCCTGCCGAATCCTGGTCATCCTCTTCCCGGGTTTCCGACAGGCAGGTGTCGCAGGGCAAGACGGCGTCGGCGGCGCGTTCGAATGTGGGAAGCGCGGCGAGCTGCGAGGATCTCCGCGAGGCGGAGGCCGTGCTCGCCGAGCAGGAGGTCCGCCTGCTCGACCGGCTCGCCTCCCCCACGGCGACCGCCGAGGAGAGGACGACCTGGAAGGGCGAGCTGATCAACGGCCGTGAGTTCATGGAGAACCTCGACCGTGCGCTCGAGGAGCTCCGCTGTCCCGGCCGGTGACGCCTCAGGGAGCGGGTGTGAGCTGGGACGGAGGAATGACCTCCTGCGCCTGCGATGCGCTGGACCAGCTCAGCCGGACGGATGCCTGATTGGTGTTCTCGAAGTACTCCAGCACCAGCGGGTACTTCTGACCGGCCTGCAGGGCGATCGTGCCGCGGTTCTCGGGGCGCCCACGAGTCGTCCAGTTGTCCACCAGCAGGACACCGTTGATCCACAAGCGGACTCCGTCGTCGGCCCGCATGATGAATGTGTACGTCTCCGAGAATCGAGCCTGGACCTCTCCGCTCCACCGGACCGAGAAGGTGTCCGACGCGATGCCCGTCGCGGGTGAGCCCTTTCCCCAGTCGAAGTTCACCGAAGGATCGACACGGGTCAGCGACGGGGTGCCGCTCAAGCCCACGTTGTCAAAGTACACGCCCTTGAGCCCGGCCGGGCGCAAGGTGAAGGTCGCGGTATAGGTCGCCGCGCTGGACGGCGCGGTGATGTTGTGCGCGGCCGCTCCCCCGTCCGACCACGAGGTGAAGTCATAGACGCTCCCCCCCACCGTCTGAGGAGTGACCGCCGCGATGGAGTTGATCGACCCGACGATCACCGTTCGTGAGAACGGCGTGCTCGACTGGGTCGGGCCCACCGCGATGCCGAGTCCGCTGGGAACGGAGTTGAACGTGAGCACGACGGTCCTCGGATCGAGCCGGACGGAGGTCGTCGCCTGCGCGCCCTGCGAGTCGGTCGCGATCAACCGGAGCTCCAGGTAGGACGGGTACTCGTGGTCCGGCGCAGTGAAGCTGCCGCTACTCACGCCGTTGAAGGTCTGTAGCGCGTGGGTGTGGCAGTTGGAGGGACAGTGGAACAGCACGAGGTCCCAGCGGAGCGCGGACGCAGGCAGGGTTCCCTGCTCCGCATCGGTCGCGTGCCCGGAGAAGGAGACCACCGTGCCTACCGACCAGGTCGTCGCGCTCGTCGGAGAGTCGATGACTGGCGTCGGCGGTGTGTTCACCGGCGTGGCGACGCTGATGGTCGTCGGCGAGCTGATCGAGGTTGCACCCCGAGGGTCGGTCACCCGGAGGCGGGCCTGGTAGGTTCCGGGGTTGCTGTAGACGAAATTCAGCGTGGCGGTGCTGCCGTCGTCGAAGGCACCATCACCGTCCAGGTCCCAGGCGAAGCCGAGCGTCTCTCCTGGAACTCCGGTGGAGGCGGTGCCGTCGAAGCTCACCGTCAGCGGAGCGGGCCCGGAGGTCGGGCTGGCGGTGAACTGAGCCTGCGGAGCCAGATAGGAGATGCGCCGGATGAGCCCCGCGTCAAAGTCCGCGTAGAAAACGTCGCCAGCCGGCCCGGTCTGCAACGAGACGAGTTTGGCCCCGGTCACCATCACCCGCATCTGGGCCGGATCGGGGAGCCCGTTGGAACCGGCCGGCATCACCCAGATGCACCCGCGCGAGTAGTCGCCCCAGAAGAGGGCGTTCCGGTAGAGCGGTGGGTAGCTCGTGGCGGTGTAGAAGGCCAGGCCGGCGATGCTGGAGCTCCCGGTGGGGCAGCTCTCGCCGGACACCACCTGGCTGGCGTGGTTGTACGTGTAGTACGGCGGATTCCACGCGGAGGCACCGGCCGAGTAGAGCGTCTCGCAGGAATCGAGGTTCGCACCGTCGTAGCCGCCCTGCCGGCCGTTTCCTTCGTAGCAGGGCCAGCCGAAGTTCGCGGTGCCCGAGAGCGGATTGACGATCCGGTTGATCTCCTCCCAGGTGTTCCATCCCACGTCGCCGATCCACAGCTCGGACGTCCCGGGCCGGATGGTGAAGCGGAAGGGATTGCGAAGGCCGTAACCCACGATCCGCCGCGCGTTGACGTCGGTGTGCGACGCATTCGGATTGTTCGGCAGGGCGAGGCCGGTGGCGGGCTCGACCCGGAGCACTGCGCCGTCGAGGGATACCGGGTACTGGAGGGGGCGGCGGAAGCTCTGGCTGCGTAGGGCTCCCCCGAGCGCCGTGGGCGGAGTCTGGGCCTCGCCGATCGCCACCGGTGGGTCGCCGAGCGGATTGATGGGATTCCCGTCCTGACCATAGTCGACGAAGTTGAAGCTGGCCCCGTCACCGGAGGTGACGTAGAGCGCGCCGTCCGGTCCGAACGCCAGATCGCCGATCGAGTGGCTCGGGTACTGCTGAGGAAAGCCTTCGATCAGGATCTGCTCGGAATCCGAGGTGCCATCGGCACCAATGTGGAGGCGCGAGAGCCTGCCCAGCGCGAGGCAGCCATCGCTCGTCGCTCCAGGAGGCGTGGGACAGGCATCGTTCCACCGCGGCGTGGCGGATTCCAGCGGAGACTTATCGTACGTGTAGAGCACGTAGACCCACGGCGCGGCCGGGAAGTTCGGATCGAGAGCCATTCCGAGGAATCCCCGGTCCCAGAAGTCGTAGACCTGGGTGCGAAGGTCCGCGACCACCGTCGGCGTCGTGGCGGAGAGATTGGCGTACGACAGCACCCGGCCGTTCTTCTCCGCGACGAAGATCCGACCATCGGAAGCGAACCGGACGGAGGTCGGATGATTCAGCCCGCTGAAGATCGTCGTGTCGCTGAATCCGGTCTGTACCGGAGTGCCGAGCGCGGCGGTGCTGGTCGCGATCGCGGGCCGGAGAACCTCGGCGCCGGTCGCGTCGCGTGGAATGTCGCCCGGACTGCTGCAGGAGAGCCAGAGGCAGACTCCCAGCAGTCCCAGCGGCGGAGGAAGACCCAGCCGAGTCGCACCCATGATGACCCCTCCTGACCGCGCATCGCCGGCGGCGTGCGGAGTTGAGCCACTGCTTCCGGCAATCGAGTCGCGCGAACCGTACATGCGGGTACACCGCCCCACCAGCGACTTCCGGAGGCGGAGGCGAGCGACGCGCTGCTTCAGCGTTCGGGCCGGACCCGAAGCTCGATCCTCGGTACGCGGGTCGGAGAGACCCCAGGGGAACGCCGGTCGAATCGGCGCAGGTTTGGAGCAAGCGCCGTTCCTCAGGGCGGCTTTCCCGTCGCGGGAACGAGCGCGATCGCTCGCAGCGGTCCGCCCGATCCGCCAGCGATCTTCATCGGCAAGGCGATGATCCACGCACCGGTGGTGGGCACCTGATCCAGGTTCGCGAGGTTCTCCAGTCCAGGGACTCCCGCTGCGCTGGCGATGCGATGCACGATGAAATCCTTCGACGCACCGTAGTCGATCGAGGCGGTGTCGAGGCCGAGCGCCGAGACGCGTCGCTGATGGACGAGGTACTCGGCCGACTCCTTTCCGTAACTCGGGAAGTGAAGGTTCGACGCATCGCCCGGTGTGTCATCGCCCAGGTACTGCTTCCGGTCGGGCCAGCGCTTCGCCCAGCCCGTCCGGAGCACCACGATCGCGCCCGAGGGAACGGTGCCGTGCTTCTTCTCCCAGCTCCGGACGTCGTCCACCGAGACCCGGTAGTCGGGATCGGCCGAAGCCTTCGCGCTGACGTCGATCACCACGGCCGGCGCGATCAGCTGCCGGAGCGGGATCTGGTCGACCGTCTTCCCGTCCCTGGCGAAGTGGATCGGCGCGTCGAGGTGGGTCCCGCCGTGCTCGGGCATGCACAGCGAGTTCGAGGCGTAGAACCAGCCCCCGGGGGTGTCGCCGAAGGCGAGTTTCTTCAGCTCGAAGGTCGAAGGCGAGGTTGGCCAGTAGAGGGTCTTGTCATCGAACGGATGGCTGAGGTCGACGACCTTCGCCGTGCCGAGCGACGGAGCGATCGGCATGCTCGGCGCCGCGAGCGCAGAGGTGGCAAGCACCAGGGGGAACCACAGGCCGCCGCGCGCGGCCGCCAGGCAACGTCCTCGGGCTGATTGACTTCGCCGCTTCCAGGCCATGTTCCGTCCCTCCTCGGCGCCACCTTGATGCGGACGAAGAGCGAGAGCAATGGTGAACCCCATGTACACGGGACCCATCATCGATACCGCTTCGAGAGCAGTCACGAACGACGGTCAGTATTCGAGAAAGCCACGATGTCATTGCAGTGAGGTGCATCATGCAGGCGATTCGCGTCCACCACTTCGGCGGTCTCGACTCTCTCGTGGCGGAGGACGTGCCTCGGCCGGCTCCTGGCGACGGCGAGGTGTTGCTGCGCGTAAAAGCAGCAGGCGTCGGCCCCTGGGACGCATGGATCAGGTCCGGGCGGAGCGTCCTTCCCCAGCCACTTCCGTTGACACTCGGGTCGGACGTGTCCGGGCTTGTCGAGCACGTCGGTGCAGGGGTCTCGCAGTTCAAGGCTGGCGATGCGGTCTTCGGGGCAACAAACGCGCGGTTCACCGGTGGATACGCCGAGTACGCAGTGGCGGCGGTGGCCCTGCTCGCCAAGAAGCCCCAGCGAATCGGGTTCATAGAAGCGGCTTCAGTCCCAGTCGTGGGATGCACCGCATGGCAGATGGTCTTCGAGCACGGAGCGGTAGACGCGACGAAGCGAGTCCTCGTCCACGGCGCAGCCGGGAACGTCGGCGCCTACGCCGTGCAGCTGGCCAGGCGGGTTGCGCATGAAGTGATCGCGACCGCTCTTCCGGACGATGTCGCGTATGTCCAGACACGCGGTGCGGACCGGGTCATTGACGCGAAGGAGTCGCGGTTCGAGGAGGTACTGACCGGCGTCGATGTCGTGCTCGACACGATCGGCGGCGAAACGCAGGACCGCTCCTTCGCCGTCCTGAAGCCCGGCGGCGTTCTGGTCTCGGCCGTGGCCGCGCCCGATCAGCAGAAAGCTGCTCGCCACAGCGTGCGAGCGCTGTTCTTTCTCGTCGAGGTCTCATCCCGGCGCCTCGAACAAATTGCGGCCCTCATCGAGGCCGGCGAGCTGACCACGAGCGTAGGCGATGTGCTGCCGCTTGCCGATGCCCGAATCGCCCACGAAATGCTCGCGGGCAAGCCCCACAAGCGCGGAAAGATAGTTCTGACCGTAGACGAGTCCCGATGACGTCCAAACCACAGTCGGACGAACGAAGACCTTCATCACGCGCCCGCTGTCGGCCGGCCTCCTGGTGGCCGCGGCGGGCTCCGGCTCGAGATACCTCCCAATCGCCGGGTCCGGTCTGTTCTTCCTTGGACCCCGGCGCTACGGCGACCGCGAGGTGCTGGACGACTGCGACGCCCGGCCGCGCTGGATCTGCTGGCCCACCAGGAACACCGCAGCCAGCGGTCCGATGAGGAGCGCGGCGAGGAGGATCCACGCCGAGGGCTTCGCGAAGTTGAACGTCCACCCCAGCCCGGAGCGCTTGGGCACGATCAGCCGCGGATCGGCCGCGTTGGAATAGACGAGTCCGCCCTGCCAGTCCGAGGCCGCGTTGGGCGCCAGGCGCGGCGCGCGCGCGACCTGCACGATCACCACCAGCACTGTCACCCCTGCCCAGACCAGCACCGGCGTCGGTCCCCAGAGCGAAGCGAACGCCGCGGGGAATCCACAGAGCGCGACCACCCAGCGGATGGGCTCGAGCAGCCGCTGCACCGCCGCCGTCGTCGCCGGTGGCCCGGTCCGGCTCCCGAGCCCCACCACCCCGTCGATGAAGAGGAGGAGCAGGGCGAGGAAGATCAGCGGTCCGAGCAGCGACAGCGTGGAACGGGCGACGAATCCGTTCGGCTCACCGCTAAGGCCCCAGTGGATGGGCATTCGCTCGGGGAAGCGATCGGCCAGGGCAAGCACCGCCACCGCCGGAGGGAGGAGCAGCAAGTACGGCAACACCGCGCGGAGTCTCATGACCACGACCTCCTCCGGAAGGGATAGCGCCATGGCCCGTTAACAGCCGTGACCCAGGGGTATCGCCGCACCCTCCACGGCAACGCATCAGGCGTGCCGATGGGGATCTCGCCCGACGCATGTTCACTCCCCGGGCTGCCCTCGGGTCCGGGCCGCGTGATACCGACCCCGGGCGATCCTCTCCGCAGCCGACGCGCCCTCAGCTGGCGAGCGTGGCCGCGCGCGGAGCGAGCTGCTCGCCCCGGTTGATCCGGGAGTTCTCGTCGGCCCTCCGGCTCGGAAGAACAACAGGCCACAGTCTTCGAGCTGGGGGCCGGAGGACGAGGGAGAGCACCGTGCTCGGGTCTTCCGCACCCCAGTCGGGAGCTTGGGGGTGCGGGCGGCGCGCGAGGGAAGCCGGCCGAGGGTTCTCGTCGCTCGGCCGCCCCGGTCAACCGCGACCGAGAGGGATCACACCCTTTCCATGGCGGAAGAAGTTCGATGGGTCATACCGGCGCTTGAGCTTTGCGAGTCGATCCAGCGTAGGCGGCCTCGATCCGGTCGTCGCGGCACCCGGTCATCGAGGACGGACAAGTCGCCAGTCCCAAAAAACCCTTGGGCGCAGCAGGGTTTGAACCTGCGACCCCTGCCGTGTGAAGGCAGTGCTCTACCGCTGAGCTATACGCCCCGAACTACAGAGGGCGGCATACGTAAAGGACCCCGCCCTCGCCTGTCAATCACGGCTTCAGCAGGCGGTCCAGCCGCTCCTCGAGCTCGCGAGTCCGCCGCTTCAGCGAGGACAGCTGCTTGCTCACCTTCCCGAAGTCGCTCCTCGCCGCCAGCTGGAGCGCGTGCATCAGCTCCTCCTGACCCCGATCGAGCGCCTTCTTTCCCCGCTGCACGCGTCCCACTGCCTGGGCCACCCACTGCGCGCGCTGCTCGTCAGCCATCAGGCGCTCGAACGCCTTCTGGGAGATTCCCAGCGCCTGCGCCCGCAAGCTGCTTCGCTTCCCCGCCATGACCCTCACTCGTCGATGAACCGGGTCTCCAGCCGCGCCAGCACCCGGGCCGCGATGTCCTTGTAGCGCATCCGCTCGAGGATGGGCTGCACGTCGCCATCCACCCGGAGCCGCCGCTTCAGGATGGCCTCCACCGGGTCCACGCTCCCGAGGAGCAGCCCCTTCCACACCGAGTACGGCGCGCGGATCCGGTACGCCGGCTCGAACTCGTCCAGGTCGTCCGGATCGGCCAGGACGCGCAGCTCGGCCACCCGCCCCTGCTCCGGACGGACCCAGGCCACGAAGTGCACGTCGAGCTTCCCCGCCTCGGCCTCGATCACCAGCCCGAAGTCTCCGCGCCAGCCGCGGCCCGCGGCGATCGTCTCGGGATCGGCGTTCACCAGGGCCATCGCTGACTCGGCCCAGTCGCGGGAGGGGAAGACCGGCATCCGGGCTGCTTACCTCATCGCCGGACGACCGGAAGTCCGAAGGCGACGCGCGAGGGACGCCCGAGGAGCGGCGAAGCGCCGACGTCCTTGCTCAGTCCCCCGCACCAGGGGGACGCCCATCGAAGCGCGCAGGAGCGCGCCAGCGATCGGGCTCAGTCCCCCGCACCAGGGGGACGCCCATCGAAGCGCGCAGGGGCGCGCCAGCGATCCGGCTCAGTCCCGACCGAGGATGCGACGGATGCTGCGGAACAGCCCGCTGTCGGTCTGCACCGGCGAGGCCACCGGCTGCGACCGGGCCCGCGCTGCCTTCTCCTCGGCCAGCAGCCGCTTCAGCGTGTCCGGCGTGTCCCGGGTGGCCAGCGCCACGTGCCGCGGACCCGTGGGCAGCTCCACCACCACCTCCAGGAGGCACTCCTCGTTGAGCCGGAAGTCGATGCGCCGCCCCGCCGCCGAGGCCGGCACCTTCACCGTCCCCAAGTACTCGTTGTCCACGATGAACTCCGAGTCGCCCTGGAAGATGTCCAGCTCGATGATCGGGCTGTCCTCCTTGGGACCCGGGAGCCGGAAGCTGGTGGTCAGCGGGATGACCGAGTTCTTGTCGATGATCTTCCGGAATTTCCCGTTCGCCATCGCGAACCCGATCGGCATCGACAGCGCGTCGAGCAGCGTCACCGCGTCGATGTTGCCCAGCGACTCGGCCAGCAGCGCCGCGCCCAGAGCCACCGACTCGTCGGGGTGAACGCCCTTGCGCGGCGGCTTTCCGAAATGTCGGGTGATCTCCTGCTGGACCAGCGGCATCCGCGACTGGCCACCCACCAGGATGATCTCGTCGATGCTCGACTTGGAGATGCCCTTGTCCGTCAGCACCCGGTCGCAGAGGTCGAAGGTGCGGTCCACCAGGTCCCGGGTCAGCGCATTCAGCTGCTCGCGCGATAGCGGGATGCGGAGGTCGAGCGGCTTGCCCTTCCGCTCCTCGATGTACGGCAGCTCGATCACCACGTTCGGAATGAGCGTCAGGTCGATCTTCGCCGCCTCTGCAGCGTTCTTGATCCGCTGCATGGCGATGGGGCTCTGGCTCAGGTCCACCCGGGTCTGCTGCTGGAACGTCTCCAGCACGTAGTCGATGATCCGGTTGTCGAAGTCCACGCCGCCGAGGAAGGTGTCGCCTCCGGTGGCGAGCACCTCGAAGACGTTGCCGGTGATCTGCAGCACCGAGACGTCGAAGGTGCCACCGCCCAGGTCGTAGACCAGCACGTTCTGGTCCAGCCCCCGGTTGAAGCCGTAGGCCAGCGCCGCCGCGGTCGGCTCGTTGACGATGCGCTTCACCTCGAAGCCCGCCTGCCGCCCGGCCTCCTTGACCGCCGCGCGCTGCAGGTCGTTGTAGTAGGCGGGGACCGAGATGACCGCCTCGGGGCAGGGAACGCCCAGGAACTGCTCCGAGATGCGCTTGGCGTGCCCGAGCACCAGGCCGCTGATCCGCTCCAGCGAGTAGGTGCTCCCCCCGAGGTTCACCGCCACGTCGCCCTTGGGGCCCTCGAGGAGCTCGTAGGTGAAGTACTCCTTGAGCTCCTGCACCACCCGGCTCGCATACTGGCGCCCGATCAGCCGCTTCGCCCCGTAGATGGTGTTCTTCGGGTTCACCACCATCTGGTCCTTCGCCATCTTCCCGATGAGGAGGTCGCCCTTCTCGCTGAGGGCCACCACCGACGGGAGGACGAGGTTTCCCCGATCGGTGGGCACCACCTTGGGGATGCGGTTCCGCACCGAGGCCACCAGGGTGTTGGTGGTCCCGAGGTCGATCCCGACGATGCGCGGCTTCTCGGACATGGGGGTCGAGCCCTCAACTTTACGCGGGGAGGCGTCCCCCTCCAACACTCGGCTGCCGGGGGGTTTCTTGACGGCCGCTTCCCCGCGGTCACCATGGGGCGCCGCCGTGTCTCGCCTGCTCGTCGCCTGTGCCCTCCTCGTGTGCGCCGCGTGCGCCACCACCCGCCCGGGGGTCCCCGTGCCCCCGCCTGTCCAGGAGCCCACGGTCCAGGGAGACCCGGCGGCCAGCGTCGAGACGCGATGGCGAGTGGTGGCCACCGCGCGCCGGCTTCTCGGACAGACCTCCGTCCGCTGGCCCGGACAGACCCTCCCCGACGACTGCAGCGGGCTGGTGCTCGGGGTGTACGGCAGCGTCGGAGTGCCGCTCACCGGTTCCGCCCGCCCTGGAGACAACGGGGTGACCGCGGTGTGGCGGTGGACCTCGGCGCGTGGACGACTCTTCCGCACCGGCCGCCCCGACCCCGGCGACCTGGTCTTCTTTCACGACACCTACGACCGGGACCGCGACGGCAAGCTCGACGACGGCCTCACCCACATCGCCCTGGTGGAGAGCGTCGACTCCGACGGAACCGTCTCCATCATCCACCGCGTGAGCCGCGGGGTGATGCGCTACCGGATGAACGTCGACCGGCCCACGCTGCGGAGCGAGCCCGGCACCGGCCGCGTCCTCAACGACTGGCTCCGCGGCTCCTCCGGCTCGGGGAGGGCCGTGCTCACCGGGCAGCTGTTCGCGGTCTACGGGGCGGTGCTCCCTCCGGCGCCGGACGGCGTCCGCTCCCCGCTCCCGGTTCTCGCCCCGCAGCCCGAGGGCGGCGACATCTGAGCGACCACTCGGCCGCAGCCGCCTTGACCTCGCCGATGATTGCGACGTGAGACCCCCCGACCGTAGACCTCGGCTGCGGCTGCGGTGACTCAGCTGCCCGGCAGCGTCCCCGAGAGCACGTAGAAGTGCTTCCCGTCGGGGTCGATGCGAATCGTCACCCCTCCAACGAACCCCTGGAAGTCCTCGGTGCCCGAGCCGGGCACGACGGTGATCGAGAGCTCCTGCTCACCGTTGGTCATCACCCCGCGGTGCACCAGCGAGAAGCTTCCCTGGCGGCCGCGGACCTTGCCGGTGACGCGCTCCACAGCGACGTAGGCGCCGTTGCCCTTACCCTTCCCCATCGCGGTCAGCATCTCGCCGCGCGACGTCCCCTCGAA
>RPRB01000056.1 GCA_003818285.1 Myxococcaceae bacterium
CGTCCAGCCTGGCGGCGCTGTCGGTGGGGAGCGCTGCCCCGTGGAGCCATGCCTCCGGGCGGCCCGAACGGTCGAGGCGGACGAGCGAGGGAACGGCGTGAACGGACCGGCCGAGGACCGGTCCGGAAGGCAGCGCGTCCACGTCCACCTCCACCAGCCACCACGCGGCGAGCAGCGCACGGTTGCTCTCGCGGGCGAAGGCGGCATCGAGCGCACGGCACGGCTCGCACCATGCCGCCCCGAGCTCGACGAGCACCCGGGCTCCCGAGCGTGACGCCTCCTGCGCGAGCGCGCGCAGCTCCGGACCGAGCCGGCGCAGATCCACCGTCACCCGGCGGACCACCGGGGCGCGCGGCGCGGCGGCCTCCGCACCGGCGGGGGCTCCCGGAGGGAGCTCCTCCACCAGTGGCGTGACGCCTGCGTCCACGGCGGAGAGGAGGAAGGAGACCGCGAGGGCGAGCATCGGCAGCGACATACACCACGGCGCACCCGAAGCTGCGGCCCCCGCCCGGCGACCGGGACCGGCTTCTCGTGCTCAGCGCTCGGGCGGGTGGACGCGACCGCGGGCGGGCGCCGCCCAGCCCCCGCGCGTCCGGGGGAGGTGCCGCCCGGCCTTCACCAGCGCGAGCGCGAAGTGGAGCAGCGCGAGGGCGAGGAACAGGTGCACCCACCGGCCGACGGTCCCCCCCGCCACGTACCCCAGCGCCCAGAGCATGAGGAGGATGCAGCCGTTGGTCCAGAGCACGGCCGCCATCCTGCGGCGCCCGGACTCCCGCGGCCAGTCCTGCCCGGTCCGCACGCATGCGGACGGGGGGCTGAAGTGTCGGTCAGTCGATGGCGCATCCTCGGCCTGGAGTGGAGCCCGACGCGCTCCGTCACCACGTTGGGCCCCATGCCGACGAAGCGGGCGGTCATCGTCCTGGAATTCAACGAGCTGAGCCCGGTCCTCATGCGGCGTTTCATCGATGCCGGGCGCCTGCCGAATTTCCGGCGGCTGCACGACGAGGCCGGGGTGTGGATCACCGACGCCAGGGAGCGTCCGCCGTTCCTCGAGCCGTGGATCCAGTGGATCACCGTGCACTCGGGGCAGCGCTCCGCCGAGCACGGCGTGTTCAACCTCGACGAGGGTCATCGGACGGCGGCTCCACGCCTCTGGGACGTGCTGTCCGCCGCGGGACTCGAGTCGTGGATCTGCGGGAGCATGAACGTGGCCGCGGCGCCCGGCTTCCGGGGATGGATGCTGCCGGACCCGTGGACGACGCACGTCCCGCCCCGGCCCGACGAGCTCCTCCCCTACTTCGACTTCGTGCGCCGGCACGTGCTCGAGTACACGAACGAGCAGGTCCCGGTCACGACCCCGGACCGGCTGCGCTTCGTGGCCTTCATGGCGCGCCACGGGCTCTCGGTGACGACCGCCTGGGCCGTCGTCCGACAGCTGGCGACGGAGCGAGTGGATCGCCGGACTCGCTGGCGGAGAGCGGTGCTCCTGGACCGGCTGCAGTTCGACCTCTTTCGCTGGCACTGGCGCCGCGCTCGCCCGGCGTTCTCCACCTTCTTCCTGAACAGCACCGCCCACTTCCAGCACTTCTACTGGCGCAACCTCGAGCCGGACCTCTTCCGCGTCCGGCCGGCCGAGGACGAGCAGCGGGCGCTCGCCGACGCGGTGCTCCTCGGCTACCGACAGATGGACCGGCTGGTCGAGGAGACGCTGGCGATGGCCGACCGGGACACCACCGTGGTCCTGTGCACGGCCCTCTCGCAGCAGCCGTGCCTCAGCTACGAGGAGACCGGCGGGAAGGTCATCTACCGCCCGCGGGACTTCGAGCGGCTCCTCCTCTTCGCCGGCATCGCCGCGCGCTACCGGGTGGCACCGGTGATGGCCGAGGAGTTCCACGTCTATCTCGACAGCGAGGCGGCGGCGGTGGACGCCGAGCGGCGGCTTGCGGCGATGCGGGTCGGCGAGCGTCCGGCGCTGGTGGCGCGAAGGGATAGGGCCGGGCTGTTCTGCGGGTGCAAGATCCACGCGGCGCTGCCGGCGGACGCCGCGGTGTCCGGCGCGGGGGGAAGCGCGCCCTTCTTCTCGATCTTCTACCAGGTGGAAGGCGTCAAGAGCGGGATGCACCACCCCGAGGGCCTCCTCTGGATCCGAACTCCCGAGCGGCTCCACACCGTCCATCGCGAGGCGCTCCCCCTGCCGGAGGTCTACCCGATGCTCCTCGAGCTTCTCGGAGTCCCCGCCCCCCGCCCGCGGCGCCTGCCCGAGCCGGCGACGACGCCCCTTCCGGAAATTTCGACCGGCCCGGGCGCGGACGTCGTCGCGCGGACGTTCTGAGGCCGCGAACGTCCGCAGCCTGCGCTGGCACGGAGCCTGCTTGGCCGCCTCGGCGCATTCGACCGAGCGTGAGGCGAGGGCAGCGAGAGATGGCGACGGGACGACTGTGGGTGATGGCACTGAGCTTCGGCCTGGTGAGCAACGCCGGAGCGGATGCCGGGGAGCCACCGACCCGAGCCATCGAGCAGCGGGAGCCGCGAGAGGTGGAGAAGCTCCAGGACCTGCTCGCCAAGCGTGAAGCGGAGCTGGCCACGATGCGCGACCGCCTCCGGGTGCTGGAGGACGAGGAGCGCTGGTACGCGGCGGCCGACACGCTCGGCATCGCCGAGGTGCTCCGGCGCTCGGCGCTCACCGATCGGGTGCAGCGACGGGTGGCCATCGCCATCGTGCGGGAGGCGGAGGCCAACGGACTCGACCCGCTGCTGGTGGTGGCGGTCATCCGGGCCGAGAGCTCCTTCAACACCTACGCCGTCTCGGGCGTGGGGGCGATGGGGCTCATGCAGATGATGCCCACCACGGGGAGCTTCCTCGCCACGCAGCGGGGAACGACGCTCCGCCACCGCCAGACCCTCTTCGATGCCGAGCTGAACATCGAGCTGGGCACCGCCTATCTCGCCTCGCTCCTGCGGGAGTTCGGGACGGTGGAGGCGGCGCTCCTCGCGTACAACGGCGGGCCGTCCTATGCCCGCCGCGTGCTCCGGAACCGCGAGGCCAGGAAGCGCCTGGTGGCCGGGTATCCGCGCGACGTCACGCAGGAGTGGCGGCGGCTCCGGCTCCGATACGCCGAGGTGGAGGCCCGCCGATCCCTGCCGGCTCCGGACCGCACCCTGGCCGTCGAGCGAACGGTCTCTGCAGCACAGTGAATCCATTCACGAAGCGACGCCGATGGGCGCTTCTGTCGCGTCCGTAACGCGGGGCTCACTCCACGACACACCCTCGTCGCGGGCGAAGGCGCATGCTCGCTCGCCCCGGAGAGCTTGCGCATGGAGCGTCTCGACATCCGCCTCGAGGAAGGCGAAGACCGCTGGGTGCTGCGGCTCGAGGGCACGCTGGATGGGCACACCGCGCTCGCGGTCACCCGGGCCCTCCGGGAGCTGCCGTCGGTGCCCCTCACCGTGGACTTCTCCCGGGTGCGCACCTTCGTCGACCTCTCGGTCGATGCACTCACCCGGGCGCTAAGGGACCGACCCGTCTCGCTCACAGGGCTGGGCCGACACCAGGCACGGATGTTCCGGTACTTCGGGCTCCGGATTGACGAGCAGGAGCAGTCCGCGGAAGCGTGACCCGACGGCCAGCGGGTAGACTCCCCCAGGCCAACGTGACCGCCCCCGCACTCCCCCGTTCCCCCCTCGCCGCCTCCGCCGCGCACGCGCTTCTCAGCCGGGCCAGCGAGGCGCTGGGCCGCGTCATTCGCGGCAAGCGCTCCGCCGTGGAGCTGGCGCTGACCACGGTGGTCGCCGGAGGCCACCTGCTCCTCGAGGACGCGCCGGGCGTGGGCAAGACCACGCTCGCCGAGGGGCTGGCGCGGGTGTGCGGCCTCCGGCTGGCGCGGATCCAGTTCACCGCCGACCTCATGCCCGCCGACGTCACCGGGGTGCAGGTCTTCTCCACGACCAGCGGTGAGTTCCAGTTCCGCCCGGGGCCGCTCTTCCACGAGCTGGTGCTCGCCGACGAGCTCAATCGCGCGCCGCCCCGAACCCAGTCCGCGCTGCTCGAGGCGATGGCCCACGCGCACGTCACCGTGGACGGGACCACGCACCTCCTCCCGCGGCCCTTCGTCGTGGTGGCCACCCAGAACCCGCTGGACCTCGCCGGCACGTACCCCCTGCCGGACGCGCAGCTGGACCGTTTCCTGGTGCGGCTCACGCTCGGGCACCCCTCGGCGGAGGTGGAAGCGGAGCTGGTGTCGACCCGCGGCCTGGTCGAGCCGGTGTCGTCGCTCGCCGCGGTGCTGGATCCGGAGCAGGTGCGCTCCCTCCAGGCCCGTGCGGCAACCACCCACGTCGCCCCGGAGGTGGCCCACTACCTCGTGGCGCTGGCCCGCGCGACACGCGAGCACCCGGGGCTGGAGCGCGGGGCGTCGACCCGCGCGGTGCTCTCACTCACCGCCGCGGCCCGGGCCCGGGCGCTCTGGGAGGCGCGCGACTTCGTCATTCCTCAGGACGTGGCCGACCTCTTCGTGCCCACGCTCGCCCACCGGGTCGTGCCCCGCGGGGCGATGCAGGGCGTCGCAACCCGCGAGGAGGCCAGCGCCCTCCTGGAATCGGTGCTGGCCAGCGTGCCCGCGCCACGATGAGCGCGCGGCGCGAGCGGCTCCTCCGAGCCTGGCGGCGCTTCTGGAGACCGCCACGCCGCCTGCGCACCACGCCGGCCGGGCGGACCTACCTCGTGCTCACCGTCGGAGTGGGGCTCGGCGCGCTGAACACCGGGAACAACCTCCTCTACCTGGTCCTCGGGCTCCAGCTGTCCCTGGTGGTGGTGTCCGGGATCCTCTCCGAGCTGTGCGTGCGGCGAGTTCAGATCCGGCGGCTCCTTCCGGGCTCGCCGCGCGCCCGGACCCCTTTCCATCTCGCCTGGGGGCTGCGCCTCCCCCGGGGACAGGCCTTCGCCCTGTCGGTCCGGGAGGTGCATCCGCTGCTGGGCTCGGCGGTGGGCCAGCTGGCGTGGCTTCCTTCGGGCGAGGAGGTGGTGGTGCGCGCGGTGGCCACCGCCCACCGACGCGGACCGATGCAGCTGCACGCCGTTCGCGTCTCGACCCGCTTCCCCTTCGGCCTCTTCGAGAAGAGCCGCGACCTCGAGCTGCCGGGTGAGCTCCTGGTGCTCCCCGGCCGCATGCCGGCGCGCGCCGAGCCGCCCTCGCCGACCAGCGGCCTAGGGCTGGAGCAGCGCTCGCTCCGCGGGCCAGACGGAGGCGGCGATCTGGCCCAGCTCCGCGAGCTGCGCGACGGGGAGGACGCGCGCCGCATCCACTGGCGGAAGAGCGCGCAGCTCGGGACCCTGCTCCGCGTGGAGCGGGACGCGCAGCCCCAGCCCCGGATCGTGCTGCAGCTCGACGACCGCGCCCCGGCGGAGGCGCTGGATGTGACGTGCGAGGAGCTCGCCGCGCGCGCCGAGCTGCTCCTCGCGCGCGGGGCGGAGGTGGGGCTGGAGAGCGCCGGGGGCGTCTCGGTGAAGCCCGGCACGGGGGCCTTCCACACCCAGGCCATCCTCCGCGCGCTCGCCCGCGCCGGACACCCGGGGAAGGCCGGATGAGGTCCGAGCGCCTCCGCCTCCTGCTGCGGGACCTGACCGCGGGCGCGGCGTTCGGGGCCATGGCCATCTCGGGACAGGTGCCGCTTTGGACGATGGCGGTGTTCCTCGTCGCCCTCCTGCTGGCACTGGCCGGGCGCCGACCCCTCAGCGACGGGAAGCTGAGCGCGATCCTCCTCCTCCTGGCGGTCGTCCTCGTCTACGGCGCAGTGCTGCTGGAAGAGCTGGGCCTGGTGGTCGCGGCCTGCATCACCGCCTCGCTGCTCACCGCCCAGCGTCTGGTCTCCCGGCCCACCGGGAGAACGACCGATCAGGTGCAGCTGGTCTCACTCCTGATGATCGCGGGCGGCGCCGTGCTGAGCGCGGATCTGCTGTTCGCGCTCTGTCTCTTCGTCTACGCGGTGCTGGCCGTGCTCGCGCAGGGGCTCTCGGTGGTGGCGGAGGTCCCCGGCGGTCCGCTTCCCCCGACAGGGCGCGTGCTCCGGCCGCTGGCGGTCGGGGTGGTGCTGTCGCTCGTGGGAGCGTTGACCCTGTTTGTCCTCTTCCCACGGCTGTCCTGGAACGTCGCCGCCCGACGGGCAGGCGCCTCGCTCGGCGGGGCGACCACCGGCTTCGCGGACGGACTGCGGCTGGGAGGTACCGGGCTCCTCAAGTCCAACCCCCGGGTGGTCTTCCGGGCGCGCATCGATCCGGACCCCGGGACCGAGGAGCTCGACGCCTACTGGGTGGGACGGCGATTCGACGTCTTCGACGGAGTGCAATGGTCCTCCGCAGGGACGCGCGGCGGGCCTTCCCGGCAGGTGTTGCTGGGCCCGACGGGACCGAACCTGGTGCGCCAGGAGATCGACCTGCTCCCGGCCTACGGGAGTCGGACCCTGGTCGCGCTCGACACGCCGGTCCGGTTCGGCGATGCCGAGTCGCACCAGACGACGTTCAGCATCCGCACCGAGATCTATCCCTCCGGCGATCGCGAGGTCCGGCTCGTCGGCGCTTCGGAGCACGTCACCTACCGCGCCTTCAGCGCCGTGGAGCGAGGGCGCCTCCCTTCCGTGAGCCCCGCCGAACGGGCGCGGCGGCTGCAGCTGCCGCAGGGCCTCGACCCGCGCATCCCGGCCCTGGCCGAAGTCCTCGCCGAGGGTGCGGTCGGAGATCGGGCCATCGCGCGGCAGATCGAGCGCGCGCTCCAGTCCCGGTACGCCTACACGCTGGAGCTGCCCGGCCGGGTCAAGGACCCACTGGCCGACTTCCTCTTCGATCGACGGGCAGGGCACTGCGAGGACTTCGCCACCGCGCTCGCAGTGCTGCTCCGGACGCGGCAGATCCCCGCTCGGGTGGTGGTCGGGTTCCACGGCGGGGAGCGGGCCGCGGGTGAGTACCTGGTCCGCGCCGGTGACGCGCACGCCTGGGTCGAGGCGGCGGTAGACGATTACGTGCTCCGGCTCGATGCCACGCCGCCTCAGCACCGCTCCGCGGCCGGCATCGGGATCGCCGGCTGGCTCCTCGCCCGCTGGGAGGCGCTGCAGATCCGCTGGCTCGATCGGGTCGTGGAGTACTCGCTGTCGGATCAGAACCGGATGGTGCAGCGCGTGCGCTGGAAAATGGGGGAGAACCCCGCGAGTCCCACGTCGAGGAGACCGGACGAGGGCGTCGCCGTGGCCCTGGCAGTGCTCGCGGCGGCCTTCCTGCTGGCGGTGCTCGTCGGTCGGCGAGCCGCGTCGAACGACCCGGCGGAGCTCGGGCGGAGGCTGTCCCGGCTCTTGCGGCGCGGTGGCCGCCTCGGCCCGAAGGGCTGGCTCGATGGTGCGCGGGTGGACGAGGTGAAGCTGGGGCCGGTGCGCGAGGGGATCGCCCGCTACCGCGAGGCACGCTTCGGCCGCCGACCGCTGCTCCCGGGGGAGGGCCGCCGCCTGGTCAGGCAGGCCAGGCGGGCGCTCCGGGGACTGGTCTCCCCTTCCGCTCCGGGCCCCCGACGCCCAACGTTCCGGGCGTGACCACGCCTCCCGATCTCCCCGTTCCCCCGTCCCCTCCCCTCGACGTTCCCGCGGTGCCCACCCCGGAGATCCGCCCGTACACCGGAACCGAGGATCTCCCCGGCCAGAGCACTCCGGAGGTGCAGCCGGAACGCCGCCGCCCAGAGGAGTCGGAACCACCCGGGCCGCCGCGCGTGCCCCCGTCCCCGGGGCGGGAGATCGAGCCGCCGAGGCAATGAGCTCGGGAGCGGGGGCGCCCCCCGCGCCGCTCGGCTGAGCCTGGCGTTTCTACAGAGCTCGGGCCCACCCACGTCAACCGTGACGTGATTCCGCCGGGTTGGGGGGCCCGCACGTGGCACCTACCTTGCTCATCCACCGGGCGTCGTCGCAACCCCGAAGTCCTTGGAGACGTCCAGAATGCAGCTCGCCTCCGATCACTCGGTCACCCCTGGTTCGCTGTCGCTCTACCTCACGGAGATCAACCGCTACTCGCTCCTGAAGGTCGAGGAGGAGCAGAAGCTGGCCCGCCGGTTCAAGAAGGGAGACCTGCAGGCCGGCCACCGTCTGGTGACCGCGAACCTCCGCTTCGTGGTGAAGGTCGCTTACGAGTACCGCTCCTACGGCATCCGCATGTCCGACCTCATCCAGGAGGGGAACATCGGGCTGATGAAGGCGGTGCAGAAGTTCGACCCGGACAAGGGCATCCGCCTCATCTCCTACGCGGTCTGGTGGATCCGGGCGTACATCCAGAACTACATCCTGAAGTCCTGGTCGCTGGTGAAGCTGGGGACCACCCAGGCACAGCGGAAGCTCTTCTTCAGCCTGGCCCGGACCCGTCGCGAGCTGGAGAAGTACAACGCCGGGGACGGCGCGATTCCGGTGGAGGAGATTGCCCGGCGCCTGCGGGTGAAGCCCACCGAGGTTCGCGAGATGGAGCAGCGCATGGGAGGGCGCGATCTGTCGCTCGACGCCCCGATGGGCGAGGACGGCAGCAGCACCCACGTGGACTTCGTGGCCTCCTCCGCCGCGGGTCAGGACGAGGAGGTGGCGGACAAGGAGCAGGCCGGGATGATCAACGCCCGGGTCCGCACCGCTCTCACCCGGCTCGACCCCCGGGAGCGCTTCATCATCGAGCAGCGGGTGATGAACGAGCGGCCGATGACGCTGAAGGAGCTGGGGGAGCACTTCGGCTTCAGCCGCGAGCGGGCCCGGCAGCTGGAGATCCGCGCCAAGGACAAGCTGAAGGCCGAGCTCGCCGCGCTCATGGCCGAGGTCGAGCCGGAGCTCGCCGCGTAGCCCGCGGGGTGCCACTTTCTCTTTCGTTCGCGGGCTCCGGGCGGTAGCGCCCCGGAGCCCGTTGTCTTTCCGCCACCCTCGGGTAGAACGGGCGTCAGCCCCTGATGAACGACCCCGCCCACGCCCGAGCGACCGCGGCGCCCGACGTGCCGCTCGCCCCGGTCCCGCGGGAGCTGACCGTCCGGGGGCTCGCGCTGGGCAGCGTGCTCGGGGTGATGTTCGCCGCGAGCTCGGTGTACCTGGCAGTGAAGGTGGGCCTCACCGTCTCCGCGTCGATTCCGGTGGCGGTGCTGTCCATCGCGGTGTTCCGGGTCCTCGGCCGCTCCAGCGTCCTCGAGAACTGCATGGTGCAGACGACGGGTTCGGCCGGAGAGTCGCTCGCCTTCGGCATCGCCGTCGCGCTCCCGGCCCTGCTGTTCATGGGCTACGACCTGGACCTGATCCACTCGCTCCTGGTGGCGCTGCTCGGTGGGATCCTGGGCGTGCTGATGATGATTCCCCTCCGGCACGGGCTGGTGGTGGAGGAGCACGACCGGCTGCGCTTCCCCGAGGGCACCGCCTGCGCCGAGGTGCTGGAGGCGGGGGAGCGCGGCGGGAGCATGGCGCGGCTGGTGGTCTCGGGCCTGCTCATCGGCGCGGTGTACAAGGTGGCCTACGCCGGGTTCCGCCTCTGGCGGGAGATCGTGGGCGGAGTGCTCGGGTGGGTGCAGCGGCTGCCCGATGGCACGGTCGTCCGCCACGGGTTTCCCGGCGCATCCCTGTCGGTCGAGATCAGCCCCGAGCTGCTGGGGGTGGGCTACATCATCGGGCCGAGAGTCGCGGGGATCACCTTCGCCGGGGGCGTGCTCAGCTTCCTGGTGCTCGTCCCGATGATCGGATTCTTCGGCGAGGGCCTCGGGACACCGCTGCTCTCGCCCGAGGGGACGCTCATCCGTGACATGGGCCCGGACGAGATCCATCGCGCGTACGTGCTCTACATCGGCGCGGGCGCGGTGGCGGCGGGAGGGCTGATCAGCCTCCTGCGCTCGCTGCCCAGCATCGTGGAGGCGTTCCGGCGGGGCTTCCGCAACTTCCTCGCCTCCCGTCGGGGGGAGGCGGTGGCGATCGACCGGACCGACCAGGACCTGCCGATCAGCATCGTGGTGGGTGGCTCCCTGGTCCTCCTGCTCCTGATCTGGCTCGCCCCCCCGCTGCACGTGAATCTTCTATCGGCGGTGGTGATCCTCGTGGCGGGGTTCGTCTTCGTCACGGTGAGCGCACGCATCACCGGCGAGATCGGGAGCTCGTCGAACCCGATCTCGGGGATGACGGTGGCCACGCTCCTCATCACCTGCTTTCTCTATCTGGTACTCGGCTGGACGTCCCCGGACGATCGGTTCATGGCCCTGACCACCGCGGCCATCGTCTGCATCGCAGCCAGCAACGGGGGCACGACGGCGCAGGACCTCAAGACCGCGCAGCTGGTGGGAGCGACGCCGAGCCGGCAACAGATTGCCCTGTTCGTGGGCGTGGTCACCTCCGCGGTCCTCATCGGGCCGGTGCTGGCGGCGGTGAACCGGGGCGAGACGGCGACGGTCCCCGAGAGTCACCCCGGCGTGCGGGTCACCCATCCCACCGCGGAACAGGTCGTCCAGCGCGAGTTCCCCTTCCGCGCGGGCCCGGGCGCCTTCTCCGCCCCGACCCTCACCGGAGAGGAGCTGGCCGAGCAGCTGTGGGGGCGCGGGCTGGAGGTCCGGCTCGATGCCTCGGGCGCGCCGGTCGCCATCCGCACCTTCCGGACCGACGTGAGCCCGTCCAGCCTGGCCGGGGAGGAGATCCGCTCCGGGCAGCGTCAAGGGGCAGCAACCCGCGTCCCGCTCGCAACGCTGGGCACGGTGAGCGAGCCGGTGGAGCGACTGCTCTCGGTGGGCTACGTGCGGAACGACGCGCCCATCCCCACGGGCAAGTACCTCAGCGATGCAGCGGGAAACATCGAGTACGTGGTGGACCCGGGCATCGGAGGCAGGGTGACCGAGGTCCACGGGGTGAAGCTCACCCGGTACGAGGCGCCGAAGGCCCGGCTCTTCTCGCTGATCATCGACGGCATCCTGACCCGGAAGCTCCCCTGGGACCTGGTGCTCCTGGGCGTGGCGCTGGCGCTGATGCTCGAGCTGTGCGGCGTGTCGGCCCTGCCGTTCGCGGTGGGGGTCTACCTCCCGGTGTCCACCAGCGCCCCGCTCTTCGTGGGCGGGCTGGTGCGCTGGTGGGTGGATCGCCGGCGCGCCGGGGCCGAGTCCGACGCCAGCCCCGGAACCCTGCTCGCCTCGGGGTACATCGCCGGGGGCTCGCTGGCCGGGGTGGTCATCAACCTCCTGCACATCCCGGCCGGAGGGTCGTGGATCGACGCGCTGGACGTGCCCGCGCACCTGGCCGGCCGTCCGGGGTGGATCGCCCGGGTGGTGGAGGCGGTGGGTGACTCGCCGCGTGCCCACCCGGCGGCGTCCATCACTCTGGGGCTCATCCTGTTCTGTCTGCTGGCGTTGCACCTCGGTCGGGTGGCGCTCCGGACCCGGGAGGCGAACGGGCCTCATCCGGTCTAGACTCGGCTGGAGTTGACTGCCGCAACGGACGCCGCGACCGCTCCCGATCCGCTCGCCGACCCGGAAAACCGGCAGCGGCTCGAGCTGGCGAAGGCGTTCGCCTTCCAGCTGCTCAAGGGCATCAAGCAGATCGGCATGTACCGGCACAACGAGGCCCGGTACGGCGAGTACATCTCCAAGGCGCACGAGGCGGTGCACCAGTACACCGAGCGCTTCGGCCCGCTGATCTTCAAGGTGGAGCAGCAGAACTTCCATCTCTTCGACCAGCCGCTCTTCGCCGAGGACACCCCCCTTCCCTTCAAGTTCTGGCGCGACGGGATCCGCCAGTTCATCTTCCGCCCGGGCCTGCGCCCGGACGAGCTGCTCACCTTCACCCTGGTCGCGCTGAGCGACGTGGAGAAGCAGGGTGAGGACACGGTGGCTCAGCTGTGGCGGTCACCCCTGGACAACCTGGAGTACGTGGTGGTCGAGGGGTTCAAGGTCGACGGGTTCTCCGACGAGGAGGTGCAGGTCTCGGTCGACAAGATCGTCGAGTACCTGTACTCGCGGCTGCGCAGCCACTCCGAGGACTACCTTCGCTTCGCCCGGGTGACCGCCGAGGATCTGGAGCTGAAGCTGGAGGGCGTGGAGCAGGTCCGCGGCGCGGTGATTGCCGGAGTGACTGCCACCGACGAGCTCAAGGCCAAGCTGCAGAAGGAGATCGCCGAGGAGGAGCACAGTCGCCTCTTCCCCAAGCTCGTCTCGTCCATCTTCCAGGTGGCCGAGGCAGGGGTGGACGACCCCGAGCTGCTGGAGGAGATGTTCCTCCAGCTCCTGGACGCGCTTCTCCTCCAGGAGGACTTCGCGATCATCAACCAGATCGTCCTCAAGCTCCGCGCCATGGAGGACCGGCCGGGGATGAGCGGCATCCGGCGGCTGAAGGCCACCTTCGTGGACAAGATGGGCGAGGAGCAGCGGCTGGTCCGGGTGGCGGACGTGCTGCGCACGGCCCGTCCGAGCATGCTGGCGGACATCGGCCGGTACCTGTCCTCGCTCCAGCCGACGACCCTGCCCACCCTTCTCGACGTCCTGGAGACGCTGGACGCGCCCGAGCACCGCCTGGTGCTCTGCGACGTGATCGCCGAGTTTTGCAAGGCCAATGCCACCCCGATCATCCAGCGGCTGTCCTCCGAGCGGCCGATGACGGTGCGGGACATGGTGTACGTGCTCGAGCGTGCCCAGCACCCGGATCGGATGCACTTCTTCGGCCGGGTGCTGAAGCACCGGAACCTCGCGGTGCGGCTGGACGTGATGGGCACCATCGCCCGGGGGCGAAGCATCGAGTCCCGCCGGCTCATCGCCGAGGCCCTCAAGGACGACAACGCGCAGGTGCGGGTGCAGGCGGCGCGCCTGCTGCCCGAGTACGACCGAGAGCAGGCCTACCAGCAGCTGGTCGCGGTGGTGAAGGGCAACCAGTTCAAGAAGCGCAGCCCCGAGGAGCAGGCGGCGTTCTACACCGCGCTGGGGAGCACGGGGCTTCCGATCGCGCTCTCGCTGATGACGCAGCTGCTCGCGGTGAAGGCGCAGCTGTGGAACCGGGCGCGAGTGCTGGAGGAGAAGCTGCTCGCGGTGCACGGGCTCGCCGGGGTGCAGTCCATCCAGTCCTACAAGGCGCTGCAGGCGGTGGTGGAGGACCGCAGCCAGCCATCCGAGGTGCTGGTGGCCGCGCGCCGGGCGCTGGCCGAGACGCGGCGGAAGCTCTTCGGGGACGCCGCACCTCCGGAGGCGGGCTAAGTGCCTCGACCGGGGTGTACTGATCGCTTCGACGGCCGACCCTCTCGCTGCGACGCGCAGACTCGGCCCTGTGCTGCTCGACGTCCCCCGAGGCACGCCTCCGCTGCTCGTCCCTCGTGTGCGCCGTCTCGCTTCGGTCTCTGCCATCTCGCTATGCTCACTACACCCCAGTCGAGGCACTAGTGGCCGAGAACCTCAGGATCAGCGGCACCGGAGACGAGAGCGTCTTCGAGTTCGGCCGGGACCACTCCGAGAAGCTGCAGCAGCTCTCGCGCTCGGTGCTGTCGACGCTCTACATGCTGGTGCGCTCGGCGAAGATGTACGACCCGGACAACGCGGTCTTCGAGCGCCCGATGATCTCGCTCCAGGACACCCTGAACCTCATCATCTCCCGGGAAGGCCGCTTCGACCTGATGGGGATCAAGAGCTCGTTCTACGTCAACAACATGCTGGTGAAGGTCGAGCTCAACGCGGTGGAGAACATCCGCTACCTGCTCGAGGAGATGCGGGCCAAGGACGTGGGTGGCTTCACCCTGGCCAAGCCGGTGCAGACCGCCGAGCTGAAGAACTTCGTGTGGATCTTCGCCAAGGACACCTCGGAGCTGCCCGACGAGGAAGGCCTGGCCCGGCGCAAGCTCCTGGCGATCAAGATCTCCCGCTGGAGCAAGCTCCGGGAGAAGCTGGAGAAGGAGAAGCTGGACGACGAGGAGAAGGTCGACCGGAAGAAGTACGCGATCACCGTCTACGCCCGCGCGGTCTTCTTCATCTCCAAGTACCTGGACTCGGTGCGGAAGGGCACGCCGATGGTGGCGGCACGCGCGCTGCGCATCGTCCAGGACCTGGTCGACATCTGCTACGACGCGAAGGTGCACTTCCTGGGCATGACCACCATGCGCCAGGAGTCCGAGTACCTGGTGTTCCACCAGGTGAACACCTGCCTCCTATCGGTCGTGTTCGGGGTGGAGCTCGGATTGACCAAGGCGCAGCTCCGGGACCTGGGGTTCATCGCTCTCTTCCACGACGCGGGGATGGCCACCATCCCCGACGAGCTGGCCGGGAAGCGGGGCGGGCTCACCGCGGAGGAGCGGGGCCTGGTCGCGCGCGCGCCGCTGATCTCGGTGCGGAACGTCCTGATGGAGAAGGGCTTCACCCGGACCACGCTGCACCGGGTGGTGACCACGCTCGAGTACAAGAGCGACTTCGGGACCGCGGTGCGTGACGCCCGGGGCAACATCCAGATGATCATCCCCAAGTCATCGCTGGGGCTCTACGCGAAGATCATCGCCATCACCGCCGGATTCGACGCGCTCACCAGCAAGCGGCCGTTCCGCGACGCCTACGGGCCCGAGGTGGCGATGATGCTGATGTGGAGCGAGCTGCGGCACAAGTTCGATCCCGAGCTCCTGAAGGTCTTCATGCGGGTGCTGGCGATTCCTCCGGTCAAGGTGCTGTCGCGACGGCAGCAGGGCGCGCTCTCGGTGACTGGCCTGTAGACGGCCCCGCTGTTCCGGCCGGATGCGATCCGCCTCTCGGGCTCCGGGGACGACGAGGAGCGTCCGGCCACTCGGTCGGGCTCGCCTCGATGGGTCGGCATGCGCGAGCCCGCGGCGCCCCGGAGTTTCACCGGGCGCGCTGCCCGCGCAGAGACGGCGTCCCGTTCAAGAGCGCTCCAGTAGCTCGAGCGCCGAGGCGAGGTCCGGCGGAATCGGCGCCTCACAGCGGATTGGCTTGCCCGTTCGCGGATGGGGGAAGACGAGGCGCCACGCGTGGAGCGCTTGCCGCCCGAGGCGAGCCTGCACCGCCTTCACCTTGGCGTCGCCTTTCCGTGTCCCTCCGTACAGGATGTCACCCAGCAGGGGGTGACCCATCTCCGAGAGGTGGACGCGGATCTGGTGAGTGCGGCCGGTCTCGAGGCCAACCTCGACCAGGGCCGCGCCGTGGAGGAGCGTCCGGACCCGCCAGGTGGTGACCGCTGGCTTGCCGGTCTTCGTCCGCCCCGTGAAGCGCTTGCGATCGCGCGGGTGGCGACCATGAAGCGTGGCCAGCCTGCCGGTCGGAGGCGGGTGGCCGTGCACGAGCGCGAGGTAGGTCTTCTCGACGGTGCGCGCCTGGAACTCGCGCTGGAGCGCCTGCAGAGCGGCGTCGTTCTTCGCCACCACGAGGCAGCCCGAGGTCTCCTTGTCGAGGCGGTGGACGATCCCCGGCCGGAGCACGCCTCCCACGCCGGACAGTCCGGACACGTGATGGAGGAGCGCGTTGACCAGGGTGCCCCGGGCATGCCCGGCGCCAGGGTGGACGACGACGCCGGCCGGCTTGTCGAGGACGAGGAGGTCGCGGTCCTCGTGGAGGATGGTGAGCGGGAGATCCTCCGGCTCGGGCAGCGCCGGCTCCGGAGGAGGAACAAAGACCTCCAGCGTCTCGCCACCCTTGAGCCGCAGTGAGGCACGCGCCGGCTTGCCGTCGACCTGAACGCGCCCCGCCCCGAGGAGCGCCTGGACGCGGGAGCGGCTGAGCTGGGGAAGGCTCGAGACAATGGCGCGGTCGAGCCGCTCGCCCCGCAGCGCCGGGCCGACGGTGAACCGGTGCATCTCCCCGCTCGGTGTGCCGCGTTGAGGCTCGGTACCCACGTCGAGCAAACGAGTGTACGCGGGAGCAGCGAGGGCAAACGGGCGGGTGGCCATGCCGCCGCGGGGCGACCGCCCCGTCCCGCGCGCGCGAGAAGCGATCGCGACAACTTCGACGGACCGTGCGACTCGGCCTGACACAAGTCCTTGATTCAGCGACCGCACGATTCACTCACCGTGACAGTTGTGGCTATCATCTCTGCCGTTTCCTCAGGGCGTACGAAGATCCCGGAGACCTCGTCGCGGGCCGGCCGCCCTGTTCAGGCAAACGGCCTCATGCCTCGGGCGGCCCGCAAGAGGGCACCCGGACCTGCGGACAGGGAGGGGCCCGGCGCGGCCCCGGAGCGCCCTCACCAGATCTTCGACCGCACGTGCGCCTTGCCGCGCACGATGATGTCCACCACCGCCCGGTCGAAGAAGTTGGTGGTCGTGTAGACCTCCTGGCTCACCCGGCTCCGGTAGAGGTCCCGTCCCTCGCCGAGCTCCTCCTTGAGGACATCGAAGAGGTTGTCCTGCTCGATCCCCTTGATGATCTTCTGCTCGTTGTAGAGCGAGATGTCGGAGGCAATCGCCCGGGCGAGTCGCAGCGCCTTGGTTCGCTCTTCATCGGTCATCGGTCAGTCCTCCGGCTCCTCACGACCCCCGCGCATGCGAGCGCTGGGTGGCGAGGAGGTAAGTCTTGCTCACCCGGGCCGGATCGAGCCGCAGCTCGCGGGCCAGGTTCACCAGGATGCCACGCAGGTAGACGGTGGCGGGGAGCCGGTCATAGCGGTCCGCCTCCACATTCTCCAGGTGGATGCGGGTGATGCGGGTTCGTTCCGCCACCTGCTGCAGCGACAGCCCGTACGACTCGCGCACCCGGCGCAGCAGCTCGCCGTTGAACTCGGCGTCGGCCGGGATGTCCAGCTTGAGCTTGCCCTCGCGAGGCCGTGTCGGGAGCTCCGGTGGGCGCTCGGGGGCGGCGCTGGCGGGCGGCGGGGCCGGAGGCGGCGGCACCGGCTCGACGAAGACCGGCTCGGCCGGGGGCGGCTGAGGAGCGGGCCTGATCCGGAGCCCGAGCGCTGGAGGCAGCGCGGTGCGTTCCGGCGGGAACTCCTCCTCGATGGGAACGGCGATCTCCTCGGGGACATCCGGCGGAGGCGCAGAGGTCCGTTCGCGCCGGGCGACCGGGGTGGCTGCCTCCGGCACGGGCCGGGTCGCCTGATCGCCGGGAACCGCGGCGGCCCAGTCGCCGCTGAGGAGCGCCTCGGGCTGCGCCGAGCGCCGCGCCGGTTCGCGCGCGCCGCGAGCCGTCTGCTGCCCGGTGGTTCGTCCGAAGAGACCGGAGGCCGCGGGCACCTCGAGCGCGAGGGCGTGCTGCCGGGGCGGCTCCGCTTCCTCCTCTTCCTCCTCCACGTCGTCCGCGTCGTCCGCGTCGTCCGCGTCGAGCCCTTCCGCCCGGGCATGCGGTCCGGGCTCGATCGGCGGAAGCGGCGCGGCGTCCTCGTCGTCCTCGGCCCAGAGCGTCGCCGGGCCGATGCGGCCGATGGACCGGTCGTAGCTGGCCCGGCGCGCGGGATCGAGCAGTACCTCCTCGGCCTCGTCCAGCCTCGCCCGGAGCTCGCCGAGCTGCTCCTCGTCCACCAGGGCGTAGACGGCGAGCGACTGCGTTCCGTACGTCTCGCGGGCCCGCTCCACGGCCGCGCGCAGCTCGTCGATGGACGACGCCGGGTCGACCTCCAGCACGTCGTAGAGCGTCTGCTCCTCCGTGGCGGTCATCGGACGGCGGACCTCGGCCGGTCGAGCGCGACCAGCGCCTCGGCCACCGACGTGACGTTCGACGAAGCCGCCGAACCCGCCGCGTCCACCAGAAGCGGCCGGCGCTTCCGGACCGTCTGCCACGCCGAGTCGTCGTAGGCGATGGCCCCCAGGTAATCCATGTCCAGGCCGAAGAACTTCTTCCACGCTGCCACCACCGCCCGTCCCACGCTCTGGTCCGCCGGGGAGCGGACCTGGTTCACCACCAGCTTCACCCGGAAGTCGCACAGCGAGCGCTCCAGGTGCGCGGCCGCGTCGGCGTTGCTCTCCGCCACCGCCTTGACCACCTCGGCCGGGGTGCGCATCGCGCTCCCCTGGCTCCCGAGCGCTGCCTCCGCCAGGTGGGCCACGCCCACCGCCTGCGCGGTCTGCTGCAACCGCCGGAACAGCGCCGCCTTCAGGAAGCGGTAGGCGTTCTCCACCGAGGTCGGCTCGGGAAGGAGGACCAGCACTCCGTGGTCGGCGAGGAGGAAGAAGTCGATGGTGTGCAGCGACGTTCCGGCCCCGAGATCCAGGACCACGTAGTCCGCGTCCAGGGTCTGCAGCTGCTCCACCAGGCGCCCCCGGGCCTGCGCGCGGGGGTTGGCGGCGTCGAGCGCGTCCATCGCCCCGGAGACCAGGCTCAGGTTCTCGATGCCGGTCGGCGCGGCGAGCAAGTCGATGCGGGTGCCCTTGGTCACCACGTCGGAGAGCGTGCCCTGGGGCTGGGTGATTCCGAGGCAGGTGTGGAGGTTGGCCCCTCCGAGGTCCACGTCCACGAGCGTGACCCGGTGCCCCGCGCGCGCCAGGGCGATTCCCAGGTTGGCCGACACCAGCGACTTCCCGATGCCGCCCTTGCCTCCGCCCACGGCGACGATGCGCCGCGCACGACGCCCCCCGGGCAGCTCGTCTGGTCGTGGCCGGGGCCGGGTCAGCTCCACCACGTTGTTGAGGCCGTAGCGCTTCACGTTTGGCGACGGTCGCCTTCGCGGGATTCTAGTGGGGAGTCCGACCTAGGCGCCAGGAAGGGACGCACGCGCCGCGACCACTGCCTCGGCGAGACGGGCGACGTCCGGGTCATCGATGCACCGGACGTCCAGCACCAGCCGCCCCTCCTCGATGCGGCCCAGCACCGAGGGCTCTCCGGTGCGCAGCCGGGTCGCGAGCGCCTCGGCATCCCCGTCCACGACGCAGGCCCAGGATCGCGGCCGGGCCAGGGGGAGCGTTCCTCCTCCCACCTGTCCCTCCACGTGAACCACCCGGACCTCCACCCCTCCGTCCGCGAGACGTTGCCGGAGCACGTCCGCTCGCGCGCGCAGCACCGGCTCGGAGGCCAGCGCGAGGGCTCGGGCCGGGATCTCGTCGCCCCGACCCTCCTGGACCATCCGCAGGGTGACCTCGAGCGCGGCAACGGTGAGCTTGTCCACCCGCAGGGCCCGGGCCAGCGGATGCGCGCGGAGACGGGAGACCCAGAAGGCACGGCCCACCACGATGCCGGCCTGCGGGCCCCCGAGCAGCTTGTCCCCGGAGAAGGCCACCAGGTCGGCGCCGGCCTCGACGTGCCCTCGCATCGTGGGCTCGGCCGGGGCGCCCGGCAGGTCCAGCGGGGCGAGCAGCCCGCTTCCGGCGTCGACGAAGAGCGGCACCCCGCGCGGCTGGCACAGGCGGGCCAGCTCCTCCACCGTGGTCTCCTCGGTGAAGCCCACCAGGGCGAAGTTGGACCGGTGCACCTTGGCCACCAGCGCCGTGGCCGGCGAGAGCGCCCGCTCGTAGTCGGCGCGGCGGGTGCGGTTGGTCGTCCCGACCTCCACCAGCGTCGCGTGCGACTGGCGCATCACGTCGGGCACGCGGAACCCGCCGCCGATCTCCACCAGCTCGCCCCGGGAGACCACCACCTCCCGTCCCTCGGCGAGCGCGGTGAGCACCAGCAGCGTCGCCGCGGCGCAGTTGTTCACCACCATCGCGTCCTCGGCGCCGGTCAGCGCCCGGAGCGGCTCGAGCAGCGGGGCGAACCGCGAGCCCCGCTCGCCGGACTCCAGATCCACTTCCAGATTCGAGTAGCCCCTGCCCACCGCCTCCACCCGGGCCAGCGCCTCGGGCGCGAGCGGCGCCCGGCCGAGGTTGGTGTGCAGCACCACTCCGGTGGCGTTGAGCACCGGCCGCAGGCCCGGCGTCGCGAGCGCCACCAGCGCCGGTCCGAGCGCGTCGGAGGAGAAGCTCGCCGCCTCCCCCTGGAGGATGCGGCCGCGGAGCACCGCCAGCACCCGCCGGATGGCCTCCACCACCCGCGGACGGGGGTGGATCTGCAGCGCCGCCCGGCCGGCCTCGGAGACCAGCACCGCCTCGACCGAGGGCAGCGCGCGCAGCCGCTCCCGGGTCCCCGCTGGAAGCCCGCCGTCGCTCATCGCTCGCGCTCCGCGCGCGGTGCCGCCGGAGCGGTGGTCTTCACCACGCCCGGCAGCGGGCGGCCGCCGAGCAGCCGGTAGGTGTTCCAGCTGCGCAGCACCCGCTTCACGTAGCCGCGGGTCTCGGAGAGGGGAATCTCCTCCACCCAGCGGTCGAGCTCGGCATCCGGCCGGGCCGCTCGCCAGCGGTTCACCGCGCCCTCGCCTGCGTTGTAGCTGGCCAGCGCCAGCGCCACGTTCCCGTCGAAGCGCTGGAGCAGCCGCCCGAGGTACGCCGCCCCGAGCTGGATGTTGGTCGAGGGGTTCTGCAGCTGCTCGGCGCTGGGGGCGCGGAGGCGCAGCGACTTCGCCACCTCGCGGGCAGTGGGAAGCATCAGCTGGGTGAGGCCCACCGCCCCGGCCCAGGACAGCGCTCGCGGGTCCAGCGCGCTCTCCTCGCGCATGAGGGCCTGGAGCAGCTCCGGCTCCACCGGCGAGCCGCGGGTGTGGCGTACCACCAGCTCGCGGAAGGCATCCGGATAGGCGATGGCCCAGAGGTCTCGCACCCCCGGCGCGACCGGGCCGCTGAGGTCCCGCCGCAGCGCGAGCCGGGCCACCCCGTGGGCAGCGCGGACGTCGCCGGTGCGGGCGAGCGCCTCCACCAACAGCCGCTGGGCCTCGGGCGGCTGGCCGGCGCGGCGGGCCGCGAGCAGCTCGGAGGAGGCGGCGTCGTTGAAGCCCAGCCGGAGCAGCTCCAACCCGGCGAGGAAGTGCACGTCCTCGAGCAGCGAGCCCGCATCGAGCGACGCGGGCGGAGTCGCCAGAGGGAGCGTCGCCAGCTGGGCGGCCACCCGCGAGGCGCGCACCGGGTCCCGCTCGGCGAGCCGCTCGCGGGCCACGAGCCCGTAGTAGGTGCCCGGATGCTCGACCGCCAGCGCCTCCCAGAGGACCAGTGCCTCATCGGTGCGCCTCTGCTGGTCCAGCACGCGGCCGCGCCAGTAACGCGCCCGCTCCACGTCGTAGCTCTCCTCCGCCGAGGCGCGCGCCCTCTCCAGCGCCGCGAGCGCGGCGAGCGCGCCCTTCTCGTCGCGGGCCCGGTACCGGAGCCAGAACGCCTTGAAGAGCGCCTCTCCGAGCTGATCCCCCTCCGGGTACCGCTCGGCGATGCGATCCAGCCGGACGAGCGCCCCGGCGGTGTCGCCGTCCTGCGCGAGCAGGTCCGCGGCCACGAACAGCGCGTCGTCGGCCAGCGGGTTCTCCGGGAACTCCTTCGCCAGCGCGTCGAAGGTCTTCACCGCCGAGGCCGGAGCGACGACCGCCTGCGAGGTACCGAGCAGGTAGAGCGCACGGACCCTGAGGTCCGCGTCGGCGCAGCCGCGAACCACCGGCTGGAGCACCTCCGGGACCTCGGAGTGGCGGCGCTCCTTGCGCAGCGCCCGCCCCTCCGCCAGCCGCGCGCGGCAGGCGAGGGGGTCCGGAATCTTCAGCTTCGGGAGCACCGGCCGGATCATCTCCAGCCCCTGCCGGTTGCGGTGGAGCTCCACGAGCGCCTCGGCGCGCGCGACCGTCGCCGGCACGGTGAGCGCACCCTTTCCCAGCCGGCGCTCCGCCTGCGCCGCCAGCGGTGAGCGGGGGTGGCCGCTCCACAGTGCGAGCAGCGCCTGCCGCTCGGCCTCGCCGTCGCGCCGGGAACGGGCGAGGTCCGCCTGCGTCACCAGCGCCTCCGCGGCCACGTCCCTGCCCCACAGCGGAGAGGTGCCCCGGGCCAGCGGATCGAGCACCTCGGCTGCGGCCCGGAGATCGCCTTTCCGGCGAAGGACGCGGGCCAGGCCGAACCGGGCATCGGGGTAGACGCGCGAGGTGGGCGGGATGGCCGAGAAGAGGCGCCCCGCGGCGTCGAGCTCGCCGAGCTCCTCGCGGGCGAGGCCCGCCTGGAGCCGGCAACGGTCCGCGATCGCCGGCAGCTCGGCGGCGAGGGCCTCCAGCTCCGCCGCCGGGCCCGCCGCCGGTCGCACCCGCACCTGGGCGAGCGCGCGCAGGTACCGGACCGCCGGGGTGCCCTGCGCCTTCGACAGGAACTGGACCGTGCGCTCGTACCGTCCGGCCTCGAACTCCGCGCGCGCCGTCGCCAGCTGGCCGGTGAACACCGGGTCGAGGGTCCGGAGCGCGACGCGGCGGCCGGTCGGCGGGGAGGGCGCCGGACGGGAAGGGAAGGCCGGGTTCCAGACCTCGGCGACGTCGTCGGGGACCAGGCCCTGCTCCACGTCCGGGGCAGGGTCGGTGGGGGTGGCCGGCGAGGTCTCGGGGGCTGCAGCGAGCAGGAGGGCGACGAGCGGGAGGAGCACTGGGGGCCGGGCGAGCCCCCGGAGTGTGAAGGGTCCGCCCACCGCACGCAACCATTGGGGATTAGACTTGCTCCCGGCGTCCGACCGATGGACATCCGCACCCAGACCGCGCTCCTCGCCAGCATCGTGGCCACCGCCCTCGGGCTGTCGCTGGTGCTGCGTTCCGGCCGCGCCCGGGTGCTGACGGCCTACGCGATCTTCGCCTTCGCCGCGGGCGCCTTCTACCTCGCGGACTTCCTGCGGAGCGTCTTCCTCTCCGGCGGGCTCAGCGGGTGGCCGGTGCGGGTGGCGATCGGTGTGCGCTTGCTCTCCGCGGCGATCATGCCCTCGGCGGCCCTGGGCTTCTTCCTCGAGTTCCTCGGCGGCCAGAGCCAGGGGCGACGGACCACGCGGCGGGTGGCAATCTTCTCGGTGGTGCTCGGGCTCGCCGTGGCGGTCACGCCGCTGGCGACCTCGGCGGTCGGCAGGGCGGTGGTGGCGGTCTGGAGCTTCGGGACCATGCTGCTGTCGCTCTCGCTCCTGGTGCGGCGGGTGCGGCGGAGCGACTCCAAGACCGAGCGCGCCCGGCTCACCTACCTGGCCATCGGCGCGGCCGCGGCGCTGCTCTTCACCGCCCTGGACGGGCTCACCACCCTGGGCCTGCCCTTCCCCACCCTGGGGCCGGTGGTGACCACGCTGTACCTCTTCTTCCTCGCCCAGACGCTGCTCCGGCTGCGGCTGATGGACCTGCACGAGCTCCTGGGCAAGGTGGCGAGCCAGACGGTGCTGGCGGTGATGCTGGCCGCGGTGTTCCTGGTGCTCACCGCCTGGGTGAAGGGGAACACCTCGCTCTACCTCTTCAACACGGTGCTCGCCGCGTTCGTCATCGGCATCCTGCTCGAGCCCCTGCGGGCGAAGGTCGAGGCGCAGGTGGTGCAGATCTTCTTCCGTGAGCGGAGCGAGCTGCTCAAGTCGCTCGCCGCGCTCCGCACCCGGCTGGCGAACGTCATCGACCCCGGGGAGGCCTCCGAGATCATCCTCGACGCGCTGGAGGAGACGCGCCGGGTGACCCACGCCTCGGTGTACCTCCTGGCCGAGGACCGCCCGGGGTTCCAGAGGCTCAACTTCCGGGGTCCCGAGCCGGTGCCCTTCCTCGACGCGGCGGCCGCGCGTGGCCTGCTCTCGGCCGCGGCGAGCGGCCAGAAGGCGCTGCTCCAGGAGAACCTCGAGCGGCGGATCATCGAGATGCGCACCCGGACGGCCGAGGGCCGCCGGAGCCGCGAGGAGCTGAAGCGGACGCTCGACACCCGGAACGCGCTGCTCTCGCTCAAGTCCGCCTTCACCGTGCCGCTGGTGGGCGGTGACCGGGTGGTGGGCTTCCTGAACCTCTGGGACGAACGAGTGCCCGAGGCCTTCGCCTCCGACGAGATCGCGATGGTCCTGGAGGTCGCCGAGCGGCTGGCGACCATCGTCGAGAACAGCAAGCTCTACGAGCGAATGCGCGAGCGGGACCGGCTGGCCGCGCTGGGCGAGATGGCGGCGGGCCTGGCGCACGAGATCCGGAATCCGCTCGGGGCGATCAAGGGCGCCGCCCAGTGCCTGGAGCCCCGGCCTCGCGCCGGCGAGGAGGGCGAGTTCCTGGACGTCATCGTCGAGGAGGTGAATCGCCTCAACGGGGTGGTGACCCAGTTCCTCGACTACGCCCGGCCGCTGAAGCAGAGCTTCGGCACGGTGGACATCAACGAGGTCGTGGGCCGCACCATCCGGCTCATCCAGAACGAGATTCCCGGCCGGCTGGCGCTGGTGATGGAGCTGGGCGAGAACCTGCCCGCCGTCGAGGGAGACCCCGAGCAGCTCAAGCAGGTGCTGATCAACCTGGTGCAGAACGCGATCCAGGCGCTGGGGACCGCGCCCGGGACCATCCGGGTCCGGACTCGGGGGCCGGAGCGGTTCGCGGACCTGCGCGCCTCGGGCGAGTTCGTGGAGATCGACGTCGCCGACGACGGGCCGGGCATCCCCCCCGAGCAGCAGCCCAACATCTTCGTCCCCTTCTTCACCACCAAGCAGAAGGGCACCGGCCTCGGGCTCGCCATCTGCCAGCGCATCGTGAAGAGCCACGGGGGGACCATCTCGGTCCAGAGCAAGGTCGGTGAGGGCTCCACGTTCGTGGTGCGGCTCCCGGCCGTGGCCCCCGCCGGCGCGCCCCGGGTGACGGAGCCCGTGCGCGACGGCACGCCCACCCCGAGCGAGCTCGGGCTGCGGCCCACGCGGCGCGAGCGCGCACGCGATCGGCGGCGGCGCTCCCGGGTGTAGGCCCGCCTCTCACTTCGCCCTCCGCCTCGCAAAAGTTGCGTAGAAAGTTTTGCGTCGACCCCGCGTCGGGCCCCGGGGTCGCACGAACCACGCGTGGTCCGTGCCAAAATCAGCCGGCGGAGCCTGGCGTATGGCTTGCTCCCCACACCTCCCCGATGCGTCAGGTCAAGACCGCGTTTCAGCTGTCGGTGATGTGGGTCCTGGTCTTCGTGATGGCCGCCGGACCGCTTCCGCTGGGGATTCCCCGGGCGGAAGCTGCTCCGAGCCCGACCGTCACGGACACTCCGGGCATCCAGAACTTCTTCACCCCCAAGCTCTTCATCATCTTCGACACCAGCCGGTCGATGTCGTTCCGGCCGGCCGACCCCAACAGCGATCCCTCCGCGCAGAACCAGGACTGGGACCCGACCATCACCCACCCGCTGCCGGACGGCGGCGTGGCCGAGGGTCCGCCGGACGATGAGTGCCTCAACAAGTTCTGCATCGGCAAGCGCGCTCTCTCCCAGACGCTGCCTCTCTACACCTCGCGCATCGACATGGGGCTCGCGGGGTACAACCAGTACTACCAGCTGACCACCGAGCCGGAGAACCTCTTCACCGACTGCAATTACGACCTGCTGGCCTACGGGAACACCGACTGGCTCAACCCGGCGTGGAAGTTCACCAGCCTGGACGACCTCAACGGGACCGGAACCGACCCGTTGCTGCTGGGGATCTCCGGGGGCGGGGTTCCGTTCAGCTACCCCCCGCCGCTCACCGTCGCTCCGCACAGCACGCGGAAGTGGAACGTCGCCACCGGAGGCTCCGGCTCGCTCGTCATCATCAACACCGTCGCCCCCGGTGGTTCCGCCGGGAGCACGATCAACAGCGGCGGGTACACCTACGACTGGCTCCTGCGGCGTCAG